>CAYVRY010000017.1:0-25428 GCA_964452895.1 uncultured Halobacteriales archaeon
TCCACCCGCCGCCTCGGAGGCGACAGGACAGGCACTCACCAGCCCTACAAGTATTTTTGGAACGGAATCGGGTCTCCCGACCCCCACCGTGCCGAGGAAAGGAGGCAACCCGCCGGTTGCCGGGGTCGTGTCACCGACGACCCACTCCATGGCGTTTTCGCCTACTATCCAGCACACCTCGGTCTTCAGGTACGACATGAACAAAGGCCATGCGGCACGTGATTGCACGCATAGACCCGTTCCACCACGGCCCCATGCTTGGCCAGGTCCCGCACCATGAACGCATTGATCTCAGCGGACGTACGAGGTGAAATGTAGCGCAGCCCCATTGACCCCTTGTTCGTCACCATGTCGATGCGCCGCCCGGCCCGGGTCGCCTCCGTCAAGCACGCCACCACCCCCCGGCATGAACCGGAACGCCTTCCACGAGCGCGGCGCCGGCCACACGTGCTCACTGATCACGCCGTCGCGGTCCAGGAACAGGACCTTGTCGCGCTTCGAGCGGGGCACAGGGCCCGCCGAGTCCCCGGTGGCTCTTTGAGCATGGCGGTGGAGGACTCCACCCCACCCTCCTGGACCCGGGCATCCATCGGGGCCTCGCAGCCGGCATCAATCCAGAAGAACCCAGCCCGGCGCCCATGACGGCCGGTGACCGAAAAGAAAACGCGGTCGGTCTGCCCGTCCATCGAACGGGGGAAGAATGAAGGGAAAAGAACCGGGCAATCTCTTCACCCGCCGATCAAGTGTGCTCGACGAAGCATTCCCAGTTGCCGAGCGCCCCGGCCTCAGAGAAGCACGTGGACGTGAACGGCTGGCCCTGGGCGGGCCAGTTGGCCGCCCGGATCTCGCAACTTGAGATCTGGCCGGCGTTCCACGTGCACGCGAACTCCACGTCCCCGTCGTTGAGCGTCACGACCGTAGTCCCCGTGACGTCGCCGTTGACGCCAGGGAATCCGATGGTGAGCCCCGTAAACCACCCGCTGTCGTGGTCTTCTTCGCCACACGGGGGCAGGTCGAGCACCAAAAGGGCCATTGTGGAGCAGGTCGTACTGTGGTCCGGTTGGGCACCAGATACGTCTCCGATGGTCAGCGTGTATTCACGGTCTCGCTCTTCAGCAGTCACGTTGGTCGCCGGAAACGTTACCAGCGCCAAAGCGAGTGCCATCACTACGATGACGGTTTTTTGCATGTTGTCATACCTCCATTATGGTGTGTCGATCCAAGCCGCGCCAAGAAGACCCAGCACGCACTTGAGCGCCACACCGTGAACGGGGAATGTTGGACGCCAGATAAATTTTTGCATGCATCCCTTGCTTTCGCTCGCGAAAGGCAAACAAAACCATGTCACGCATATACCGTTGACGAGCCAATGCGATGTACCTACCTTATCCGCTTCCCGGTAAGGATGTCGCCGCTGAATCCGGATTGAGCAAGATCGCGGATATCTCAAGTTTATCATGTTTTCCGAGACACGCCCGTACAACGGATGAGACCGCTATGGAATCAGCAAGTCGCGGGGTGCCCATTGAACCCTTGGTGCATTACTACATGATTCGCAAAATGTTTGTCCGTTTGGACCGACGCGGAAACGGCCAGTCATCACGTGACGGCATCGGGTCGCAATGGAATCAGCAGCATCGCGCCACGATGGACATCCAGTCGCCAGGATTGGGTTTACAAACGCGTGCAGACCCAACATCGGTTCAAAAAAAGCTGGAAATAAAGAGAAGGAGAAAGGAAAAAGAATGGATCCACACCGAGAATCCTATGCGGGCGTGACGTCGCCGAGGACCGCACAGCCCCAGTCGTGCGCCGCGATCGGCAGCTCGAGACCCGTGCCGCTTTCGAAGGCGCGGCACTCGTGGTGGAATGTGCTACCAATTCCCGGGAAGGCGCCGCCGAGACCCGCGCAGGCCACGAGCGTGCCCGCTTCGAACGTGCAGCGGAAGCCGCGGTCGTCGCCGTCGTGGACGAGCCAGCTCTCGAAGTGGCCGGTCCAGCTCTCTGCGGCATAGGGGACGGCGGAGAAGCCGTGGCTCAGGCCGAAGCCGGAGCGGACATAGTCCCCGTTGTCACAGGTCGCCGGGAGCGCGTTCGGGTCGCCCGCCAGGAGCGCTTCCTGTGTGCTCGGTGCGCTACATACGTAGGGGTTGTCCACTTCGACGTTGTTCCCCTCGTAGTCCGCGGGAAGGGTCGCTGCGCTTGTCGTGCCGCTGAGCGCCATGGCGAGGACCAAGGCACCAGCGATTCCAATTGCCAGTTTGTTCATGTTGTTGTACCTCCGACGCCGTGCGAGGTCCAGCAAAAAGCGAAACCAAAGAGCCTTACCGAACCGCCACGACCAGCGGACCAACCCGCTCCTTGCTAAAGTCCTTTTTCCCTACAAGTCCGGAATCAAATCGATTCCTAGTTCAATGGCATGAGAAAACGGCAATATGACGGGGGAACCCCCATGGAGAGCGGCGCGAAAAACAGGTAAGGCCCCTTCCCAGAACATCAAGAGACCGAAAAGAATGGAGAAAGGAGGGGAAGAGACGAGCGGAAAAGCCATGTCCGGGCTTAGGCCACCGGCTCGATGTTGCCGCTGACCGCGCAGCCCCAGTCGTGCGCCGCGATCGGCAGCTCGAGGCCCGTGCCGCTTTCGAAGGCGCGGCATTCGTGTGCGAAGGGTTCCATGCCGGGGAACGAGCCACCGAGGCCCGCGCAGGCCACGAGCGTGCCCGCTTCGAACGTGCAGCGGAAGCCGCGGTCGTCGCCGTCATGGATCAGCCAGCTCTCGAAGTGGCCGGTCCAGCCTTCTTCTGCGTAAGGCACCCCGGTGAACCCGTGGGAGATCCCGATCGACGTGGTGCGCTGGTACTCGCCGTTGTCACAGGTCGCCGGGAGCGCGTTCCCGGTGTCCGTCAACAAGGCCTCGGCGGTGCTCGGTGCGCTACAGATGAACGGGTTGTCCACCTCGAAGCCGGTTCCTTCATGGTCCGCAGGAAGCGTCGCTGCGGTCGTCGTGCCGCTGAGCGCCATGGCGAGAACCAAGGCACCAGCGATTCCAATTGCCAGTTTGTTCATTTGTCATACCTCCAAAGCCGCGTACGGGCCACCGCCAGTCAATGCAACTGTGGATAAACCGCCACGGCGGGTGGTCATACAGGAAACCCCCTAATGGAATTTTCGTCGGAGTCGAGCGGAAAGGAACCAACCGCTTCCGCACGATATGGAGAATCGGCAATATGACGGGAGAACCGTGGTTGTTTGGTATCGAACCCGGGAACCTGCATGGGGCCCTCAACGCCACCTCCATGCAGGTCCCGGGTAAGATCAACCTGGCTTGCTGACGACTACCCCGCGGCGCTCAGGATCGCGTTCACCGCTTCCGGGGTGCAGGACGAGAGCGCATTCGGGTTGCTCGTGGCCTGGAGGAGCGTGAGCGGATCGATGTCGAGAGCCACCGCACGTTCCGCGTTCAACCGACCCCAACCGGTCTGGTGGTCCACACCGGACGCCAGGATGTCGTCTGAACTCAACGCGAGTGCGCAGCGCACGTCAGACGCGGAGAGCTCGGGGTGTTCGCTCATCACGAGCGCCGCCACACCGGCCACGTGGGGCGCCGACATGGACGTCCCGCTGGCGTAGCCGTAACCGCCGTTGGTCCACGTGCTCAGAACACTGCTGCCCGGTGCCGCGATCTCCACGTCGGGACCGCAGCTGGAGAATCCGGACGTGCTCGTCGCGGAATCCAGCGATGCCACGGCCATGACGGCGGAATACTGCGCCGGGTAACCCACGGTGTCGCCTCCGAAACAACCGCTGTTGCCGGCAGATGCGATGATCAACACGCCTTGGACCCCGTATGCGTAGGCGACCGCTTCCTGCACGGAGATGTCGCCCCCGGCGCCACCCAGGCTCATGCTGATGACGTGGGCGCCGTTGTCCGCCGCCCAAGTGATCCCGGCGGCCACCCAGGTCCACTGCCCGCCACCGCTCGCCCCGAGCACCTGGCCGGCCATGATGCACGATTGGCTCGTGCCTGCGACCCCGACGCCGTTGTCGTTCACCGCAGCGACCGTGCCGGCGACGTGCGTGCCGTGGAAGTGGAAAGGACTCAGGGGATCGGGGGATCCTGTGACGAACTCCGCGTGCGGCCCGCAGATGTTCTCTGCCAGGTCGGGATGACTGCCCTCGGTGCCCGTGTCCAGAATGGCCACGCTCACATCGTGGCTGCCCTGCTGGGTGTCCCACGCCTGCGGGGCGTTGATGACGGGGTAGCCCCACTGACTGCCATACATGGGGTCGTTGGGGACGTGCATCGTGGAGACGTAGCCGTCATGCTCGGCCCACCGGACATCGGAACGGCTCAAGGCGGCCGCGATGGCCTGATCCGCCTCCTGCTGGGAACCGAACGAGGCACTGACCCAGGAAACCTTGGGTTCGACGATGAGCACCTCTCCACCCTGCTCCTCGATCCACGACGCGGCGTCCGCCGGGATCGCGCCCTCGAAACCGATCACGATCTCATCCGGGACCAGGCCCTCGGCAAGCGTCGGTTCCCGTTCGTCAGTCGACTGCGCATCTGCGGGAAACGCAGACCACGCCACAAGCATGCCCACCAGGGCAACAATCACCATTCGTGCGTTCATGGGATATCGGACCGGCCAACGATGCGTCGTGGTTAACGGTTTTCATTCGCACCGGGTCCGCAGCAAGGGGCCCATATGGAGTACGACCTTTTCTTTTTTGGAAAAAACCTGTTAGCATTGGAGATTCTCGTCCACCGACAAAAGGAAACGTGCTTAACCCCGTTCGTGGAATCGACCGTTTGTTGGTAGATAAATCCGGTTCGGTGACATCATTGCTCGGCTGGAGCATGCCGTTTCACGTTTCTACTTCGCAAAGTTTATTCCCCGGCAAGGGCTGTGTACACCAAGGCGTGGTGCTTTATGAAGAACTACTTCATGGTTTTCGGCAGCTTGACGATGGTCGCGCTCTTGGTGGCATCCAGTGCACCGGGCGCGTTCACTGAGGAAAATCCGCTTGCAGGGACCCTCGATGACCCGTGTGTGCTCACCAAGGGCGCCGCGGCAATGGGCGAGCGTGTCTGCCTGGACAAAAAGACGATCACCCAGGGCGAAGGCCCCGTGACCGAAGTGGCGGCCGACGAAGCGGAAGGGGTCACATTCGTCACCTTCAACGTGGTCACGGACCGGCCCTACGGAGCCCCGGCGACCTCGACCCCGCTTGCGCAGGCCGTCGAGGACCCCCGGGTCGTGATCTCCCGCGAAGCCGGCGTCTGGTCTTCCCACCTGCCCGCCGCGCGCGAGTTGATGCTGCGTCACGCGCACGACGTAGCCACGACATCCACCGGGCCCAGCGAAGACGACCCGTATCGGATCCTCTCCCTCGCTACCCCGATGATCGACGAGTGGCAGGATGCGCTGGCCCGCAGCGACGTCACCCTCCATGGCTACCTCCCCGTGAACCACGTGATCGCGCGCCTCGGCCCCGAGGCCGACGAACAAGAGCTCACCGCGCTGGAATTCGTCCACGACGTCACCCTGTTCCATCCCGCAAGCAAGGTGGAACCCGGAATCACCGAACAACCAGGAACCTTACTGATGCATGTACTCACCATGCCGGGTTTCGAGGGCGCACTCGACCAAGTCGAGCATCGCGCCCTCGAACTTGGCGGGGTACTCCTTGAACGCGAAGACCCATTGAACCGACTCACACTCCGCATGGACACCGAGAAGATCGCCGAGCTCGCGGCGCACCCCGAGGTGCGGTGGATCAACCCCACCAGCGACGAAGTGGAAACGGACATGGACAACATCCGCGAATACACCGGCGCCGACGCCGTCCAGTCCGCCCCTCTGGGATTCGACGGCACGGGCGTCGTCGGCCAGGTCATGGACTCCGGCCTGCAGGACACCCACCCGGACTTCCAGGCTTCCTTGTTGGAGGTCGACGGGCCGTCCACAATAGCGACGCACGGCACCGCGGTGTACGGCATCGTCTTCGGTGACGGCACCGGCAATGCGAACGCGGTCGGGATGGCCCCCGGCGCCAAAGGGACGTTCGCATGGTACTCATCCGGCATGTCGCGTTATCAACACGCCTCCAACGTGGCGGAAGACTACGGCGGCGTCTTCCAGACCCACTCCTGGGGCCGCGGCGTCCCCAAAGACAACACGTACGACTCGCACTCCGTGGAGATGGACCAGATCGTGGACGACCTGGACGTCTTGGGCCTGCAGTCCATGTCGAACTGCGGCCCCGAATGCGCCCGGCGGGAAGCCATGGCGAAGAACATCATCAGCGTGGGCGCGCTCTACCACAGTGACAACACGGACATGGGCGACGACTACTGGTGGGGAGGCAGCCGCGCGTCCACTGGACCCGCCGCGGACGGACGGATCAAGCCGGAACTGGCCGGTCCCTACGACCGCATCCTGACGACGACCACAGGCAGCGGCTATACCCCCGGCTTCGGCGGCACAAGCGGCGCCACACCGGTGAACGCGGGCGCCGTCGCCATCGTGAACCAGATGATGAACGAAGGCCTCTTCGGGCCCAACCCCTCCGGCCAGGGAAGCCCCGCCGCGGCGAAAGCGCTTTTGACCGCCAGCGCACACACCTACGAACCCACCCAAGTGGAACACTTCAACGGGCCCGCAAAATGGGCCGTGGAACCCTACAAGCGTGACGTCCAGGGCTGGGGTGCTCCACAACTGCACACGCTGGCCGATGCCGGCCAGAACGTGCTCCTGGCAGACAAGGAACGGTCCCTGGGCACGGGCGAGACCTTCGTGCACGAGTACACGGTCCCTGAAGGCACCACGGAACTCCACGTCAGCCTCACCTGGACCGACCCCCCGGCCAGCCCGAACGCCCAGGCCACCCTCGTCAACGACCTGGACCTGCTGGTGGAAGGCCCCGCCGGATTGCCCTTGTACTGGGGCAACTTCGGGCTCAACCAGGCCGAATACTCCCTGCCCGGGATCCCCGACCGGTTGAACAACCTGGAGAAAGTGGTCATCCCGGAAGAGGTCCTCACCGGCCAGGAGACGATCTCGATCACCGTGCTCGCGGCGTCGGTGCAGGAAGACGCGGACCCGGGAAGTTCCGCGATCGACCAACCGTACGCGCTCGCCGTGGTGCCCGTGTTCTGATAGCCAACAGAACGGGACCCATACTCTCATCCCATCCTTCTACCCGCTCTCTCTGGTTAGCGTGACCCCTGTTGTCCATCAGTCTTCCTTGCCTGTGCGGCGGGGCGATCATGGCCGGGCCGAACAACAAGGCGGCGTCCAACGTGGGAAACGGGGTCGAACAAAAAACGGCCACCAAAAGAAGGAAAAGAACGGGGAAGAGATCGGAAAGAAACGGATTCGCCTAGTTCAGGAGCTCGCAGCCCCAGGTCCCCACTCCACCGGGGACACCGTGGGGGTCGGTCTGCGCCTCGCCGCCGGTGAGGACCGTGCCCAAGCCCGGGATCAAAGGCGTATCTTGGGCCGTGCCGACCTCATAGGACCAGCAGTCATGGCGCAGTTCCGCACCGAGGCCCGGGAAGGCCCCGAAGCCGTTGACGGCCGTGATCGCTCCGTTCTCGTAGGTGCACTGGAAGTGCCGGTTGTCGCCGTCGTGGGCGAGGATCGACTCCATGGTGCCCGTGTAGTCCGCCTGGGCGCGGCAGCCGTGCCCGAAGAACAACGCGGTGCGCACATGGTCTCCGTTGTTGCAGTAGAAGTCACCGAGCAGACCGGCTGCCTGAGCCGTGCAGGTCTGATCGAATTCCCCCTCCGCGACGGTCACGATGCCGTCGGGAGTGTCGAAGTACCACAGGACTTCCGGTTCGCTTGCGGAGGTCGTCACGGCGGATGCCGCCATGGCGACCAGGCCTACAGCCACTGCTGTCACGATTGTTTTGTTCATTTGTTCATACCTCCTATTCTAGTTGGCACTCCATCGTGGCTACTTTTTGGCAACCACCTGGACCGCCATACCGTGGGGCCGCACGGCAAGCGGGGTAAAATATTTTTCGTACCGTTTCCTCCTTGCAAGTGGCCGAAACCGTTGAGCTCATTCTTTTTTTTATACATTCGTAACAAACATCTGTGTGCTGGGGGTGGCGAAACACAGCCCTTACCGGCAAGGCCCCTTGACCCGCCATTCATGAAACACCGCCTCCTGGAGGAGACCGGGCGCGATCACCCCCATGGAGCGCCCAGGAAGGCCTCCAACGGGTCCCTTCGAACCGGCCCGACCACATGGAAGAGCGGCTCGAGGCTCGACGTGGACCTGAGCGAATCGGTCGCCCTGGAGGAGCTACTGCATGCGGAATCCCGGCAAACCAGACATCAGGGGGCAAGTCTCTGGGAACCTCGACCAGGGTAGACAAACTCACACAGAGTGTCATGAGGCGCTGGATTCTGGTACTCGGTGCGTCCTTTCCTGACCGCGATGGTGAACATCGCCGATTGGAGCTCCACATGGCCCGAGCCTTTACTCTCTCGGATCCGACTAGACGCTCCGGCTGGACGAATGCCCGTGACGTTGCGTTCCTGGTGGAACTCCACGGGCCCTATTGGTGCCCCACGAAGCACTCGCCCCAGTTCCCGAGGGAACCTTCCAGGCTCTGGCACGAGAATTCGAACGTCGAACCCAACGTGGGCCAAGCGTCGATGTTCCACTCGCAGCCCAGGAACTCTCCTTCATCCCAGGTGCAAAGGAGCTCCACTTCCCCCCCGGACCACTCCAACAAGGCCTGGATCGTCCCTGTCAAGGGCACCGGGCCCACATTGCCCGCCTCCTGCGAGCGGAATCCCATGAAGATCAGACCGAAGCCCAGCAGCGTGTGCTCACCGCCGAAATCCCCGCAGCCCGGATAATCCGTCACCAAAAGCGCGAACTGGAGCTCAGGGTCGCAATCGAACTCCCGGTACCCGCCCTCATGATCCGCGTGAAACTCCGCGTTCGTGAGCACATGGACCGGCTCCGTGTCCGGATGGTCCGCTCCCGCCGGGAGCGCCCCGTAGAGCGACAAAACGAACAATCCCAATACAAGCCACGACGCAGACCACTGATTATTGAACATCATCGACACCAGCCTCAAGCACCGCACCTGCACCAGAACCGGCGCCTCACTGCTGCAACCCGCTCTGTTTAGATAATCTTTGTCCCGGCGACACGGCGAGTGGTCGATACCGCCCGACATCCGGCCCCGCGGCCGCCCCCCGGTGTCACTTCTTGTGCCCCTCGTCCCATGGAGCGGAGAAGAGCCCGTCGCCTGTCGCCAAATAGACTTGGTCCGCCGAGACCCCCAGCGACTCGATAGCGATGCCGGGGACCTCGTACGAGCCGCACGGCCCCTCCTGCAACGGACACCGCCACAATCCGGACGCGAGCGACCAGACCTCTTGCTTCCATACGACCAGGCTGGTCGCGCCCGCCGGAGCGTCCCGGTCCACCGGCACAACCACGGGAGTCGCCGGCGCAACACTCTGCCAGTGCATCAAAAGCCCCGTCGCCACGACATGGCCCGAGCCTGCGGCCACCGTCGTGAGACCCTCCGCGACCAAGGGAGACCAGACCCCACCCATGCGCACAAGACCCCCGGTGGAAGTGGCAACGAGCAAGGCCCCACTGGATCCGTGCCACGCCAACCCTGTCACGTCCAACGGCACGTCCGGAAGGGCCGGCTGCCAGCTGCCACCGCCGTCCGTGGTCTCGAGCAATCGATCCACATCGCCGTCTCTTGAGGACAGGACCGCGCGTGTTGGATCCGAAGGATCCACCACCAGGTGCGTCACGGGACCCGGCGGTGCGGTCATCACCACGCTCGTGAACGTTCGACCTCCGTTCCTGCTCACCTCCACCGCCGGCGCCCCTGTAGGC
This sequence comes from uncultured Halobacteriales archaeon, assembly GCA_964452895.1. Classification (GTDB taxonomy): domain Archaea; phylum Thermoplasmatota; class E2; order JACPAO01; family JAHWKR01; genus CAYVRY01. The sequence goes on from CAYVRY010000017.1 coordinate 9,889, forward strand.
CCCGTACCTGCTGCATACACATGGGTCCCCTCCGCGGACACCGCCACGACGCCCAACGGGTCCACCGCCCCCAAACCTGCCCCCGTATGCCGCCAGCGGCCTTCCGGTCCCCGCATGAACAGTCCCTTCCCGCCCACCGCCGCCACCTGGTCATCCCGGGTCACCACGTCCCGCATCGCCACTGGATCCAAAAACGGCAGGGACCGCCCAGCGTACCACGCCACCCCCTCGCCGTCCTCCTGGATGCGCGCCAACCCGACGCGCGCATCCGTGACGAAGACGGCATCCGGGTCCCCCGGATCGGCCAGAACGGAAGTGGAGTCGAACACCTGGTCCCCGTGGTGGAGGTTCTGCCAGGACCCGCCCCCGTCGCGGGTCAGGGACAATCCTTGCGCCGTGGCCAGATAGATCCCGCCGTCCGGGTGCGCTCCCCCCGTGGTCGCATCCCCCGGCGGCACCACTTCCTGCCAACTCGCCCCGCCGTCCACCGTCTTCTCCAGGTCCCCCATGTCCAACCGCCACACCGTCCCACCCGGCTCGATCACGAAATCCAGACCCGACCCCGGGGTCTCCACCCATAGCGCCGCGTCCTGCGTATACCAGGACTGCCGGTCCGTCATCGCCATCACGGCGTCATCGGAAGCCCCGAACGCGATTCCGCAGATGGGGTCCCCCGTCGGAATCGGTGCGCCCAGGTCTCCCCAAGAACCCCCCGCGTCCCTGGACAAAAGCACATGGTTCGACCCGTCGGCCAGACGCACACCGACCGCCACGGCACCCGTCGAAGAAACATCCAGCCGGGCCGCGCGCTCCACCGGCAACACATGCGTCCAGGACACCCCCGCGTCCTGCGTGCGCCATACACCCCCTACAGACGCCAGATACCCCGTGTCCGGATCCGCCGGACTGAACGACACGCGGGACTTGGCCAGCGAACCGATCCCCGCGATCAGGTCCCAGCCATCACCCCCGTCCGTGCTCCGGATCAGCCGACCGTCGCCGAGCACCGCCACCAAGACCTCTTGGTTGCCCCCGATCACCTGGACCGCTCCGGCACGCGGGGCCTCGTCAAGCGTCCACTCCCCAACGTCTCCCGATGGCGCCTGGCTCGTTACCGGCGCGTGCGCGCCCGCGACCATGCCCGGCCCCGCGGACGTGAGCACGAACGAGACCCAGAGCAGAAGCACCAACGGGCGTGGCGGGGTCATGATGATCCCCCTACCCGTAAAGTTGGTCCGCGGGCTGCGAGAACACTCCGGTGGGACCCATCCATTGCTGGGGGATGCACTCCGCGAACCACACCCACTTGCCGCACTTGAAATCCTGCGGTTGCAGGCCCCCCACGAAGTTCGTCTCCTCGTAGAGCGTACCGAGCGGCAGCGGGGCACCCAACGGATCCCCCACGAACGCCTCCGCCGGAGCCGTACGCACGTAGTACGAGGCTTCGTCCGCAGGGGGCAGACCCGTCTCCTCCTCCGCGTTGCCCGTGAGGTCAACCAGTCCCGTGGCCTCGTCGTCCGTCGCGTTGACGTAAAGACCGTTCTCCACCACATAGCAGAAGATCACGCTCTCCCGCTGGTAATCCCCGCAGCGGCCGATGGGGTACGGCTCACAAGGCGGCTCGCCTTCAGGCTCCGCTTCCTCGCTCGCCTGGGCTCCCGAAAACATCAGACCTGCGAGAACCAGTGCCACCATCAGTGTTCTTGCCAGCGAATCCATGTGTGTTCACCTGTCGTGTGGAAGAGACAAAGAAGGAAAAGACGAAGGAAAAGACACAGGGGGCCGATCAGACGTCGGCGCCGTCGTTCTCCGCGCGTTCCCAGAGCAAGTGGCCGATGCTGCGGCCCACCTCGACGCCTCGGTCGTTGTCCGCGCGGTGGTGGATCCCGCCGTAGAAGCGCGCCATGGCCGCCTCCGTCTGATACGCGTTGAACTCGGGCGCGTCCTCAGGGAAGAAGTACTTCAGGGTCTCCTGCCCCGCCCCCGTGAAAGTGGAGTGCCCGGAGACATACCCCGGGAAGGGAGGCGTCACGGCGTGGGACTCCCAGCACCCGCCGTACTGGTACGTGGGATGTTCCCCCACGTCGTCGCACAGACCGGCGTCCGTGTCCCAGTCGAAGCGCCGGATCGCCTGTATCGGCCGGTCCGACCAGTACGCGTACTTCGAATCCCATGACGCGATGCCCGCGTCCGCCTCGGCGACCGCGACGTACGCCAAGACCCGCTGCGCGCGCAGCGTGTTCAAATCGTACTCCAGCACCTTCTCTAACGCGATCTCCAGGTTCATCCCGGGGGGCGTGACGGTGCCCTGACCCGCCTCCCAATAATCGGAGATGCCCTTCTGACGGTCCGTGAGGATCAGCGAGGCCTCGAAGAGGTCCCGGTACTGGGCCTTGTAATCCGCGGAGTCGCACGCCGGCGGCGGGGGGGCCCGGAACTGGTCGCCGGACTCCATGATGAACGGGGTCACATAGCCCCACATGGGTTCCAGTGGGCCCACGCTGCCGTGGCCCTCGGGGTTCTCCAGCCAGTTGCACGGCCCTTCGATCCGGCCCGTGCCGTCCCACTCGGCGTCGTAGCCGTCCTGTTCCCGCTCGGCCATCACGGCCTGGCCCACCTGGACGCCGATGTCGTACCCCACGTCCACGTCGCTGCGATAGTTCGCCCCCGCCCAGATCCGGGACTCCGTCGCGTTGAAGGTCTCCGCGTCCCAGAAGTCCGGGTGTTCCTCACAGGTGTTCGGGTCGTTCGGATCGTGGCACGGGAAGAAGTACGGCATCACCGTCTCCATCACCCCGGCCGCGGCCGCGTGCTCACTCGGATAGGACGGAGCCGGCGGGATCTCCACGGTGGTCTCGATCGTCGGGTCCAGCATGGACGGCGCCGGTCGCAGGTAACAGTACTTGTAGAACCAGACCGTCGTGAACGCGTCGAACAACGCGGTCTCGAAGATCGCCATCTGGCGCGCCAGCTGGGGCGGGTTCTTGGTCGCGTCCTTGTCCGCGTGTTCCACGATCAGGTTCAGGTAGAGGTCCGTCCAGTACAGACCGGCCGGTACCTGCCCATAGATCCTGGAGGTCAACGCCTCATCCGACGTACGCAGCTCTGCGGCCAGCCGCACCTCGGCCAGCTCCTCCAAGTCTTCGAGGGACCCCGTGGACGGCGGCGCGGGCACGTCGATCTCTCCGGGACCGATGAACCAGGTCTCCCACGTTCCGCCGTCGGGTTCCTCCGTGAACTCCACCAGACCCGCCTGGTGCATGTACTCCCGCACCATGTCCGGGTTCTCACATTCCGGTTCATGCGCCGGCTGAAGGGGGATCGGAGCACGCGAACCATCCCCGATCGAGACCGGAGCGAACGCGGACGTGACGAACGCCGCAGCCAGAGCCATCAACAGTACCTGCCTAAAAACGTGTAGTTGCACCATATCTCGCACCACCCTCCCCTCGAACAGCTCCGAGGGAAGCAATCCACAGAGCATTAACTGAAATATATGTATGCCGGTCTGATTCCGTTTCACGCAAAGACCGGCCAATACCGGCAGCCGTTGCCGACGCCCGGAAAGGTTCATATACGGATTGTCTGATTTTTTTCTTGTGGTGCCGGTGGTGGATCCGGTGAATTCCCTTCATGGGCCTTCGGGTGCAATAGTGTGGGCCGTTTTTCTTCTCGTCAGCCTGAGCGTCTTCTCGACCCTGGAAGGGACCGCGGTCCCAGAACCACAGCACGAAGCCCTCGGACCGGGCCAGGTGGACGGTGCCTTCCCCCTGGCATCCGGCTCCGGGACACCTCTGCCCGTCTACCGCAACGTGACCGAAGAGGCGGGTCTTGGTGATTTCCTGCACGCCGGCTACCTCGGACCCGGGAACCTGGAGGACCCCCCGCCCCTATTCACGGAGATCACCGGACCCGGCGCATGCTGGCTGGACCACGACCGGGACGGATGGGTGGACCTGTACCTCGTGAACACGCGCTATCAAAGCGAGCCCGAGAAGAACCAGCTCCACGACCCGCACTCCCAACTCTACCGGAACAACGGGGACGGCACGTTCACCGATGTCACAGGGACCACCGGAGCCCGCACACAAGGGATCCTGCAGGGATGCGCTGCCGCCGACTACACGAACAACGGGTATCCCGACCTGTTCATCGCCGGGTGGAACGGCAGCCGCCTGCTACAAAACGACGGCGGCGTCTTCACCGATGTCACCGGACAAGCCGGATTGGACGACAAGACCTGCGGAGACCACGCCTGCTGGGCAAGCTCCGCCGTCTGGTTCGACGCGGACCAAGACGGATGCCTCGACCTGTACGTGACCCATTTCACCGACTACGACGCGGACGACCCCCCACCCGACAACGGCCCCGGTCCCGGGCAGTACAACCGGTTCTACCAGAACCAATGCGACGGCACCTTCACCGACCACACGACCCAGGCGGGCCTGCATGACGAAAAATCCGACTCCTGGAGCGCGATCGCGGCGGACCTGGACAACGACGGCTGGAGCGACCTTTACGTCTCGAATGACGGCGACGAGAACGACGTCTACCACAACAACGGCGACGGCACGTTCACGCGGGACGAGGACAACGATGCGAACGACCCGAACTCCGGGATGGGGACCGCCGCCGCGGATTTCGACCGGGACGGACGCCACGACCTCGTCACCACGAACTTCATGCAGCAGACCAACGGGATCTTCCAGTCCTTCGGCGAGGGCTACCTGGACATCGGCGGCGACGCACCCTTCGACGACGCGGACCCCTACAGCGGATGGGGAACGAACTGGTTCGACATGGACAACGACGGCCTTCTGGACCTCATGGTGGTCAACGGCATCACGGACGATCTGGGACTCGTGGAGCCCGCCCAACCCGTTCTGGCCTACCGCAACCAGGACGCCACGGCGGACTTCGAGTCCGTGCGTGGCGGGATCGGGGACGACATCGACTCCACCTGGGTCGCCCGCGCGGCCGCCTGGGCGGACTACGACAACGACGGCGGCCTGGATTTCATCATGACCGAGGCCGGGGAATCCGGCACACACCTGTTCAACGGGCAAGGCATCGGTAACCGGTTCCTCAACGTCGACCTGCGCTCCCAGGAACCCGCGGTGAACCGGGACGCCATCGGCGCCCGGGTCACCGTGTCCGCCACGGCCGCCGGGCAGCAGATGCAGGAAAAAGGGGCCGGCAGCTCCTACATGTCCACCCACGACCCCCGCCTCCATTTCGGTCTCGCGGATGCGGACGCGGCCACCGTGCGGGTGGACTGGCCCGGCGGCGGAAGCGACACGTACACTGACGTGCGCGCGAACACCTACGTCCAGATCACAAAAGGCGGGACCCTGGATACCATACGCACCCTGCCCCTCATCACACTCGACGGTCCCGAAGGTCCCGTGCAGCGATTGGAACCCGCCGTCTTCCACGCCACGGTCGAACCCGCACCCGGGCGCACGATCGTGGACCACGACTGGGACTTCGGGAACGGCGAGACCCGCGACGGCACGGCCACCGAATCCCATGAATACGATGACGTCGGAGAGTTCACCGTGCGCGTCACCGTCACCGACTCCGCGGGCGACCGGCGCAGCGGATGGACCCAAGTGACGATCTGGGACGACCTGCACGCCCACATCCAGATGGCGCAGGAGGTCTTCGGGCCCGGCGAGGTCCCGCACGGAGCGGTCTTCGTGGGTTTCTCCGACGGCGCCAGCGTCGACCGCGCGCAAGTGGACCTCGTGATCCGCCGCACCACCGGCGACCCGGCAGTCGACGAGGTCATCGACGCCTTGCCGTTCTTCGCGCACGAGCTCTTGGGCTGGGTCCCCGTGGAGCTCTTCGGAACCACCGACTACACGGGGTCGTTCCGGTTCCAGCTCCCCGATAACGTGGTGGAACCCAGCCCCTTTCTTCCTGATCCCATTGACCACCATCCCGGCACGTACCGGATCACCGCCACCGGCGGTGCGCGCGGCAGCGTGTTCGAGTCGACCGAGACCACATTCAACGTGATCGTCCCCGCCGTGCCCGACGAATGACCCGCTCATTCCCGGGGAGGAGAAGAGGGAAAAAGAAGTAAAAACCGCCTAAGGCAGCTCGATCCCGTACACCTGACCGCCGTTGCCGAACTGCCGGGCGTGCACCGCCTTGCCGCCGGCCAACGCCTGCGTGCCGTCGTCGCTGATCGAAACGGAATGCAACGAGCCCGGCTCGTCGGCCCCGGAGATCCGGTGAAGGACATCGCCCGTGGTCGCATCGAACGCCGTAAAGACGTCGCCGGCGGTCCCGCCGAACGCGCCCCAACTCACCACCACGGCGCGGCTCCCGTCCGGCGTGATCGCCACGTCGTCCACGTAGTCGCCGTAGCAGAGGCACTCCCAGAGGGTGCCCCCCTGAGCATCAAACGCGATCGCCTTGCCGGCAAAACCCCCGGCGAACCTCAGCGTCCCTGCGACGACCGTGCCGTCGTCCGCGACGTCCACCGCGGTCACCCAGGAATGGCCCACGTTGCGCGCCCACTGCTGTTCATAGGTCACGGGCGTGTTCAGCGCGAAGAGGCGGGCCGTGGACTGGAATCCGCCCAGCACCACATAGGTCCCGTCACTGCTCACCTGCGCCACGGTCTGGGAGTTGTTCGGGATCTCGGCGACCGGGGCCGACAAGGGGACCCGGAACACGATCACCTTCTCGTAGGTGGTCACGGCGATTGTTGTCCCGTCCGCGCTGATGTCGACCCCTTCCAGTCGCAGTGGCTCAAGGCCCTGCGAGACCCGATAGTCGCCAACCCACAACGGGACCACGAGGTCGTCGGGGGCGTACAGGGTCACCCGACCGAAGTCCGCCACCGCGATCAGGCCCGCGTCGCTGACCGCCGTCTCCAGAGGGCAGCCCACGCAGGCAAGATGCTCCCGCTCGACGGACGGCTGCGGTCCCTCGCCACCCGGCCATCCCACAAGACGGCTCCCGGCCACCAGGGGCAAATCCCCGGCGGTCGTCGGTCCCTGCACGTTGGCCACGACGGTGGAAGCGTCCTCGTCCACCGACAAAGCGTGCGTCAAGCCATAGGGCAATCCGTCCTGTTCCCACACGCGGCCGTCCGGGAAATCGTAGCGCGCCACACGCTCGTTGTTCAGCCACCAGCTTGCAAAACCCGTACCACCCGCGCCGGCGATCTCCACCTGACGGCTCGTGGCCGCCCGATGGTCCCGGTCCACGAACGACACGTGGCCGGACTGTGCACTCACCGGCAGATCGAGCTCAACATCCCCGGAACCGGAACCCGGCGTCACCGAGCGCGACCCATCGTCTTTTCTCTCCACCTCGACGCCCGCTTCATTGCGATCCCCGACCGCCAGGCCCGGAGCCAACAAGGCCCCGAAAAGGATCAACATGACGAACATGCCTATCGTTGTCTTCCATAACATAAGGAGTCGGTCCGAGCACGCAAGGACCCTAATTAGTGCTTTCGATTCGCATTGCTTCGCGTTTTTTGTATACCAGACTACGACCCGGGCCAAGTCCGCGGCCCCCGAGAAACGGCTGCTTCCGGAGCAGACCCGGCTCGTTCACAGCCGCCCCGCAACCAGGGTCAAAAAGCAGCACCCAACGGTCGAAGTGCGCTGGCACGCATCAAGCGCGTGCGCAATGCCCCTTGACCCGCCATTCATGAAGCACCGCCGCCTGGGAGCGCTGCAATGCCCGCCCGCCAGGCCTCCGACGGGAGCCCGCAAGAGCGGGCCGACTGGGTCCGTTCGAACCTACCCGACCACCTGCAAGAGCGGCTGAAAGCGATCCTGGGCGGCCGAGAAGGGCTGGAGCAGATCCTGCTTGCCGAATCCCGCGGGGCAGTACGGTTCAACCCCCTGGAATCGAGCGGCCGGGAGACCGAACGCCGCCTTCACGCGCTTGGCGTCGAAACCGCGCAGGTGCCCTGGTCCGAGTCCAGCCGGTTCATCCACGACCCGGCCGGACGTCCGTTGGGCCACCTCTTCGAACACCAAGCGGGACACTTCTTCCTGCACGACGCGGCGAGCACGCTGCCCGTTGCGGCCCTGGACCCGCAGCCCGGGGAGCGGATCCTCGACCTGTGCGCCGCACCGGGCGGCAAGACCACCCACATCCTCGCCCGCATGGACGACCAAGGCCTCGTAGTGGCCAACGACCCGAGACCCCACCGTGTGAACCACCTCGTCTCCACCTTGGACCGAATGGGCGCCTTGTCCTGCGTGGTCACGCAGCGCGACGGACGCCACAGCCGCTGGCCCTATCGGTTCGACCGCGTGCTCGTGGACGCACCCTGCACGAACCTGGGCGGCATCCACCACAGCCCCGGGCCCGCCTTCAAGCTGCACGAAGGGACTCCGCAGCGGTACGTGCGCATCCAACGACAACTTCTGCTTTGCGCCGCCCAAGCGACCCGCCCCGGCGGCACGATCGTCTACTCCACATGCACCCTCGATCCGCAAGAGAACGAAGAGAACGCCGCGTGGTTCGCCGACCAGCCCGGCATCGTGCTGGAAGAGCACGGGCTCCCGCTGCAAGGACGACCCACGCCCGATGTCGCCAGCCCGGGCGCTCGCGAAGCCGGCGAAGCGACCCTGCGCATCCACCCCGGCGACCACGACACCGACGGGTTCTTCATCGCCCGGTTCACCCGTCTGGACGAAGCAAGCCGGCGACCCACCGACCAAAAAAGCCCCGCCAATCAACCACGCCAAGGCCAGACCCTGCCCAAACCCGCCGGCCGCGCCCCCATCGACGAGATCATCGAACACAACGCCCTCGACCCCACGCCCCTCGTGGACACCCACGCGATCACCACACCCACACGGATCTGGGCCACCCGCATCGAATCCCGCCTGCTGCACCCGCTTCTGCCCTTGGTCCCCACCCGGATCGGACAACTCATCGCCAGCCGGGAGATGCTCGGACCCCGGCTGCATTTCGACGCCGCCACCCGCTTCGGCCACTCTCCCCAGGAATCGATCCGACTCGCCCCAGAGCAAGCCCGCGCATGGCTGGCCGGCCATACCGTCAAGGCCCCGGCGGGCACATCGAACCATCGCCACCGCGTGATCCTTTGCGACGACCAACCCATCGGCGCCAGTCGCGCCTACGGCGAAACCCTCCCCTGCTTCGTGCCGAAACACCGCCGCGTGCCCGACGAAGCGTCCATGCACGGCTGGCTCCATGCATCCCCATGAACCGCGAAACCGCTATGCCGGGGACTCCAGTTGCGCGATCAAGGCGGCAAGAGAGCGGACCATCACGTCGCATTCCTCCGGCGTGTTGTACACATAGAGACTCGCACGCGCCCAACCCTCCGGTCGCCCGCGCGCGTTGAGATGGCTGTGCACACAATGCGCGCCGCTTCTGAGGCACACCCGCGACGACTCATCCAGATAGAGCGCCACGTCGTGCGCATCCAGGCCCGGCACGCTGAACGGCACGATCCCCGTGCGCAGCGCGGCATCCTGCGGACCATGAACCGTGACCCCCGCATCCAACAAGCCGCGCGTGAGGTGCTCGTTCAACGCGCGCTCATGGGCACCCACCGCGTCCGGGTCCAGATCCTGGAGGTAACGCGCCGCCGCGCCGGCCCCGAGGATCCCCGCGTAATCCTGCAGCCCCGCCTCGAAGACCTGCGGCGCCTCCAACAGCTCATGGTCCTCCAGACGGGTGGAAGCCACCGTGGAGCCGCCGAGATAGCGCGGACGAAGCGCCCCGAGCGCCTCCTGGGTGCCATAGAGGCAACCCATGCCGGTCGGGCCCATCATCTTGTGCACGCTCCACGCCAGGTAATCCACGCCAAGATCCTGCACGTCCACGCGCATGGACGGCACAGACTGCGCCGCATCCAGAAGCACCCGGGCCCCCGCGTCGTGTGCCATTTCGGTGATCGTCTTGACCGGCAACACCTGGCCGTCCAGGTTCGAGACGTGATGGACCGCCACGAGCCCCAGACGACCCCGATGCTCCGAGAGTCTCGCCTTGAACGCCTCCTCGTCGAAGGCCCCCAGCCCGTTGGTCTGGAACCAGTCATGGCGGGTGCCTTCGAACTGGGCGCGGCGCTGAAAGGGCACCAGGTTCGAGTTGTGCTCCTTGTCGCTGGTGAGCACCACGTCCCCCTTCCCCATGGGCAACCCCCACGCGACATGATTGATCGCCTCCGTGGTGTTCTTCGTGAAGACCACCCGCTCCGGGGCGTCCGCATGCACAAGCCGCGCCAACTCCGAACGGGCCTCCTGGACCTTCGTGGTCACCTGGTTCGAGAGGCGGTGCACGCTGCGGTCGCCGCACGCCGGCGTGTCGCGGTAATAAGAGACCACCGCATCGATCACGGCCTCCGGTTTCAACGTCATGCAGGCGTTGTCGAAATAGACCGGCGGCCCGTCCCCCTGCAAGAGCGGGAAATCCCTACGGAGCCTCGCGGTGTCGATCAAAGTCATCTGCCTCCATCCATCAAGCCGGGCCCCGCGGCGCCGTGGCGAAGCGGTCCAACCCTTCCACACGCAGATCGTGGCCGTCGTCCAGAAGCGGCAACAACTCCCCGGCCACCCGCTTGGCCGACTCGCCGTCGCGCGTCTTGATCAGCATCTTCGCGCTGCGGTAGACGCTCACCTCCACGTCCCGGCGCATGATCAACATCACGCCCGCGCGCACCACGCGCCGGTACCCCGCCCCGAGCAGTGATGCCTCCACCTGGTCCAGGTCCAACACGCGGGGACGCTCCGGCAGAAGCTCGAATGCGGCCGTATTGCGACAAGGACGCAGCAGGGGCACGGCGTCCCCTTCAGGAACCCGCTATTTATGATTGGTGGCGAATGTCGGGTCCGACCACGGGCCCAGGGGGACTCGTTCTGGTTGCAGGCGGTCACCTACCCGCCGAAATAACCCCCTAATGGACCTCGCCGACGACCCGGTAGCGGCCCTCGGTGTTCAGTTCGACCACCACGGGCTCGTCGCCGGAGTTCTCCCAGTACCAACCGTGCGTGCCCGAAAACGGCGCCGTGAGCGAACCCGCGTCGTGGCCCGCCCTGCCCGTCTCGTGGCTCGTGAAATCCCCGCTCGTGTCCCCGTCCGGCTCGCCATGGAAATCAAAGAACAGGACCCGGGGCGCCGTCCAGTTGAAATCGAACGAATCCCCCTCCTCCACGAAGAGCTTGTACTCGATGGAGCCGCCCGCAGGGACCGTGACCCCGATGGTGTCCTCGCGGTACGAGACCGGGTCGTCGTCCGCGCCGCCCGGGAACAACGAACCCGTGCCCACCGGGTCCAGTCCGTAGGCGGCGGGCAGGATCACCCCGGTGAGCGCGACCAGGGCCAACAGGAACGCCGCCAGCGTGGCGAACAGGAGCTGCCGAGGGCTCGCCACGAGGGCCGGGCCGTGGCCCCGAGCGCCCGCGTCGGAAGGCTCCGGGTCCCGACGTGCCTGCGTCTCACGTTGTTTGCCCACCTCATCCACCTCCCAGGAAGAACCCCGTCAACTGATAACCGATCAACATGAACCCGCCGCTCATGATCAACGTGTTCGCATAGAGGGCATGCGTCCCAAAGCCCTCCATGCGACGCCACAAGAACAACACCGCCAAGATCCCCGTCAACGCCAACACCTGCCCCAGCTCCACCCCGAGATTGAACGACAACATGTTCCAGACCAACCCGTCCTGGGCGAGGGCGACCTCCTGCAGCTTCGTCGCCAGGCCGAAGCCATGGAAGAAACCGAAGATCAACACAGCGGCCCGCGTATCCGGCTGGCGCCCCAGCATCCGACGGAAACCCCCCAGATTGTCGAACGCCTTGTAGACCACGCTGAGCCCGATCACCGCGTCCACGAGAAACGGGTTCGCGTGGATCCCCCCCAGGACCCCCATCAACAACGTCACACTGTGCCCCACCGTGAACAGGGACACATAGAGCAGGATGTCCCGCGGGCGATGCAGGAAAAACACCACGCCCGCCAGGAAGAGCAGATGGTCGAATCCGGTCACCATGTGCTTGGCCCCCAACCAGACAAAATCCAGGAAACGCACCCCGCCTGCCTGCTCCAGCAGGTCCTGGTCCCCCTCGTGCACGCCGTGCGCGAAACCGGAGGGGACCCCCGACGAGAGCAACAACAAGACCCCCAGCAGGACCAAGGGCAAATGGAACCGAAGGCTCACGAGGTCGACGTGCGAAGGACGCTTCATGAGGCTTGCGGTCGCGTCATCACGGTGGACCCGTCACGCCCCGAAGGCGGCGATCCTGGCCAGAGACGGAAATTGCCCACGGCCCCGCTAGGACGCCACGAGCGGATCGTGGTCATCCGGTGCAAAATCATCATAGAAGAGATGATAATGGACCGTGAATTCCTCGTCCGAGATGGGCTCGTTGCCCTGGGGGAACACCCGGAACCGAAGCTCCCACGAATCATCGATGTTGTCAAAATCATGATCGCCCCCTTCCCCGGCATCCACGCGGAAGCCCAACGGCGATCCGCCCTCATCCCGACGATACTCGTGCGTGTCGTCGTCAAAGGGTCGTTCAAAGGAGAGGCTCATCTCGCCCGAACCCCACTCCATGGCGACCACCGCCGACTTGAGACCCTCGTCCACATCAAAGGTATGCAGGTTGCTGTTGTCCGGATGGAGGAAGCAGAGATTGACGCCCGCGAGCCCGCATACGATCCTCCCCTCCCACGCATGGGTCTCCAAGCGATACGCCGGTCCCTCGTCAAGCGGTTCCAATTGTACATCGACGACCTTTTGCTCCCCTGCGGCCAGGGCCACGCTGACGTTCTTCAACGCACAACACCCCGCCTCCACTTGCAGCGTATACGCCCCCGGTTCCATGCCCTCGAAGCGATACGACCCGGTCTCGCTTGTGGTCGCCTCGGAAACATTGCCCCCCATCTCATCCAGGACCAACGTCAAATTGGCATCCGCCACGATCTCCCCGTCTCCGCTCTGGTTGCCGTCATCGGTGCCGTTGTCGGCGCCCGACGCCGTCACGTTCCCCGTCAAGACCGCCAGCCCGGCCGTCTCATTCCCATCCGGCCCGGTCTCGTTGCCGCCGTCGTCCGCATCGCCTTGACCCGGTTCCCCGTCATCGCCTTCATTGTCCCCGGAACCCGGAACCGCGCCATCGTCACCCTGCAGGCAGCCCGCCAAAACGGCAAGGGGAATCAACAACGTGAAAACAAGGATCCGTGAACGAGACATGATTGTCAAGACTCCATCCGGCACTAAAGGATTCTCGCGCAACCGTCGATTAAAAAGACAGAAACGCCCGGTAGGGTTGCCACGAGTCTCACAAAAGAGCGATGAACCCCCGGGCCGGGCGCTACGCGAGAGGAAGATGATCCAGGGGCTCCTGGGCGCGCTCACGCGCACATCCACTCCTCCTCGACCCGTTGGGACGCCAGCCACATCCCCCCGTCGCCATCCTTGTCGGGACCGCCGCCATCGCGCTCCAGCCGACAACGACAATGCATAACAAGGCGGTCCGTCTACCCCACCTCATGCGGTCCCGTTTCGTCCCGCTTCTGGCCCTGATCCTGACCACCGGCCTGTTGGCCAGCCAGGCGATCGGTGTGACCGCCGAGTACGGCCCGGAAAGCGAGGACGGCTGGCCGATCAACGTCGACGGCGAAGTGGTCAAACCCCCCGTCGAACCCCAGCGGCTTCTGCACGCGCCGGACCCGCTGAACAAGCTCGGACCCGCCACGCTCTACCCGTACTACCCGATCCTCAGTGCCGAAATGATCCGGCTCGCCGACGCACACCCCGAACTCGTGAGACTCACGAGCGCCGGCAAGAGTGTGGCCGGGTTGGACATCTGGATGCTCGAGATCGCCGACTTCGACAACCCCGACAGGATCCCCCTCGAGGACCGGGAGGTCGTCCTGATCGACGGCGGCGTGCACAGCAACGAATACAGCGGCGTCTACTTCGTCACCGAGCTCGCCCAGTTCCTGATCGAAGAATACGAAGAGAACGAGACCGCGAAGTTCACCGTGGAGAACCGGCACACGTTCATCATCCCCATGGTCAACCCGGACGGCTCCAACGCGTTCGGGCGCGTGAACGCGCACTGGGTGAACATCAACCGCAACTTCCCCTACACCTGGGGCGAGACGAACGAAGACCCCGTCTTCAACAACCCGGGCGAGGAACCGGCCAGCGAACCCGAGACGCGCCTCCTGATCGACATCTACGACCGGCTCCACCCCGACTACTACGCCAGCGTCCATTGCTGCGGCAACCTCTGGCTGCACCCCTGGGGCGCCGAACACCTGGCGGACCCCGCGGACATGGAGATGTTCAGCCGCACCTGCGACGAACTCTTTGCGGACATCCGCGACCGCTGCGGCCCGATCTGGTCCACGATCTATCCCGCCTCCGGCTCCACGGTGGACGAAGCCTACGGCCGCGTCGGGACCGCCGCATGGGGCTTCGAGATGAGCGGGCGAGGAAACGTCGGCCTTTGGGGCCAACCCGCCACACTGGACGAAGTGCGCGACCAGGAACGGGAATCCTGGGGCGCCGTGATGCACGCGTTCGAAAACGTCGAGAAATATGGCGCCCACCCGAGGATCGTCGCCGTGGAAGGCTCCCACGATGAACTGGAGGTCACCCTCGAGAACATCGGCTGGGGACCGCTGGTGGCCGGGAACCTCACCCTCGGCGACACACGCGTCGCACTCCCCGAGATCGCCCCCGCGCCGCAAAACGAAAGCTCGCCGTCCAACGTCGCCACCTTCAGCGTCCAGGGCGAGTTCGACGAAGGGATCCACCCTGTCACACTGGACTGGACAAAACGGATCTACACGGCCACGCAAGGCGAAAAAAGCCAGCGGCTGACCTTGGTTGAAGAAAGCGGCCGGCTCGTGGGGACGCTCGACGATAGCGCTCAAGAGCCCAATGGAGCCCTGGATGAACAAGGGACGATCCCCCTGCCCTGGATCGCCTTCGTGCTCCTTGTGACCGGCGGCCTCGCATGGGTACGCAGACGGCAGGCCGACAGTCGATAGTCGATAGAATCCGGCGCCCGGTCTTAAAAACGGCAACGCGGGCACAACAGTCCCTAAGAAGGAGGACCCGGTGCCACCCCCCATGCGCCCCCTGCTTCCCCACACGCTGGCGACCCTCCTGTTGGCGGCGACCCTGCTGGCCCCCGCCGCGTCCGCCGAGTTCGGCCCGGAGAGTGAGGACGGCTGGCCGGTCAACATCCACGGCGAAGAGATGCGGCCGCCGCTGCCGCAAGGGCACATCGTCGACATGCTCGCCTCCGGCAACCCCTACGAACCGCTCAACAAGCACGGCCCGGTCACCCTCTACCCCTACTATCCGCTTCTCACCGCGGAAGTGATCCGCCTCGCCGAGGAATACCCGCACCTGGTGAAACTCACGAGCGCCGGCAAAAGCGGCGCGCAACTGGACCTCTGGATGCTCGAGATCGCCGACTTCGACAACCCCGACATGATCCCGCTCGAAGAGCGCGAAGTGGTCTACATCGACGGCGGGATCCACTCCAACGAATACAGCGCCGTCT
>CAYVRY010000018.1:0-11566 GCA_964452895.1 uncultured Halobacteriales archaeon
TTCATGATCGTGGAGTTGCCCGTGACCAGGGCCCCCGCGGTCATGCCGGAGGTGATCGCCACCGGGAAGTTGAACGGGCAGATCACACTGAAGACCCCGTACGGCTTGAGCACACTGCGCGGGTGCTCGTCGGGGAACGCCTGCGACATGTTCTGCTGGAACCCGTCCCACTCCCGCATGGACATGGCGTAGAAACGCAGGAAATCCACCGCTTCGTCCACGTCGATGGACGCCTCGAACCGGTTCTTGCAAAGCTCCATGGTCTCGATGGCGCAAAGCTCGTAGTAGTTCTTCTCGAACATGTCCGCCGCCTTGTCGATGATGTCGGCGCGCTTGTCGTGCGGGGTGGTCCGCCACTGCTGCCAACCAGCCTTCGCCGTCTTGATCGCCTTGACCGCGTCCTCGCTCGTCGATTTCGGGTAACGGCAAACGAGCATCCGGGTGTCCGCCGGGGAATGCACTTCGGCCCAGCCCGCGTCCGCCTCCACAGGCTCACCCTTGAGCATCATCGGGATGTCCTGGCCCAGCACTTTGTTCTGCACATGGTCCACGGCCTTGTCGAACTCCGCCTGGAACTCGTCCACCGTGTCGTTCAACGTATGATGGTAGAACGTGTTCTTGCTTTCGAACTGGCTCAGGCCCTTCTCGACTTGTTTCATGACCATGGTATCCGCCTCGCCCTCGGGACATCGTCCGCCTAGATAAGGCGGTCGGCGAGAAGGCGGCCCCGGGAAATAATTGACGGTGGAGCCGGGCGGGAAACCGGCGCAAGGGAAGCCTGTGGGATGAAGAACCGCTCAAACCCTCAGGAGGAGGGGCGTTTCTCCGCGTCGATCTCGTGGCGCAGCGCCCACAGGATCGAGATGTACTCGCACGCCATGGCCTCCTCCGAGGCCGACTCCGCACCGCCGGGCTCCTGCTTCTCACGGCACCACGCCCCGATCGTCGCGTGGGAGACATCGACCCCCAGGTTGTTCGCCATGGCGCTGGCAAGAAGCCGCAGTGGGACCTGGGTCTCAGCGCGCACCCGCCGGACCGCCGCCTTCAACTCGGGCGACGGCGGCTGCACGTTGACGCCGGGCACGAACACGCCGTCGCAGGCCTGACAGAGAAACGCCCGTCGGGGTTCACCCTCCACGTCCTTCAGGCCCTTCGGGACCACCCGCTCTTCGCTCTCACAGCCCGGACAAGGCGGAGCCTGCACGGTGCGCGGACGGCCGGCACGTCCCATGGCCCCTCCATTCGCTTGGATGTTTTATGTATGTTTGCCGCGCAGGTCCACGGACCCGGGGAGGGGTCGGTTTCGTGGGGCGAAAACCGGAAATCCCTTTATATCCAACCCGCCCATTTCATGGTGATGGCGACACCGGATTCCACGAGTCTGGACCGGATGCGCGTGCTCGACCGCCTGGGTGCGGAGATCGGTCGGGCGGTGAGTGAGCTCTACACGCAGGTGGCGAGCGACCCGCACGAGCCGTTCCATTTCCCCACAGGACGAGAAGCCGCCCTCCTGGCCGGGTACGCCCCCGTGGACCTGGACGAAGCGCCGCTTCCCATGGTCGAACGCTTCGCCGGCGTCGGCTGCCCCCTGCCCAACGCCGGATTGCGGGCAGGAGACAACGTGCTCGACATCGGTTGCGGGGCGGGACTGGATCTCTGGCTCAGCGCCCGACAGGTGGGACCGCAAGGCAACGCCGTGGGCATCGAACTGACTGCGGCCATGGCGAAGACCGCGCGTGACGCCATGCATGAAAGCGGCGTGCGCAACGCCCGCGTCGTCGAGGCGCGCGCCCCGAAGTTCCAGGTGGACGGCCCCTTCGACTTGATCACGTCGAACGGCGTTTTGAATCTGATCCCGGAGAAGGAACGCACCCTGGAGCGGCTGCATGCGTTGCTCCGGCCCGGCGGCACGCTCACCGTCGCCGACATCGTACTGGCGCGACCGCCTGCCGTGGCGTGCCTCGCCGACGCGAAGTTGTGGGCGGAATGTCTCGTGGGCGCCTATACTGAAGAGGCCTACGTCAAGGCGCTCAAGGACGCCGGTTTCACGGACTTGAAGATCCACTCGCGGCGGGACTACTTCTCCCACAGCAGCTCCAAAAAGACCCGCGAGACGGCACAGGACCTCGGCGCCAGCGCGTGGGAGCTGAGCGCCCGGCGGCCCGAGTGACCCGGGAATGTGGAGGCGTCCATGGACCGGTGGCCCCATGATTCCACGGGGGCCTGGGAATCCTCGTTTCCCTCCATGAGCACCCCTTGGACCCCACGGGCAACGAGTAACTACTACCATGGTATTCATTGACATGCCGCCATGTCTGCGCTTGCAAGACGCCCGATCAGACCGGCCCGCACGCGCCCCTCGAACCGGCGCCGCTGGACCACTCCTTCAGACTCCGGGCTCGAAGAGGATCTGGAACGCTACCGGTTCGACCTGGTCGCCCTCACGCTGCTCTTCAGGGGCCTCAGCGACGCGCTGCGCCTGGCCGGAATGAAGGAGATCCACCGCCAGCGCCACACACGCGCCCACCAGGATGCACACCGAGACGGCCACAGCAGACCCATGCAGCGCGACGACCTTGTCGCCTACGCCTGATGTCGGCCGGCGACCAAAACGTTCAAGAGTTCCTCTTGCCGGTATCCAGGGACCGAGCCCCTTAAGGGTTCCTCTTGCGACGTTCCACAGGCGGCGGGGCTATTGTATTCCTGTTGCGGCGATACGCGTTCCCGTTCTATATAGACATCCGGCGGCTACATGGGTTTCATGAGCCAAACGACCCCGACCGCGAAAGCCACCCACGCGAACAACCCCATCGCCCACGCGGTCAAAGAGATGTACACCGGGGTGGCCACCGCGCCGCCCCCCGACCTGCATTTCCCCGTGGGCCGGGACGCCGCCGCGTTCGTCGGCTACCCGAAGGAGGAACTGGGCGCCCTGCCCGAGCGGGCCGTGGAGAGCTTCGCCGGAGTCGGTTACCCGTTCCTTGATGATGCGATCCGCGAAGGCGACACCGTTCTGGACATCGGCAGCGGGTCCGGGACCGACCTGCTCCTGGCCGCCCGGCGGGTGGGGCCCCAGGGACGCGCCTTCGGCCTGGACTTCACCCCCGCTATGATCAAGAAGACCCTCGAGACGATCCGCGCCGCGGGTATGCACCAGGCCTACGTCCTGCAAGGGGACGCCGGTGAGACGATCCCGTTGCCGGACGACAGCGTGGACGTGGTCACCTCCAACGGCGTGATCAACCTGATTCCCGACAAGGCCCGGGCGTTCTCCGAGATCCACCGCGTGTTGAGACCCGGTGGGAAACTCCAGTTCGCGGACATCGTCGTGAACGAACCGATCCCGCAAAGTGCGCGCGACGACGAGACACTCTGGGCCGCCTGCATCGCCGGAGCGGACCTCACGGACACCTACCTGCAGACGATCCGCAGCGCCGGCTTCCAGGACGTGGCAGTCGCGAACCATTTCGACTACTTCGCGGGCGCGCCCCGCGAGGATTCCAAACAGACCGCGCGCAAGTTCAAGGCGGAAGCGCTCGTGATCAACGCGACCAAGGGATCCGCATGAAGCTCGTCACCGTGCTCGTCAACCGCGACTGCGGCCATTGCCTGCGCGCGGTCGAACAAGTGGAACGGCTCGCAATGGAGACCGGCGCCTCGGTCGCCGCCATGGACATCACGGCGCACCCCGAGACCGCCGCCCGCTTGCAACTGAAGTCCTCGCCCGCCGTGCTGTTCGAAAACGGCGTGGCCTACGCCGGGGTCCCGACAGGCGACCAGTTCGACCATCTCGCCTACGCCCCGGCCGCATGAACCCCGAAAAAAGGAGGAAAAAAATGACCCAAACCCACATCTCAAAGCAAGCCCGACGACTGATCCTCACCACTGCCCTCGGTGCCGTGCTCCTGTTGGCCGGCTGTCTCGGGACACAGACCACGGACGCCAACGCGGAGGATGACCCGGGCAGCGACCTTGAAGCCCAACGCACCACCAGTGGGCTGAACTGGCATCCCCAATCCGGTGAAGAAGGCGCCGTACCCGGCGCCGAAGGGACCCTCTACACCACGGCGTGGGCCAGCTTCGTCCACATCCGGACCACCGGGCTGGTCCCCGGCAACGTCTACACCCTCTGGTGGGTCCTGTTCAACGACCCCGAAGCCTGCGAGCAGAACCCGGAGCCTTGCGCCGCCGGCGACATCTTCGCCGCCGGGAACCCCGCCCAGGCGCAGGTCTCGTATGCGGCCGGTGATATCGCCGACGCCGCCGGCGAGGCCACCTTCAACGCGCACTTCGAGCTGGGCCCCGTCGACGGCTGGCTGCCCGAGTCCGGCTTCACCGATCTCTGGGACGCCGAGCACCACTTCACGATCAACGACCACGGGCCCCTGGTCGAAGAGAACATGCCGGACATGATCCACAGCTACCGCGGCGGCTGCAGCGACGACTCCCCGTTCCCCGACATCTTCCCGGCCACCGCGCTGGCCGACGGCGAAGCGGGCCCCAACGAATGCCGTTTGTCGCAATCCGTGATCTTCCAGCAGTGAACGGAAGACCTTTGACGGACTCCACGCCGCACAAGACCCTCCATCCGTTCTCTCCCTCTTCCCCGCCCCCAAAGGAGACAGCCCCATGACCCGACAAAACCCCCGACCGGACGGAGTCGACGTACTCCCGCTTGCCAAGAAGACCACCCGGCCGTTGCAGGAGGCACGATAAGATGGCCCTCGCGCACGAGACACAGGCCCCGGCGCACGTGACGGGGCTCCGCAACGGGGCCCTCCTGATGACCGTCGCCGGCGTCGCCTTCATCGGTTATGGGATCGTCTTCCTCCTCCGCAACTTCTTCGGAACCGGCTTCGAACTCGGCGTCAACACGCTCGGCGGACAAAGCCCCGGAGACCTGGACCCCACCGTGGCCTACTACATCAGCCACCTGCATGTGGCCACGGCGGCCTTCATCATCTCGACGGGAATCGCTGTGGCTGCCCTTTCCTGGTACGGCATCCGGACCGGACAGGCGTGGGCTTGGACCACGGCCGTCGTCGCGGCCGTCGTCGGGCTCCTGATCGCCCTGCCCATGCACTACACGGGCGGCTTCGCACACGACTGGGTCACCCACCTGGGCCCGATCTACGTCGCCGTGGTGATCTTCGTCATCGGTGCACTCTGGTCCCTGCGGGACCTGACGGGGGGCCGGACCGGGAACCCCTGAACCTCGGTGCACCAGTCGCCAGGAAACGGTGGATCCGTGGACGCCATGGACCGATCGGAGGTCCATCGATTGACACCTCTTCCCTCTTCATCCATCTTCGCCCATCGACACGGAGGAAACAAAAATGACTGAACAACAAGAAACCACCACCGCGAACGGTATCGACGTGAACCAGCTCGTGGAGACCATCGACGCGATCAAGCAAGACCCCGCGCTCGCCAACTTCCAGTTCCGCGCGCACACCACCTGGAAAGGAGGCGGCCGCAGCGAGACCCGGATCCAGGGCTTCACGGGCGCCGGCGGCGAGGACACCTCCCGCACCGCCCCCCTCGTGCTCGAAGGAGACGAACCGCCGGTGCTGCTCGGCGAGAACAAGGCACCCAACGCCGTGGAAGCGGTACTGCACGCCCTCGCCTCCTGCCTGAGCGTCGGCTTCGTGTACAACGCCGCCGCGAAAGGGATCCGGGTCGACTCCCTGGAGTTCGACCTGGAAGGCGACCTGGACCTGCACGGCTTCCTGGGTCTAAACCGCAAGACCCGCGCCGGCTACAACAAGATCCGCGTCACCTACAACGTGGAGGCGGACGCGCCGCGTGAAGACCTGGTGGAACTGTGCAACTACGTCCAAGACACCAGCCCCGTACTGGACATCCTGCGCAATCCCGTGGACGTGGACGTCCGCATGGGCTGAACGCCACGCGACCCTCACGCCCGTCTCTTCCCTGCCTTCCCCAGCCAACCGGTTCCCCCCGGGAATCCCGACGCGCCCGAGCCCGTGCGTAACAGTTAACTCCATGGCGCTACTGTGCACCGGTCATGCGAAAGACACTGATCGTCTTGGCCACGCTCGCAGCGATCCTCGGCTTCATGCTCGTGCCCGGCGGCGCCGTGGAACCCGCATCCGCGGACCACCAATGCATCGAATCGGAATGCCTCGTGCCCTGGCCGCACGACCTCCTCTGCCTGCCGAGCCCCGACCCGCACAAGCACCAAACGTGCATCGCCTGACGCGCAGCGGGGAAAACCAACAGTATTTTCCACCCTCCTTCTTCCTCACCCCCATGCTTGAACTTCTGTGGATCGCCCTGGCCTGCGCCGCGACCGCAATGATCGTCGGGATGCTCTGGTGGGGCGCCTTGTTCGGCAAGCCCTGGATGGCCGCAATGGGGTGGAACGACCTCAGCGAAGCCGAGTTGGAGGAGAAGAAAAAATCCGGTGGGCCCGGCTACGCGATCAGCATGATCGGGGCGGCCATCGGCGGTCTCGTCCTCTGGTTCCTGTTCAACCAGTCCGTACCCGCATGGGAGACGTACACCAAGGCCGGTTACGGGGTGCTGCTCGGGCTGCTCATCGGCATCGGCTTGTACCTCCCCGCCACCGCGGTCACCTTGTTCTTCGAGACCCGGAACTGGCGGTTATGGGCCATCGACGCCGGCTACCGCCTCGTGGTCTTCGGCCTGTGGGGACTCTGGGTGGGCCTGCTGCACGTGTGAACCGGACCCATGGCCGCGGGGCAAGTCCTTGTGGTGAGATACTTGAACCGGGCGGCCTTCGCGCGGGATGTGCGCCGCACGAAGATCCTGGCCACGGTGGGACCCGCCAGTGGGGAAGTGGAGAAGCTCGCCGAGATGATGCGCGCCGGGATGGACGCCGCCCGCATCAACTTCAGCCACGGCAGCCACGAGGACCAGAAACGGCTCATCGCGGCCGTGCGCGAAGCCGCCGAATCCACCGGCAAGGCGATGCCCCTCGTGCAGGACCTGGCGGGCACAAAGATCCGGATCAAAGACCTGGAAGGCGGACGCGTCCACCTTTCACGCGGCGCGAGCATCCAGATCGACGCACAAGAAGGGACCGGCGACGCCACGCGGTTCGCCATCGACGAACCGGGACTGATCCAGGCGGTGAAAAAAGGCCAGACGCTTCTTCTCGGCGACGGCGAAGTCGCCCTTGAAGTCACCGACAAGGAGGATGCGCGGCTCACCGCGGTCGTTGTCCAGGGAGGACTCGTGCGGGCCGGGGCGGGGCTCACGGCGCCCGGTGCATCCGTACCCGGGGGCCTCACCGCGAAAGACCAACGCGACCTGGAACTGGGCGTGGAACTCGGGATGGAATACGTGGCGCTCTCCTTCGTACGCAACGCGGCGGAGGTCCTGCAAGCGCGCAAGCGGATCCACGAGCTGGGTCACGACATCCCGCTCATCGCGAAAGTGGAACGGCTGGAGGCCCTGGGCAACCTGCCGACGATCATGGAGGCCGCCGATGCGGTGCTTGTCGCACGCGGCGACCTGGGTCTCGCGCTGCCGCCGGAAGAGGTGCCGGTCTGGCAGAAACGCATCCTTTCGGCCTGCTCCCAGGCAGGACGCATGAGCATCACGGCGACCCAGATGCTCGAGTCCATGGTCAGCTCCACCCGCCCCACGCGCGCGGAAGCCAGCGACGTGGCGAACGCGATCCTGGACGGCACGCACGCCGTGATGCTGAGCGCCGAGACCGCGATCGGGCAACACCCCGTGGAAGCCATCGCCATGATGGACCGGATCGCCCGCAGCGCCGAAGAAGCGCTCTATGACGGGTCGCTCAGCGTGCGGCCGCAACGCGGACGCAGTGAAGGCAACGTCGCCGACTCCATCAGCCTCGCCTGCGCGGTCACCGCGGAAGACCTCGACGCCCGCCTGATCGTCGCGTTCACCCAATCCGGGACCACCGCGCTGCGCGTGGCGAAACACCGCCCGCGGATCCCCATCCTGGGCGCCACCCCCGACCCCCTGGTGGAACGACGACTCGCCCTGTTGTGGGGCGTGGTCCCGGTGCTCGTCCCGCAGGCAAGCAGCCTCGACGAGATGGTGAGCACCGCGGAACGGGTCGCGCGGGACCGCCAACTGGTGGAAAGCGGCGACCTGATCGTGCTCACCGGAGGAGACGTGGGTGTCCCCGGTTCCACGAACCTGATGCGGGTCACCGAAGTCGCGTGAGCGACGTTTCTAATCCACCCCCCGAACTTCTATAAAGACGGGCGGCCCCCCTTGAGATTGCCCCCGGGCCCCGGAGGTGGATGGACCCATTTGTCCTACCCACATACCCAAAGACATCCTTCTTTTCCTACCATCCCCTCCGGGATTTTTTTATTTCTGGGCCGAAATGGCGGCTGGCCGGCCGCGCACGAGGTTTTCAATCCACCCCCCGAATCTCAATAAACCCCCCTGCGCCCCCTCATCTTGTCGGGGTCGAGCGGCCCTGACCTGGAACCCGGGAGCAGACCCGCACTGGACTCCTACCCACACCTACCCCACACATCCTGCCCTGCTTGTAGATCGGGTCTCTTGCTCCCGGGTTCCTACGACCCTGATTTCCCAGACAGCAAAGTCAAAAACCGGCGGACGCCACCCTGGATTGAATGGGCGTCGTCGACAAGGCCGGAGGACCCCTGCGATTCACCGTCTACCTGGTCGTCGCCGTGGTCGTTCTCGCCGCCGCCCTGGCGGGAACCCTGTGGGCGGTGGATTACGGCGTCGAGGCCACCGTGGTCGACAAGAACTGCGCGCTCGCCGAGAACACCGTGCAGGTGCAGGAATCCGTGACCCGGATCAAGCACACCGAACCCATCGCCGCCGAGGAATGCACACTCGTGCAGGAAGGGAACTTCGCGATCTACAGCGTGCGCAGCGGCCGCCTGCAGATCTTTGACCGCGAAGACGGCAACAAGTTGTGGGACAGCCAGTGGTTGGCCAACGTCGGCCTGCCTGGGTTGTACTGACGGCGAGCGGGTCACCGCTTCTCGATGGGCACGTACTCAAGGTCCCGCTTGCCGGCGTACTCGCTCCGGGGCCGGATCAACCGGTTCTCCGAAAGCTGCTCCAGGATGTGCGCGCTCCAGCCGCTGATGCGGCTCACCGCGAACGTGGGCGTGAACAGGTCCATGGGGATCCCCATGGTATAATACGTCGAGGCGCTGAAGAAATCCACGTTCGGGTCCAACCCCTTCTCCCGCTTCATGGTCTCCATCATGCGGATGCTCATCTCGTACCACTTCGTCGTGCCCGCTTCCTCCCCGAGGCTGCTGGAGAGCCGCTGGAGATGCTTCGCGCGCGGGTCGAAGGTCTTGTAGACCCGATGGCCGAAACCCATGATCCGTTCCTTCTTCTCCAGGCGCTTCTTGACCCAGTCATCCACCTTGTCGATGTCCTCGATGTCCAGGAGCGCCCGGATCACCCCTTCGTTCGCCCCACCATGAAGCGGACCCTTGAGGGTGCCGATGGCCGCGGTCACCGCACTGTACACATCCGAGAGCGTGGAGGCCGTCACGCGCGCACTGAACGTGGACGCGTTGAACCCGTGCTCCGCGTGCAGGATCAAGGCGATGTCCATGGCGCGTTCTGCGATCGGCCCCGGCTTCTCGCCGGTCATCATGTGCAGGTAGTCCGCCGCGGCGGACAGCGAGGGATCCGGTTCGACCGGGTCCAGACCGTTGCGGATGCGCTCCCAGGCGGCCACGATGGTCGGGAACTGGGCGGTCAGCCGCATACAGGACTCGCGCAGGGTGTCCTCGGAGACGTCCGTCGTGTCCTCTTCCTTCTCGTAGAGCGGCACCGCCGAGACCATGGAACGCAGCACGTCCATGGGGTTCGCAGACGGTTCGAAATTGCGCATGGCCTCCAGGAGGCGAGGGTCCACCGCACGCTGGCTGGCCAGCCGCTCGCGGAACGAGGCGAGTTCGTCCTGGCTGGGGAGCCGGTCGTTCCAGAGCAGGAACACGGTCTCCTCGTAGCTCCCTTCGACGAGGTCGTCGACGTTGTACCCGCAATAGGAGAGCAGGCCCTCATCGCCCTTGATCAAGCAGATCCGGCTCTCGGCCACGACAACGCCTTCGAGTCCCTTCGCAATGACCATATCTCTCAACTCCACGGGGCCCGCGAGCGGTCGGAGGCGGAGTCCGAACCCGGAGCGCGGGGGCGCCCTAATGACTTCCCCTTTTTAACCACAAGGTACTCATTCGGGGGTTTGGGAGGGGGTGTTCAAGGACTCGCTGGCGCTTTGACCCGGGGACCGCTCCCGTTTTGGCTCTCGGGTCGTTGGTCGGCATCCGCAAGCCAAGAAAAGAAGCGGCGTCCAACGAGCAAGCCATGACGCGCTCCCCCGCCCGGCTCGTGAAGCCCACCCTGCTAGTCTTGCTGCTCCTGGCCGGCACGGCCTTGGCCGGGTGCCACGACATCGGCGCCACCACGCGGGAAAACGGCGGCGGCGGCAGCGACTGGGAAGAAGAAGAGCCGGCCGACGAAGAGGAGCCGGTGGACGATGCCGAGACGATCCCGGTCAACGAGACCCCGCCGGCGACCCGGCTCGAACTGGACTTGGCGTTGTCGCCCGTGACCGGCCCGGTCTACCCGGGCGACGCGTTGAACCTGAGCTTCGTTGTCAAAGGCGACGAAGCCGACGTCTCCTGGGCCGGAATCCGCTGGAGCCTGGAATCCACGGCCGGTCGCACGAACGACACGCTCCTGCCGGACGCATTCGAAGGCGGTGAAGCGACCAACGTGGAGGACCCGAGCGTACCCGGCGAGTACGTCGTCGGTTGGAGCCTCCCAAAAGCCCAGACCCATTACCTGCGCGCGCACGTCGAGACAGACGGGTTCCATTACTGGAGCGACGAGTTCACCCTGGAGGTCACACCAATCGTCGAGGAAGGCGACTTCGAAGCCAACGAGACCGTGCGCATGCGCACGAACCTGCTCAACCCCTGCGAAGGAGACGGATACAGCGACGACCCCCTGGAGATCGCACCCGGCGACGTGGTCCAATGGCGCAACGCAGCCAGCTGCGCACACACCGCCACCCATGACGCCGCGGATCCCTTATGGAACACCGGGCAGATCGAACCCAACGAGGATTCCTCGAACAGTTACCGGTTCAACAAACCCGGCGTGTATGACGTGCGCTGCGACAACCACCCGGAGATGCAGCACCAGATCATCGTGGACGCCGACATATAAACAAACACCGTGTCAGACCACAACAAGGTTCAAGAAGGTCTTGCCTGTGCGTCCCGATGATGAAGCCTCGTCGACCCTCGGTGCGCTTGTTCGTCTGGATGATCGCCCTGTCGCTCGCCGCCGTCGCCCTGGCCGGATGCCATGACCTGGCGGACGACGACGATCCTGCGACAGACTCCGACGCGGGCGGGGACGAGGACGACGAGACGGAAGGCGAGACCGAAGACGAAACGGAAGACGAGACGGAAGAGGAGACGGAAGACGAGACCGAGGATGAGACTGAGACCGGGACTGAGACCGGGACGGAGACAGAGACCGGGACGGAAACCGAGACCCAGACCGAAGAGGAGCCTCCTGAAGTCGA
>CAYVRY010000018.1:11666-24667 GCA_964452895.1 uncultured Halobacteriales archaeon
GGCGCGGGGTCATCCACGATATTGATCGTCGCATCGGGATCCACCGGCTCCGGCGGGTCCTCGTCCTCTTCCTCCACGGTGATCTTGACGTCGTCCGTGGCGTTTTGCAGCCCGTCTGTGACATTGAGCACCGCCGTGTAGTTGCCCACCTCGTCATATTCATGGGTGTGGTTGGCGGGCAACGAATCGCCACTCACCGGCTCCGAGCCGTCGCCGAAATCCAGTGTCCAGTTCAGGATCAGCCCTCCGTCCGTCGTCCCGTTGAAGGTGAAGTTCACGGAAAGCGGCACTTCCCCGGAGGTCCGGTTCGCGCTGAGATCCGCGGTGGGGTCCGCGGGCCCGTCGTCCTTTTCCTCCTCTTCTTCCTCTTGCTCGTCCTCTTCGGTCTCGGTGGGCTCCGGGGTGGGGGAGGGCGTGCGTTGGTTCGGGTAGTTGCCGTCGCCTTCCTGCCCGGAACCGTCGGTGTCCCCGTCGCTTTCGTCCAGCGGAGGGTCGACGTCCATGCTCTTGATGCAACCGGCGAGAAGCATGGAAAAAACGAGCAACAAAGCGCAGAAAGCAACGATTCCCTTGGGATTCCTCATGATGACCACTCCAGCACAGCGGACAGGCTGCGAAGGGGAGCTCAGGCTGGGCATTGATATACTTTATGGCGATGGGATAGAAACGATTATTCCATTCTTGTGTAGCGGCGGCCCGGGTGCACACGGCGCGACAGGCGCAAAGGCCTTCAAGGTGGACATGGCTCTCCGGCGTGTGGGTACGAACATCGTCCCGTTGCTGTTGATCGGGGTCCTGCTCGGCCCCGTGGCCCTGGTCGGCTGCATGGGCAGCGACGACGAGGCGGAGCCCGCCGTGAAACTGTTCCTCGAAGCCCCCCAAGGGCCGCTGGTGGTGGGGGAGTCGGCCACCATTGCACTGCGTCTCGAAGGGGGCCCCGTCCAGGCCCACAGGGCCGGTCTCGCCATGGCGAACACCTCCACCGACTCGATCGCCCCGAACCTCCTCGTGGAAGCCGCATTCGACGAACTGGAATGGATGAACCAAGCCCCGCCGGTCCCCGGGAAAACGGATTTCGAGATCGAATCGCTTCCGCATGAACCTTTCTTGTTTGTGCGCGGCGTCGTCGAGACCAATCAAGAGACCTACTGGAGCGACGAGCTGCGTCTGGTCCTTACGCCCGAGCAACCGCCGCTCGCCGTCGACGTGCGACTCCACGGGCTGCCCGGGCAATCCTATCAATACAATTTCCACGACGTCCGGGTCAACATCACGGGGGACCCCGCGAACGCCACCCAAGTGGGCTTCGCGTGGAGCAACAAGTCCACCGCGAAGCGCGACCCGGAACTGCTTCGACCGGCACAGTTCGACGACCACGAGATCCTCGACCGTACCAGACAAAGCGTGCCCGGGGAGGCCCGTTTTCCTGATTGGACCGTGCCCACGAACACGACGCTGCACCTGCGCGCCTGGGCCGAGATCGAGGGGACACTGCATTGGAGCAACGAGACCGTACTGGAAGCAAGGAGCCCCCCGGTCGTGGACATGCGTGTCTCCAAGGTGGACCATGCCGTGAAGATCGAACCCTTCATCCTCCCCCTCCCCCATCTGGCCTCCTTCGGGCCCGACGAGATCGAGATCCGGCGCGGTGAGACCCTGCAATGGATCAACGAAGACGACGTGGTCCACACCGCCAGCCATGACGCGAACGAAAGCCAGTTCCACACCGGGAGCCTGGCCGGTGGGGTCTCCTCGCAGGTGTTCCGGTTCCTCGTTCCCGGAGAGTACACCTATGAATGCCGGGTGCACCCCGAGACCATGACCGGGACCGTGGTCGTCACCGAGTGAGCCGGTCTCGCCTAGACGACGACGATCGCGCCGTGCTGCGACAGATGGACCTGGCACATCACCTTGTAGACCCCGGGTTCATCGAAGGTCATCTCGAAGGTGTACGGGTCGCCGTTGCCGTCTTCTCTTTGGACGCCACTGTCGAACGGTTCACCGGTCGTGAAATCCACGCTCACGCTGTGTGCAAGACCGCCTTCCCATTGCCACTCGACGGTCTGGCCGGAGAGCACCAGGCTGACCGGCGCCATTGAGGTCTCATCCGAGTACCGCGGCGGGCTGTCCAGGATGTTGATCACCACGTCGGCGTCCGCCTGCTGCGTCAATGTGTCTTCGAGGGAGTCGGTCTCCTCTTCCGGGACGTCCAACTCAGCAGGCACGGAGCCCGCCCCACCCAGCGAAAGCAGCCCTGCGAGGGCCAATGCAACGATCAACAAGCCGGTCCTACGGGTCATCAGTTCACGCGCCATGAAGCACCAAGAGAAAACCAACCGGTCCGTTCATATATGCTTTGTTTCAACACAGCGAGGGGTCATTGCCGGGATGCACCGTTCTGGACGTTCCTGCGGCCCCCCGGCCCCGCCAAAAAGCCCCTGCCGAACCCGCTTCCGGGACAACACCCTTGATGAAGGCCCTCCCGTTGCCCCCATCATGGCACCCCGCAGCGAGACCCGCCTCGCCGTCCAGGACCAGCACGCCCCCAGTTCGATCTGCTACGGTTGCGGCCCCGCGAACCCCAAGGGCCTGCAGATCAAGAGCCACTGGGAGGGCGACCCGCTAGAAGAGGGCGTCCTGGTGACCACGTACCGGCCCGCAGAGCACCACCAGGCGTTCCCCGGCGTGATCAACGGCGGCATCCTCGGCACCCTGCTGGACTGCCATTCCAACTGGTGCGCCGCGACCGCGCTCATGCGCAAGAACGGCTGGGACCGCGCCCAATGCACGGTCACCGCGGACTACCACGTGAAACTGAAACGCCCCACCCCGGCCGGCCAAGACCTTCACCTGGAAGCCCGCGTCGCCGAGTTCCAGGGGGACGACCGCTGCCGCGTGGAAGCCAAAGTGACCGCCGACGGGAAGACCACGGCCACGTGCACCGGTACGTTCGTGGCCGTGCGCGAAGGCCACCCCGCCTACCATCGCTGGGGCTGATCACCGGTCGTGCAGCCTCTCGCGCCACACCGCGAGCATGGCGACCAATGACAACAGGGCCACACCCAGGAACATGGGGAGCCAATTGAAGGACCGGTCTTCATCCAGTCCGTCGGACCCCGATTCGGGTTCCACGGTCAACGGCTCGTGCGGTTCGTCGCTCTGCGTGATCGAATACCCCGCCGCCGTGCAACCGGGTCCGCCTGCCTGGGTCTCCCCCGGTTGCAAGAGCACAATGAACTCCGTGACCACGGCAGTCCGTGGCGGCGAGAGGACCCTTGCAACGACCTCCACGGATTCATCCACCTCATAGTGCAGACGGTCCTGCCCGTCGTTTTGAGTCCGCTCCCAATCCACCTGGAGCGAATCGGGGACCAGGTCCAGGCGCAGACCCTCGTAATCGTGGGCGGGCAGGACCGTGACCACGAGCGGAGCCGGAGCCGATTCCGGCGCGCACGCCAAAAACCCCTGGACCGTGACCTTGAGCGCCACCGAGTCCACGCCCTCAACGGACGACCTGGAAGGCTCCATCCCCACCTTGACCCGCGCGTCCCCGGCCTGCGCCGGGGGCCCATCCTGGGCAACACCCGTGCCCGCGGCCGCGATCGCCAGGGCGCTGATGCATAGCCAGAGCCATAGTCTGCCGCCGCGCATCCAAGAACGGTGGCACACGCTCGCCATAATTGAATGTTCCTCAAGGCCGCGTTTTGCCGGAACAGAAGCGCTCTCCTGAAGCCCTCCGAGCGCCAAGGAGGCGCAGCCGGGCCATTCTCCCGGGGCCGGCACGAAACCCAGTTAAGCACGCGCCATCTTCGAGGAGCCGTCGCCCAGGCGACAGGAGACCCTCCATGCCGATATGGCTCACGATTCTGCTCATCATCCTCGCCGTGATCCTGGTGATCGTCCTGATCGCCTTCTTCAACCGGATCATCCGGCTGGAGAACCGCATCGAGAACGCCTGGGCCCAGATCGACGTACAGCTCAGGCGGCGCGCGGACCTCGTGCCGAACCTGATCAACACGGTCAAGGGCTACATGAAGCACGAACGCGAAGTACTGGAGAACGTCACGAAAGCCCGCACGAACCTGATCAACGCTGAGACCCCCCAGGAGAACATCGACGCTGACAACATGCTCACCGGGGCGCTCAAGACGCTCTTCGCGGTCTCGGAGAACTACCCCGACCTGAAGGCCGGCACGAACTTCCTGCAACTGCAGGATGAACTCTCCCACACGGAGAACAAAGTCGCATTCTCCCGTCAGCACTACAACGACAGCGTCCTGAACTACAACAACGCCGTGGCCACCTTCCCCGGGATCCTCTTCGCCGCCATGATGGGCAAGAGCCGGAAACCCATGCTGCAGATCCCCGATGAAGCCCGGGAGCTCCCGCAGGTCAGCTTCGAATGACCCGCCCGCCAGACCGCACGACCTCCATTGAACGACCCAGCCGGTGACCCCAAATGGCCCGCATGGTGCTCGAAGACCAGATCGCGATGAACAAGCGCCGCACGGTGTACATCATGGTCATGATGTTCATCCTGATCGGGCTGCTCGTGTACGCGATCGCCATCGTCTTCGGCTTCTTCTTTTTCTTCGAAGGCGGACCCCCGTTCGGGTTCATCGCGGTGATCGCCATGATCGTCGCCGGGCTCTACATCTGGGGGACGTTCCGGTGGAGCGTCAAGGAGGTGCTGCGCGCCACGGGTGCCCGCCCGGCCAACCCCGGGATCCGGGAAGAGAAACTGCTCATCTGGAAAGTCGAAGAACTCTCAATCGCCGTCGGGCACACGCCCCCGCCGAAAGTCTACGTCGTGGACTCCAAGGACATCAACGCGTTCGCCACCGGGAAAAAACCCGAAGACAGCATCATCGCGGTCACGCGCGGGCTCATGGAGCGGCTGAACCAGGAAGAGATGGAAGGCGTCCTCGCGCACGAGCTCTCCCACATCCGCAACCGGGACGTGCTTTTGACCACCGCCACGATCGCCGTCGTGGGCACGATCGCCGTCCTGTCCGAGATGCTGATCCGGTTCATCTTCTACGGCTCGATCATGGGACGCGGCGGCGGACGCGGCGGAGGCGGAGGCGGACCCATGATCCTCGTGCTCGTCGTCGTCGCCATCGTGTTCGCGATCCTCGCCCCGATCTTCGCCCGCCTCACCTACCTCGCGCTCTCCCGAAAAAGGGAATTCCTCGCCGACGTGACCGGCGCGCACATGACCCGCAACCCGGACGGTCTCGCCAGCGCCCTGAGAAAGATCAAGGAGGAAGCCCCCAGCGACCCCAAAGGCAGCCCCACCGCGGCCGGCCTCTACTTCGCCAACCCCTTCAAACGCGCCCGGAAAGGCAACCTCTGGGCCACCCACCCGCCGCTTGAGGAACGGATCCGGCGGTTGGGCGGGAACTAGCGCGCCTGTGCGATGTATACGACGCCGCCAAGAAGGTTATCAAGGCCGTTCGTATCCTTCGGAGTATGAATCGCGTTGTGGACCGGTGCAAGAGCCTGCTCGTCTTTCTCGTGCTTGTGACCATGGTGGTCCTGTCCGCCACGCCGGCGTCCGCACAAGACCCGGACCCGATGGTCGGGACCGGCCACATCACCGCGGGCGTATTCACGGCGCACACCCTTCTCACCTGGTCTCTCGGGTTGCACCCCGGCATGGAAGGGCTGCCGTACGAATTCACGCTGCCCGCGGCTTCCCACCAAGGGACCGTGATCGAGGCCGTGGTGGAAGATGGCGGCGGGCTCGGCTACTTCGTCGAGATGGCGTTCTACGATGGCAGCAGACGCGCGGACACGGATTGCACCGCCACCGAAGACAGCCACGCCCTCATGGAGCCACCCGTTGGCACCGCCGAGATCCGCAAGCGCTGCCTGGTCCCGCCCGGTGCCGACATCGTCGTCGTCTACGCGCACACCGGCCTCGACCTGGACGTCACCGTGGTCGTCGCACAAGACCTTTAGCCCGTGCGGATCGCCACCGTGCAATATGTTCATCCGCGTGACCCCTTTGACCGCCTCGTGTCCAGCCCAGTGTGGGATGCCGCGGCCTATCATCAAGTGGCCACCCTGCAACACAAGTGGGGCCGCGCCCTTCTTTCACGCCACGATTGGCGGGGGGATGAGCGCGTGCTGGACGTCGGTTGCGGGACCGGCATGCTCGCCGGCGAGCTGCTCGAGGCCCACCCCGGAGCCCACGTGGTGGCGGTGGACACGGATCCCGGCATGGTCAAACAGGCACAAGAGACCCTGCAGCCGTACGAGCGCGCCCAGGTCCTCCAAGCGGACGTCATGAGATTGCCGCGCCTCGGCCCGTTCGACCTGGTGATCTCCAACGCCGTTTTGCACTGGGTCCACGATCATGACGCCGCGTTCCAGAACATCCACAGGGAACTGGTCCCCGGTGGAAGGCTGCTCGCACAGTGCGGCGGCAAAGGGAACCTGGCAGGCGTCCACGCCATCGCCACCGCGATCATGGACCGGCCGCCCTTTGCAGAAGCAAAAACACCGGTCCACAAGGCCTGGAACTACCAGGACGACGTCTCGACGCGGGAACGGCTCGTGCGCGCCGGGTTCCGTCCCGCGACGGCCCGCCTGGAGGACTATCCCGCACGGTTCGCCACCGATGAAGAATGGGAACGCTTCCTCCGCGTCGTGACGCTACGGGTCTATCTGCACGCCCTCCCGGAACCCCTGCACGGACCGTACCTGGCCGCCTACAGGGAACAGGCAAGGACAAGCGGCCTGGAACGCCGGCTCGACTTCATCCGGTTGTCCATGGATGCAAGAAGACCCTGATGTGACGCGGCGGCGCCTGTCACGCCGACCCTTCGTCCGGGTCCATGATCAGCGGTTCCAAGGCGGGCAGGGTCTTGCCTTCGAGGAACCGCAAGGTGGCGCCGCCGCCCGTGGAGACATGGTCCATCTGCTCCATGAAGTCGAACGCCATGACCGCCGCCACGGAATCCCCCCCACCGATCACCCGGTACGCGTTCGCCTTGGCGATCGCTTCCACGATGTCCCGCGTGCCCCGCGCGAACGGTTCCCGTTCGAAGACCCCCATGGGACCGTTGAGCAGGACCGTCTTGGACTGGGCGATCAATCGGACGAACCGGTGTGTCGTCTCCGGGCCGATGTCGAGGCCCATCATCCCGGCCGGGATGCCCTGCACAGAGACCTCCTTGCCGCCATCCCGCTCGGGGTCCTTGGCCACCACGACGTCCACCGGCAACTCGAAGACCACGTCGTTCGCCTTCGCCTTCAGAAGCAGGTTCTTGACGGTCTCCAGCTGGCCCTCCTCGACCCGGCTGTTGCCCACCTCATACCCCAACGCGCGCAGGAACGTGAACGCCATCGCCCCGCCCACAAGGATCTGGTCCACGCGGGGAAGAAGATGCTCCAGGAGCGGGATCTTGTCCGCGACTTTCGCACCCCCCACCACGACGACGAACGGATGCGCCGGCTTTTGAAGAAGGCGCCCAAGGCGCTCCACTTCCTCCTGGACCAGAAAACCCGCACAGGACTGCAGATGATCCGCCACGCCCCGCGTGGACGCATGGACCCGGTGCGCCGTACCGAACGCGTCGTTCACATAAAGAGCGTCCTTGCCCGGGACCTGGGCCAGCGCCAACGCGAACTCGGGGTCGTTGAAGGTCTCCGCCGTGTGGAACCTCAGGTTCTCCAGAACCAGCACCCCGCCTGGTTCGAGCCGCCGGACGGCCTCCTGCGCTTCGGCGCCCACACAATCATCGCTGAAAGCGACCGGCGCACCCATGAGGTCCCCCAGGCGCCGTGCCACCGGTCTCAAGGACAACGACGGCTCGCGTTCCTTCGGCCGTCCCAGATGGCTCATGAGGACCACACGGCACTTCGCGGCCCGGAGATGGTTCACCGTGGCCAAGGAAGCCCGGATCCGGGAATCGTCGCCGACCTGGATCTTGCCGCCTTCGCGGGTCAAGGGCACATTGTAATCCACGCGGACCAGGACCGTACGGCCATCCAGTTCCACATCATCCAAGGTGCGCAGACGCGACGGGTCCTGCTCACGAGGCATCGACGAGCCGAGCCCGGCATGGGTAAAAAATCTGGCGTCGGCCTTCACGCGGCGCCGCGAGCGGCTCGAAGATCCCGGAGGGGGGTTCCTGGTTCGTTCCTTCGCTCGTCGACCGGGAAATAGACCGCTTCCCGTCCCCGCTTTTCCTGGCTCACCACACCCGCTTCCTGGAGACGGCGGACCTGGAAAATCACGGATGTCCGTGATATACCCAATCCCGCAGCAAGGTCTTTTTGACGCACACCCGGACGGTCTCGGATCGCGCGATAGACCCGGTTCGCCGCAGGAGACGCGAGTGCGGCGGACGCCGTGCGGGCCCGGGCCGAGAGACCCTCCTGCGCGACAAAATAGCAGCGCCGCCTGCCGCTTTTCTCCGGCAGCACCAACCCATTGGATTCCAGCACGCGCAGATGATGCCGCGTATTGCTTTCACTGGTCGCCAAAGCGGCCCGGATCTCGCTCATGCAGGCACCCGGGTGCGCCTGTAGAAACGCGTGGATCTGTTGACGGGTCTCGTGGTCGAGCACCTTGCTCCGGGACAGCCTGGCATACAGGGAAAGGAATCCTCCTTTCACCAGCAAAGCCCACCGGGCCCATGCCGCGCTCAGCGCGTTGGAGGCGTTGGACAACACCGCCCATACGGCACCCACCGCGACCATCGCCGTGACGGCCGCCACGGCCATGATCCTCTGATCCAAGGCCCCATCCTGCACGGGCTGGGAGACCGCGTGCTGCGGATTCATGCCCTGCGGGGCCGTTTCCTCGTTGTCCGTGGCGGCTTGGTGGCCCGGATCGGGCCCTTCCAGGTCGACGGGCATCCCGAGCCTGGGCAAGCCGTCAGCAAGGGGTTCGGGGACCGCCGGCGCCGAAGCTTCGCACAATCGCTGGAGCTCCGTGCAAAGGTCGGCCATGACATCAAGGCCGTTACCTCCACTGTCCTGGTGCTCCGGTTCGTCCTCGTCGGATGAAGGACCCGCGCGACCGGTCTCTTCAATCGTTTCGACCGCTTCTTCGACAGGTCCATCGACCCCGAGCTCGCTGGTGATCGGTGCGACGCGTGCCCCGAGACCTCCCCCGCGATCGCCCGGCTCCGGCGTGGTTTCCAGCGATCCCGATGCACGGTCGCCCAGATTGTCGGCGACTTCTTGTCGACCCATGGTCCCGTTCGGGAGCGCCGCCGGCACAGGACCATCGTCCACGGTTTCGTTCACCGTCTGAACCAAAGGCTCGCCTGCATCAAGCGCACCCCCATCACCGGCCGGCGCGAGCACATCCACTTCTGACCCGCCCGCCACCGTGGCCGTCGTCGCACCCAACGCGAGCGCCCCCAGCGCGACCAGCAAAACCACGGACCTCATCGCAACCATGACAACAAAGCACAGATTCCCGGGTTCGGTTTTAAGTTGATTGGTGGTTTTCTATGCACGATCAAACGAGCGGGCCTGATGGTTTCCCCCTCCTCGAACCCGCGCGGGCCCGACTTTCCGCGCATGGGCGCGTGCGCCGCCTTCGGTCCCATGAACTTACAACCGGCCTGTTGCCGGGGGGCGCCGCCGATAGAGCGTGGGGCGTCCCGGGACCGCGCTCGACCGGAGCGCGCCTACGGTAAGTAGCGTGAGGCTGCGAACCCGCCAATGTGCGCAAGCCCGAGAAGCAGCAACTTAAGCCGATCATACCCCTTTTTAGCGACACCGGTCCAGAAAGAAAAACCAGCCTTATAT
The DNA here is from genome assembly GCA_964452895.1 of uncultured Halobacteriales archaeon. GTDB lineage: Archaea > Thermoplasmatota > E2 > JACPAO01 > JAHWKR01 > CAYVRY01. Next base: position 21,441 of record CAYVRY010000018.1, read on the forward strand.
CGGCTCGACTTGTGGGCCATGCCGTGGAGACCATGCACGCAGGAAAACAAAAACCCCGGACGATCTTGACCTTCGCCTGCTTGTCGACCCTGGCCTTCCTTCTCATGTTGATGGGTCCGAGCGCGGCGACCACCATGGAGGAGACCCGGGACGCGCTCGCTCAGACCGAGACCCCGCTGTTGCCCGGCGTGCCTTGTGAGCACGAGGAACCGATCCCCCTCATCGAACTCCCCACGCACGGCATGCCGATCCCCGGCCCGCCCGAGGAATGCCCCGGGATCCGGCCCGGTGCCCGGTTGACCAACGGCTGCACGATGAACTTCCTGTTCACCGACGGCACGGACCACTACATGGGAACAGCCGGCCACTGCACTTCCTTCGTCGGACAATCCATGGGTGCCACCGGTATCGGACCGTTCGGAAGCGTCGCATACCGCCATTACTCGGGCGTGGGACACGATTTCGCGTTGATCCGGGTGGATGATGCGATGGTGGACCAGTTGGACCCCAACATGTGCGCCTGGTCCGGGCCGCGCGATGCGGAGCCCGAGACCCACGCGTACCAACCCATGCATCACTACGGCTGGGGGGTCGCGACGAACGATCAAGCGCACACCCGCGCGCGCACCGGTTACCTCACCGCGGTCAGCGACACCACGATCAGCTTCACGAGCTACGCCAGCGGCGGCGATTCCGGCTCCCCCGCCACCAACGTGTTGGGTTCCGGGCTCGGGATCCTCACGCACGTCCAGTCCAACGTCTACGGCGACCGCGTGGTCTACGGGACCCACATCGAACAAGCGATCAGCATGGCCCAAGGCGCCGGCTTCGACATCGAGATCGTCGCCGGTGAGATCGTCGAAGGGGTCGCCTGAGCGCAAAACGGACGCGCGATGACCGGCACGAAAGGAGCTGTGGCCCAGGCGACGCCATGTCCCTCTCGACAGCTTCATACCCGCCCCGCCGCTCGTCGCCCCCGGATGGGCCTCAACCTGCGCAACCTGCTGCACCCCGCCACCATATCGCTCGACGAGTTGGCGGGGGAGCGCCTGGCCATCGACGCCTACGGCCTGTTCTACCAATACCTCACCATGCTGCGCGACAAACAAGGGCACACCCTGCGTGACGCGCACGGCAACACCACCTCCCACCTCGTCGGGCTGGTCTCCCGCACCGAGCAGCTGGTGGCCGCAGGGGTCACCCCCGCCTACGTTCTCGACGGTCCTCCGCACCCGCTCAAGGAGAACACGATCGCCAAACGAGTCGCCGCGAAGAACGAGGCCACCGGGAGGCTGGAGCAAGCCCGCATGGACGGCGACATGGACATGATCCGCAAAAGCGCCGCCGCCACCACCCGTGTGACCCGGAACGACGCCGAGAACGCCGCCTTGCTGCTCAAGGTGTGCGGGATCCCCGTGATCCAGGCGCCTGCCGATGCGGAAGCGCAATGCGCCGCGCTCGCCGCCGCGGGGAACGTGCAGGCCGCCGCCAGTCAGGACTACGACACGCTGATCTTCGGGGCTCCAAGGATCGTGCGCAACCTCACGAACACGCGGCGGGGACTCGAAGAGATCCTGCTTGCCGCGTTCCTGATCGAACACAGACTCGACCGGGAGACCCTGGTGGACCTCGCCTGCATCGTCGGTAACGACTTCTTCCCCGGCATCCACGGCCTTGGCAGCAAAGGCGCACTGCGCCTTTTGGACCGGCACGGCAGCCTCGAGCGCATCCTCGAACGCGCCGAGAACGGCACGCCGCCCGCCGACCACGCAGAACGCCGCGTGCAGACCGCGCTCAAAAAGATCGACACGAACATGCTGCAGGAAGTGCGAAACGTCTTCCTGAACCCGCCGCACGACCCGCAGGCCCGGGTAGAACCGGGAGCCCCGGACGCCGCCGGCATCCATGAACGACTCGTCGAGATCCACGGCATGAGCCGCGCCCGCGCCGACCAGTTCGCCGTCGCCCTGATCGACCATCATGAAGGCCAGGGTCGACAAAACGGTCGAGGAAAGCCAAAAAATCCGGGGAACGAAGCGCGACCCGAACGACCGCTGCCGCTTGCGGGATGAACCTCATCCGAGGTGTGCGCACGCACCGAAAGGTTTGACCGAGGGCCCCCGTCTTGCCCACTTGCAGACGGCCGAGCAGCCGCCCCGTGTTGCTTGAGCCGCAGGTGCCCAATGACCAAGGCGTCCCCGTCCCCCGCCGCTCCCGAACAAAGCGCGTTCCTGGCGCGCGTCGACGACGGCGGCCAGCAGATCCTGCAGACCCGAGAACATGCACGCACCCTGGACCGTCCTCCCACCGCCGTCATCTTCAGCGACATGGACGTGGACGGGATCACGAGCCACACCATCATGCGGGTCCTCCTCGAACGACTCGGCTACGAGGTCACTCCGCTGTTCTCCAAGAAGTTCGCCGAGGAGCACCTGGAACGCCTCTCGCAGGCCCACGAAGACCTCGTGATCATCACCGACCACGGGTCGCCACCCCGGGAGGCCTTCGAACATCCCAACGTGATCGTCATCGACCACCACAAACCGCCCGCCGGGGACGAAGACCACAGCCACCAGATCCACCCGAACCTGTACGGCCTCTCCGGCTCCACGGAGATCTGCAGCGCCGGCATCGCGTACCTGGTCGCCCGCGCCGCCCTGCCCGGGCACTCCAGGGACCTGAGCGTACTGGGCGTGATCGGGTCCGTGGGCGACATGATGGACCATCAAAGCGGCCGCTTCATCGGGCTGACCCGCGACGAGGTCCTCAAGGACGCCACAGACGCGGGACTCATCGAAGCGCGCCTGGACCTCCGGCTCTACGGCCGCCACGGCCGCACGCTGACGCAACTCCTTTGCTACAGCGACGACCCCGCCCTGCGCGGGCTCTCCAAGAACATGGAAGCCTGCAAGCGTTTCTTGATCGCGCAAGGGATCAACCCCGAAGAAAAATGGTGCCATCTGGACGAAGAGACGCAGAAACGCCTCGTCGGCCTGCTGCTGGAGCGCGCCCGCGAACCCACGCGTCTGCTCGGCGAAGTCTACGAACTCGCCCATGAACCGCCCGGCGGGTACCTTCGCGACACCCGGGAGTACGCCACACTGATCAACGGGTCCAGCCGGTACGAGATGCCGGAGACCGTCGTCGCGGTCCTGCTGGGCGACAAAGGGAGCCATTACGAGACCGCGCTGAGCAACTACCTGGACCACAAACGCAACATCGTGCGC
>CAYVRY010000019.1:0-24252 GCA_964452895.1 uncultured Halobacteriales archaeon
GATCCATTGGAACCACGAAGTCTCGGAGATCTACGGCAACGGCAAGGTGGAAGGGGTCCGCATCTTCAACAACCAGACCAACGAGAAGCAGACCCTGGAGGTCAACGGGGTCTTCATCTCCATCGGGATCCTGCCGAACAACAAGCTCGCGAAGGCGCTGGGCTGCACGATCGACGAGCAGGGTTACGTGAAGGTGGACCCGCACACCATGGAGACCGGGGTCCCGCGTGTGTACGCCGTGGGTGACCTGCTGGGCGGCGCCCGTCAGATCGCCACCGGAGTCGGGCAGGGCTGCATCGCGGCACTGCAGGCGAACGTGCCGCTCGGCAAAGCGTATCCGTTTTGATCGCGTCTGCCGATAAAGGCCGCGATGGAACGATTTCGCGACGCTGGGTCCGGGTTCTTGGCCGCACCGCAACAACCCGCGCTACGCGCCCATAAACTATTATAAACATGATGAGTTGGAGCCTCGTCATGGTGCGTCAAACATCCTTGCTGCCGGTCGCAGTGGCCTCCCTGCTCATCCTTTTCGCCGGTACGGCGGCGACGACCCCGGACGGCCTGGAGGAGACGGGGGATGTGCAGGGACGGGTCTTCAGCCACCAACTGGAACCGATAGAAGGGGCATTGCTCGAGTTGCGGCAGGACGAGTCCCCGGCCTATTCCGAACAGACGGACCATCAGGGTTTCTATTCCTTCGAGGATGTGGAACCGAGTACCTATCGTCTGGACGTTTCTGCCGACGGCTTCTTGACCCACTCCACGATGGTGATGGTGGAAGCCGACGAATTGATCCAATTCGATTTCATGCTCGCACCTGAACCCTATGTGGACGGGCCGCACGAGTGGAGGGGGTTCATCTCTTGTTGGGTGTCCACGGCCTTGGATTGCGGTGCCGTGGACGAGAACCACGACACGTTGTCCGGCGCGTCTCTGGATGAGGGCCTGGAGACGGCGTCGTTCCTACTTGCGTGGGAAGGTGATTACTATTTGCATGCCGACGAACTCCGGTTGCAGGTGCGCCACGACGATGGAAACGTCCTTGCGGAGGCGACCGGCACCTCGCCGATCCAGATCCGGATCGATGACGGTTTTGAGGACGCAACCGATCTCTCGTTCCACGTGTTGCCCACCGACACGAGTATCGTCTACCAACAGACCTTCACCCTCTGGTGGGCGCTTCATTACTGGGCACCGGCCCCCGCCGGGTACTCCCCGCTGCCGGATGCTTGAACGGTAAAGGCTCGCTATCCGAATCGTTGCGTGGTGAGCGACTGTTCATCCCGGGTCTCCTGTGCCTTCAGGTAGGTTGCGACGAGCTTTTGCTGTTCGGCGCGGAAGGCATGGGTCTCCGCCTGGGCGTTGCGAATGCGTTGCACCAGCCCGGGAATGAACAGGAGGGCGAGAAGGCCCAGTGAACCGAGCAGGAGGACGGTCCCGATCATCCAGCCCCGCCAGTCGCTCACGGCGGATGCGAAGGCGCTCTGGTCCGCCGCGTTCTGGCAGTCCGTACAGAGATCGAGTTCCGTCGTGGTGAGCCCGGTGAACAAGGTGAGCCCGGCGACGATCAGAGCGGCCAATGCGAGCACCAGGACCGCTCCCATGGCGGTGCGCGCCTGCAGCAGGTCAGCTTCGCCCGGCACGGAGCCTTCCAGTTCCATCCGGATCGACGATTGCAGCGCAAGGTATGGGTCACGCTCGAGGTCGCCGCGACCGTAAAGGGCCTTGGCCGTGTCGCCGACGGCCTCGAGGTTCCGCCGGCGTCGTTCCCGTGCCACCGCGAAGCCGTGATGTTGCAGCGAGGCGGCCGCCAAGCCCACGAAGAAGCTCACGACCAATGGAATCCCCAGGGTCGCTGCCGGCAAGAGCACGGTCTCCGTCGCGTCGGCGAGCCGGTCGAAACCATCACGGAAGTTCGTGAATTGGTAGGGTTCCCATGCAACGAGGGGGGCGACCAGGAGCGTCACCGAGAGTGCGGCGACCGGCAGCACGACGAGCAGGAGGAGGACTCTGAGCAAAGGTCCGCGGTCGCTGGGGATGGAGCGCGGCTTGCGCGTGGAGGCGGAGAGTTGTCGCGTGGCGTAGGGGAGAAGCGGTATGACGGACAGTGCGATGGGGATGGTGGTGAGCATGAAGGTCGCGTCTTGCCATGCCCATGCGGTGTACAGGAAGCTTGATGCGACCAGGAGGCCCAGTCCGGTCCCCGCGAGAGCGATCTGCCGGGGGGTGGGAGGTGGCGCTCGTGCAGATTCATCGGTATTGACCAGTAGGGCCCACGCAGGGTATGCGACAAAGGCAATCGCAAGCAACGCGGCCCCGGACCCGTAGAGGGGTCCCCAGGATTGGAGGGATATCACGAGATAGAACGCCAGGACGACCATGAGCGCGAGGAAAGCCGGGTAGACCGCCTTGAACCGAGGTTGTTCAACCCGGATCGTCTCGGGACCGGGAGGCCTCGGGAAATCCGTCGCACGTTCCACGAAATGCGGGAAGCGGTGCGCGTTTAAACCATTCACGACTACGGGGCCGGCTCGACCCGGGGTTTTGCATCGAACCCGAGTTCGGCGCAGGCGCGCGTGTATCGTTCCTGGAACTCTGTCAACCGGTTCCTTTCCACGATCACGACCACGTCCACGCCGACCAGGGCGGCTTCTGCAGCGACGGCCCAGGCCGCGAAGCGCACGGGCTCGACGCCGGCTTCACTCGCGACGTGCCGCGCGACGGGTCCTTGTGCGGCGACCACGCCGGCTTGGTCGAGGCGGTCCCGTATGGCGGGGATGTCGACGGCGCGTGAGCCTCCGGCTTCGGATTCGGGCACGATCAAGAACGCGACGCGGCCCGGTTCGAGGTTCACGATCCCCTCCAACTCGCCCACGAGCACGTCCTGCCCGGTATGCGCATCCTGCATGGCGACGCCGCGGCTCGGCGACTCGGCCTGGGCGCGGGCGACGAGCTCCCCGTCCTCCATGAACAGCCCGACGGCCTGGCCTTGTTCGACAGGGGTCGCGGCGCGTGCGGCGGTGGTCTCGATCCGTGCCAGGTCGCGCACGGCGGTGTCGATGAAGCGCTTGAGCGTGGTGAGTGACCCGGCGAGCATTTCGTGGCCTTCACGGGTGAGCCGGGGTCCGGTCTCGTGGTTCTCGACGAGCCCCGCCTCGGTGAGTCTTTTCAGGTGCTCGCTGACGGCCTGCACGCTGACGCCCACTTCGTCGGCGATCCGGCGCAGGGTGCGTACGGGCCCGCGGGCCAGTGACCGCAGGACCATGAGCCGCGTCAGACTGCCTTTGTCCAGGAGGTCCCGCATGGCACGGGGCCCGGGCTCGGCTTGCGCTGCGCCTGGAGACGGCTGCCCGGTCACGATGGCGGGAGGCGGGGGCGGCCTGTTAAGGGGCTCGGTGATGGGTGTGCACGACGCCTGCGGGACAAAAACCGCGCCGTCGGCGGTGTTCTGGTGGACACCACCTCCAACACGTTTCCCTCCCAGGCCCCGAACCCTTAAAGCGCCCGCTCCGCTTGCGCGCTTGCCTGCCTGGCCTGTTGTGCCAGGCATCAACAGGTGCCACCATGGTTCTGTTCGTTGAAAATGTCGCAGTGATCGGCGCGGGCACGATGGGTGCACGCATCGCACAGGTGCTTGCGCTCAATGGCAAAAAGGTCGTCCTGAAGGAGATCGATGAGGAGCCCTTGGAGCGGGGCGTCCAGACGATCCGCAGGGACCTGGACGAGCTCGTGGCGTTCCATGAGTCGAAGGCGGACCGGGAGATCTCCCGCATCGAGAAAAGCGGCATCGAGTTGACCGACGATCAGAGGGAGGTCGTGCACAAGAAGAACCGTCCGACCTACACGAAGGCCCGGACGGACCAGGCGCTCGAGCGGATCAAACCCACCACGGAATACGGCGACCTCTCCGGCGCGGATCTTGTGATCGAGGCGGTGGTGGAGGACCTGGACATCAAGAAGGCGGTCTTCCAGGAGGTCCAGGGTGTCGTGGATTCGCGCACGGTCTTCGCCACGAACACGAGCGCGTTGCCGGTGACGAAGATCGCCGAGAGCACCGACCGGCCGGGGCGTTTCATCGGGACCCATTTCTTCAACCCGCCGACGACCTTGCCCCTGGTGGAGGTCGTCCCGGCCGAGAGCACGGACGAGGAGACGACGAGCGACGTGATGAATTTCCTCAGTGAGCTGCGCAACCATCGGTACCCGCTGCAGCCGGTGCAGGTGAAGGAGACGCCGGGGTTCCTGGTGAACCGGGTCCTGGGGGCGATGATGAACGAGGTCTTCCTGTGCTACGAGGAGAAAGTGGCGTCGGCGCGGGACATCGACCGGGCGATGAAGGCGGGGGCGGGTTTCCCCATGGGGCCGTTGGAGTTGGGGGACATGATCGGTCTCGACGTGCTCAAGGCGGTCCAGGACACGCTGCGGCCGTTCATGCTGGACCGGGAGAAGAAGTTCGCCACCGTGGTGGACGACCTGGTGGAGCAAGGCCGGTTGGGCAAGAAAAGCGGCGGTGGGTTCTTTGACTATACATGATTCCTGTTCATGACGTTTCATGCGTCTGTCCCTCTTCCCTGCACGCACTTGTTGCGTGATCACCCGCACCCTGGAGAATACCTGTCATGGCGAACCAATATCTGCAAGTGAAAAAGGAGAACAAGATCGCGACCGTGACGCTGGACCATCCCCCGGTCAACGCGTTGAACCTGAAGATGGTGGAAGAGATCGACGCGTTGGCGGCGGACCTGGAGAACGACAAGGAGACCCGCGCCGTGATCCTGACCGGCAACGGGACGCATGCGTTCTGCGCGGGGGCGGACCTCAAGGAGTTCGAGGGGTTGTCCCCGGACGAGGCGACGAAGGTCGTGGAGAAGGGGCAGCAGGCCTTTGAGCGGTTGTCCAATGTCCCGCAGCCAGTGATCGGTGCGATCAACAGCCTCACGTTGGGCGGGGGCAACGAGTTGGCGATGAGCTGCGATCTGCGTGTCGCTTCGGACCGGGCGCGCTTCGGGCAACCGGAGGTCTGGATCGGTTTGATCCCCGCCTGGGGGGGTACGGTGCGCATGACGCGGCTCGTGGGCCCGGCGAAGGCGAAGGAGTTGATCCTGACCGGTCAGATGGTGAACGCCCAGGAGGCCTTCCGGATCGGGCTCGTGAACAAGGTGGTCCCGGACGGTGAGGAACTGCGCGCTGCCACGGACATCGCGCGCATGATCATCGCGAAGAGCGCGCCGTTGGCCGTGCGCAACGCGAAGCGCACGATCAATCAGATCCTGCAGGTGTCCTCGACGAACGAGGCGTTCGGCGTGGAGCGGGAAGCGGTGGGGGAGCTCGCCGGCACGAAGGACCTGGTGGAGGGGATCACTGCGTTCTCGGAGAAGCGTCAACCCGAGTTCAAGGGAGAATGAGCGTGGCGGTCTGTGCAGCCCCGGCTTTGAACAATCCACTCAGCGTGTCGTGAGGCCATGGCGATCGATTTCACGTTCGGACCCCGGGAGCGTCTTTTCAAGCGGACGGTGCGTCAGTTCCTGGGCGAGGAGATCCGCCCGCTTCTTCGGGATGTGAAGACGGGGCACGGGGTCTTCCCGGAGGAGGCGGTGGCGAAGATGCAGGAGCACGGTCTCTTGGGGGTGCCGATCCCGCGTGAGTACGGTGGGGCGGGGCTCGGGGAGGTGGGTTATTGCTTGTTGCTGGAGGAGCTCGGTGCCGTGGATTCGTCGCTTTCGACCATCGTGGGGGCGCACACGGGGATCTGTGTGACGCCGCTTTGGATCTTCGGCGACGAGTCGCAGCGGGAACGGTTCGTGCGTCCGCTGGCCAGTGGTCAGGCGTTGGGGGCGTTCGCGCTCACGGAGCCCACGGCGGGCTCGGACGCGGCGGGGATCCGCACGCGGGCCGAGGAGGACGGCGGCGAGTTCGTGCTCAACGGGCGAAAGATCTGGTGTTCCAACGGGGACCGGGCGGATTACGTCCTGGTCATGGCGGTGACGGATCCGACGTTGGGGGCGCGCGGGGGCGTGACGGCGTTCGTGGTGGAGAAGGGTTCCCCGGGTTTCGAGGTGGGGACGATCGAGGACAAGATGGGGATCCGGTCCAGTTCCACGGCGGAGCTCGTGTTCACGGATTGCCGGGTGCCGCGGGAGAACGTGATCGGGGACATCGGTGCGGGATTGATCGTGGCCTTGACGGCGCTGGACGGCGGTAGGGCGGGACTCGCCGCGGGCGCGGTGGGGGCGGTCAAGGAGATGCTCTCAAGGACGCTGGATTATGCAGGCAAGCGCAAGCGCGGCGGGAACCCGCTCTCGGACCACCAGTCCGTGCAGTGGCGGCTCTCGGAGATGGCCATGGACGCGTATCTGAACGAACGGGCCGTCTACGAAGTGGGGCAGCTCGTGGACCGTTACTACCATATGCTGGCGCAGGGGGAGCGTCCGCCGCGGGAGTTGCGTGATGACATCTCGCGGAAATGCGCCATGGTGAAGACGTCCGCTTCGGAGGCCGCGGGCCGGGCCGTGGAGTCGGCCATGATCGTCCATGGCGCCGCGGGGGTGCGCGATGCGTGGGGGATCGAGCAGGCGTTTCGTGATCAGATCATCATCGAGATCTTTGAGGGCACGAACGAGATCCAGCGGATGATCGTCGCGCGGGACCTCATCGAAGGGGGGTCGTTCTGGTGAGCCTGGACCGCTCGTTCCTGCCGCGCGACCGGGGCGTGGTCGTGGTGCCGGTGATGCAGGTGCCGGACCTGGGTTATCTCACGGTGGACCGGCGCACGGGGGAGTTGGACACGAGTGAACCGGACCGGTCGTTGCACACGAACGACCGGCAGCCCTTGGAACTCGCGCTCAGGCTGAAGGAAGACGGCGGCGGGCACCAGGTTGACGAGGCCGACAAGCCTTTTGTGGTCGCCATGGCGGTGGACCGGGACGGCGCCGACGGGGGGTTGCGGGAGGCGTTGGCGTGGGGCGCGGACGCGGCGGTCTTGTTGGCCGCGCCGGCGGTGGCACCGGAACCGGTGGTGCGTGCGCGCCTGTTCGCGCAGGCGATCCGTTTGTTGGAGGGCGTGGAGTTGGTGGTCGTGGGGACGGAGACCATGGAGCCGGATTGGAGTCTCTTGGGGGGCGCGTTGGCGGGGGTGTTGGACTGGTCGTTGATCCCGGGTGCCCGTGTGCTCTCGTTCAATGGGGAACGCCTGCAAGGGGTCGCCATGTTCGGCGCCCAGTGGGCGGGGTTCGAGTCGGCGCGACCGGCCGTGGCCACGGTGCGACCCGGTACTGTGGTGCCGCGTTGGCCGACGAGTTGGCGCCTGGCCGATGCGTACGACGCGAAGACGGTGCATTCCTGGTCCCTTGCCGACTTGGACACGGACGGGCGTTTGTTGTCGCGACTGGCTGCACCGAGTGAGACCCGCGACCTGCGCGTGATGCGCGGGGAAAAGAGGGAGGGGGAACGGTTCACGGATCCACCGGAGGCGAGCGCGCGCACGCTGGGGAAGCGTCTGGCAAGAAAGGGCTACCTGGGAGGGTTCTGATGGAGGGAGGCGTTTGAGCGAGGGGATGGGCGGTTGGGAGCATTACCTGGAGTCCGCCGGGGAGGAGTCCGAACCGTCCTCCGATCAGGCGCAAGCGGGCGAGGAAGCGCCGCCGGAGAGCGGGCAGTGGCGTCATTTGTGGGTGTTCGCGGAGATCCGAGGCGACCACGTGCGCGCTTCGACGTATGAGTTGATGGGGCGTTCCAGGGAACTCGCGGACGCGTTGGGCGCGCGCGTGGGCGCAGTGATCCTGGGTCCGCCGGGGGTCGGGGAGCGTTACCGGGACAACCTGGTGCGCGCGGGTGCGGACTCGGTTTATCTTGTGGAGTCTCGTCTCTTCGAGCGGCAGGACCCGGACCTCACGGTGGATGCGTTGGTGGAACTGACGAACAAGCGGCGTCCGGAGTTGATCTTGTTCGGCCAGTCCACGTTCAATGATGCGGTGGCGGGACGACTGGCGGTGCGTCTGGGTACGGGGGCCGTGGCGAGGGTGAAGGACCTGCGCCTGGACACCTCGGACCGGTTGTTCTTGTTCCGGCAGGAGATGTTCGAAGGGCGCGTCTCCCGTGAAGCCGTGGTGCCCAAGGACCGCCCGCAGATCGCGACGGTGCTGCGAAGAAGCTACCAGCGTCCCCTTCCGGACCCCACCCGCACGGGTCGTGTGGTGGTGGAGCTTCCCCAGGTGGGCCCGGACAGCGTCCGGCTGAAGCCGACGGAGGCAAAAAGCGGCGGACCCGCGGTGCCTTTGGAGCAGGCGGACGTGGTGATCCTGTGCGGCAAGGGCATCGCCAGCGCCCAGGGTTACGAGCGCGCGAACGCGCTGAGCGACCATATCCATGGTGCGCAGATGGCGGCTTCCAAGAGTTGTGTGGACCTGAAGTTCTCCCCGGCTGAACACCTGGTGGGCCTGCACGGCAGGCGGATCCGGCCCAGACTGTTGATCACGTTGGGCGTCTCCGGCGACCTGGATACGTTGGAGGGGATCGACCGGTCGCGCCTGGAGACATGGATCGCGGTGGACCGGGACCCGGAGGCGAACGTCCTGGATGAGGCGGACGTGGCCGTGGTGGCGGAGTGGGAGCCTTTCGTGGACAGTCTGATCGAGACGCTGAAGGCGGAGAAAGCGGCGTTGGCGTTCGATTAGGGGTCCGGCGGCGTCTGCGAACGGGGGTTTTCCCGGGCGGCCACCGGCTTGCTGTTCCGCATGCCGGGGCGGAGCACCTGGTTCACCCAGTGGGTGTATGCGAGCAGGAGCGCGAGCACACCCAGGGGAAGAAACGGGTTCGGGAACATGGAGACGTTTTCTGTTGCGCCGAGCCGCGTGTAGAAGAGCACGGTGAAGACGATCATGATGAGAAGCGGGACCACGGCGAGCCCCGGAAGGCGGGTCCAGAACGGGGTCTCTTGGCGCCCGCCTCGTGCCCGGCGCGCCGCTGCTTTGAGAAACGCCGCCAGGAAGAGGTACAACACGACCCAGGTCATCGCGCGTACCCAGCCCAGCGCGCGGTCGGCGTTTTCGAGCAGGTCTCCACCGCGCCCGGTGATCGCGGCCAGGTCCCATTCGCCCAGGTACGCGCTTTGCGTGTTCGAGGCGACGAAGGGCAAAAGAGGCATCAGGAGCAGACAACCGGCGCACGCGGCGACCATGAGCCCGGTGGCGCGCATCGTGCGTTCCCCGTAGAGCCCCAGACGGTCGTGGATGAAGAGTTGCTGGAGCGGCCGGCGCACATGGTACAACGCGCCGGCGAGCAGGAGGATCCCCACGCCGAGGTTCAGGTACGGGTTGGCATGCAGGATGACCGTGGTGGAGCCGTCTCCGCTGAGCAGGCTGGTGGTCTGGGCGCCGAGCCAGCGGGTCCCGGTGAGCGTGAGCAGGAAGCCGAAGAAGGCGATCACGAGAAGCAGCAGGCTCTGCACGGCGCGATGGGTCCCCTTGTAGAGGCCGTCCAGGTGGTCGATGCCGGCCAGGCAGGTCCCTGCGATGATCGTGACGATGAACGTCGCCAGGGGCCAGCCCAACAAACGGTCGGCGTATGCGCTGGAGCCGCCGAGATCGCTGCGTCCCAGGGTCTCATCCGGCAGTGCGCCCACGCCGGGCACGCTGGGGTCGAACTGGATGACGACCCAGGGCAAGGTGAAGTTCAGGGTCAAGGCGACGATCGCGACGAACAGGACCGCCGCCCCGAAGGTCCCGGCCGGAGTGCGTTTCTTGGTGCGCACGGTCTTGTGCGAAGCAAGGGGCGTATCGATTTCGACCTCGAGGGGCTCCCACTCGCCTTCCCAGCGCCTCCTTTGCGCCTGCCGCTTGGCGACGGACCACTGATCATCCATGCCGGAATCGCCGGGACGAGGCGGTTTTATTTAACCGCCCTGGATTGTTTCGGTCCCGCTTGCACCTGCTCGTCGCCGTTTGCGCCGGATCGTGATCCCGGTGGCCGCCAGGAGACCCAGAAGCCACACCAGTCCCGGTGCGGGGGCGCCCTCGTAGGCTCCGGCCCATTTGTCATAGAAGAGCACGGTGACATGGTGGGTCCCGTTGTCCCAGAAGGCGTCGTCCTCACCACGGACGACGGCCTGGTCGCCTGCCGAGATCATGCCGTCGGCGTCGTTGTCCAGGTAAGAGAGCGTGTAGCCGTTCGTCTCGCTGTGCTCCAGTCCGTCGGCGAGGTCGAAGGCGGCCAGCACCTGGGTCACGTCGGGCCCGCCGCCCGAGAACAGGCCCTCGTCGGACGACTCGAATTCCCCGAATTCGTCGAACGACTCGAACTGCATGATATCCTGTTGTTCCACGACCACGTGGACTTCCAGTTCGTCGAGCGGCACGAGTTGTTCGTGGTCCTGCGTGATCGTGATCGCGTACTCGCCGTCAGTGGATTCGTGGTCGCTCTTGACGTTCACCGGGAACCGATTGAACCCTTCGGGCAATTGGATGTCTACGGCTCCGTACTCGAATTCCATGACCATCCGCATGGACATGTCGTCCAGCGGGAAATCCGGGTCGTCCTCCCGGATCATGTCGAGGGTATCGGAATCGAAGATCCCTTCGATGGTGAATTCCACGTACAAGGGCGCCAGGTCGGATTGCCGCAAGTGGAAGGTCGCTTCACCAGTGGCGCTCTCGTTCTGGAAACTGGCTTCCACGAGCCAACTGTTTTCGCCTTGATAGGTGGAGGCTCCGATGGTGTGATCGAACGTGTCGTTGTCTTCTTCCAGGAAGACCTGGAGTTCCTTGAACATGTCCATGGTCTCGATTTCCGCCTCGTCGTCGTCTTCATCGCTACTGAACGGCTCGAATTCGTCGTCGGTAGGGGAATGGTCCCGGGCGGTCATGTTCAGCCCGAAAAAGTCGAACACGGTGACGGGGCCTTTCTTGCCCATCGTGAACCCCAGGCGGTCCGGGGTCTCGTCTCCGAAGCCGAACAGGTCCAGACCCAAATCGTCCTGCGGCTCGCCGGTGTCGTTCGACTCGTCCATGAGGTCTTCCATGTCGAGCCCGTAGGCGGTGGCCATCTTGTCCAATTCCATGTAGAACTCCAGGAGGAAGTCCCCGGTCTCCGGGTCGTGCGCCATTTCCCCTTCCGTGAAGAGCACGTCGCCCGGCCCGTAGGCGTGCATCTTCATCTGCATGGCGTCGTTCTTGTACGCCGCGTCCTGATCCGTGAAGCCCCGCTGGAGCGCCTCCTGCGCCGCCGGCATGCTGTAGCGCTGTTCAACGAGCTCGGGGTCCTTGTCCCCATCGTAGTTCTGCACGGCGATCAGCGCATAGGGTCCCACGATGAGCACGGCGGCCAGCAATCCGGCTCCGGCGCCGATCAGGGTCAAGCGGGTCGGGTCCATACAGCTTGGCTTTGTCACGTGGATACACTAAGAGGGCGTGGTGGAGGGCGCGGGGGCGGTTTGCCGCGGGGGTCCTGAGGACCATGGGGCGGGGCCCGCGTGTTTCAGTATGTCCTGCTCTTCGCCAGCGATGCCGCTTCGCAGAGCGAAAGCGGTATCAGGGGTCTCACCTTCCCTGGGGGCATGGACCGTCCCGCCGTGCTTCTGGCGTTCACGGGCACCCTTTTGGACGAGACGGGTGAGGACCGGGCGTTGGATGCGGCCATGCGGCGGGTCCAGTCGCGTTACGGGACCCGGCTTTCCCCGCGCGAACTGGCGGGCCATTTCCGGTTGACCTTGATGGAGTTGATGCAGGGTGAGCCGGGGCTGGAGGTTCCTACGGAGTTCGTGCCGTACGAGGAGGCGGTCCGCGGGGCGTTTGGCGCGTTGTTGCACGAGTTGGGCTTGGAGGCGAACCCGGAGGACGAGGTCTGGTTCCATGAGGAGTATCGCGCGGCGCGGCGTCGTCATGCGCGCCTTTTCCCGGATGCGCGCAGGGCGGTCTCCCGTCTCGCCCAGAGGGGCCATACCATGGGTCTGGTCACGGATGGCGACCCGCAGTTCGTCCAGGACGCCCTTGCGGAGTCCAGGTTGAACCAGATCCTGGAGGTCCGGGCTTCGGCTTCCGAGGCGGGGCACGTCAAGCCCCACCCGGCGGTGTTCGCGTTGGCGTTGGACCGGTTGGACGTGCGCGCCGACCAGGCGGTGATGGTGGGCTCGTCCTATGAGCGCGACCTGGTGGGGGCGCGGGAGGCGGGGATCCGGCGCGTGGTCTTGGTGGACCGGCACGATGCGCGCACGGTGGAGGTCCCGCGCGTGAGATCCATGCGGGGGGCGCTCCGGGAGATTGCCCGTTGGGGTCCGCAAGCCACGAAGTGGGATTGAAGGGGCTGATCCTAGCGCCGGAAAACGGACAGGCGTTTGATCCAGGTGGTCACTTCAAGGACACCCGCGATCCGTTCCACTTCGACCATTTCGCGCTCACGCACTTCTCCGGCCACCCGGACACCCTGGGATGGGGCGGGGGGTGGAGTGGCGTGTTCGGTCCCCTTTCCTGCTTGGCCGGGGGCAGCAGCCGCCTGGCGGCTTTCGTGCACGCGCCGTGTCATGACACCCTACTCGGCTTTTCTATTTGATACGCCTGCGTGCCTGGCTCCGAAGGACGATGGGGCGGGGGGTCCGGGGCCGCCTTCACGGCCCCGGCGGGGATGCCCAATCCCCGGGCCCCCGCCCGGTGCCCCAGGGGTTCTCCTCCCTTGTCGGAGCGCACCGTCAGCTCGGTGCGTCCGAAGTCTCTGTCCTACCCCTGGTCTCCACTACCGCGTTGGTGCCACCCGTGAAGCCTTGATCGAGACCGGGCTCGAACATTTCGTGGATCCACCGCGAAACGAGTGTGACGGAGCGTACGTACGCGATTTCGATGCCCTGTTTTCCGGTTGTGTTTCCTGCGACCCTCATTGGTTGACCCTACCTGTTCCACCGCAGCCCATGACGCCCATGGGACCGCGACAAAGAGGGACAGACTTGGTGTTGCTTAAGGAGCCCGCAATCCGTTGGTGGGCGCACGGCCGGGGCCGCTCGCAAAGCCTGTGCTGTAAGGAACCGATGATGACGGCCTTTTGACCACTTGAAGGGAGGCCTCCAGGAGGTTCGATGGTGATGGGGGTGCCGGGAAGGCCTACTTGGCGCTCTTGATCAGTTCGATGAGCTTCGGCACGACCTCGTACAGGTCGGCGACGATGCCGTAGTCGGCGTTCTCGAAAATGGGGGCGTCCTCGTCCGTGTTGATCGCGACGATGGTCTTCGAGCCGCGGCAACCGGTGAGGTGCTGGATCTGCCCGGAGACCCCGCAGGCGATGTAGAGGCGGGGGCGGATCACGTTCCCGGAGAGCCCGATCCAGTGTTCCTCGCCGAGCCATTTCAGGTCCGCAGCGAGCGGTCGGGAGCATCCCAGCGCGCCGTCGAGGGACCCGGCGAGCTCTTCGAGCATCTTCAGGTCTTCCTGTTTCTTCACACCCCGTCCGGCACCGACGACGATCTTCGCCTGCGCCAGGTTGACCCCTTCCTCTTCGTGTTCGTGCACCTTGACGAGCTGGACCTTGCCGCCTTGTTCCAGGCTGGCACTCTGGGTCTCGCCGCTGCGCGATTCGTCCGCCGGGAGCGCTTCCCAGACCTTCGGGTTCGCCGTGGCGACGATCCGTTTTGCGTTGTACTCGATCACGGCGTTCGTGTTCCCGGAGAGAAGCATCCGGGTCGCTTGCGGTTTGTCGTCCTTGAATCCGATTTGGGAGACTTCCGCGGCGTAGGCGGCGTCCATTTTCTCGGCCACGAGCCCGGCGAAGGCGCGTCCCCGTTTCGTGGCGCCGATGATCACCGCTTGGGCGCCCGCCCCTTCGGCCAGTTTCACCACGGCGTTCGCAAGGGGCCAGGGATGCGGGTCTTTGGCCTCCAGGGTGTGGACGTGGTCGGCGCCATGCTGGATCAGTTTCTGGCCCTCGTTGCCGAGGGTCACGGCGTGGACCTGCCCGTCGTCACCGGCGATCTCGCGCGCCCCGGCGATCAGTTCCATGAGCAGCGGGTCGTGGTCGCAGAACGCGAGGACGTTCACAGGATCCCCTCCTTCTTGAGCGCTTCCACGAGTTTTTCTTCCCGGTCGTCGCCTTCGAGGATAATCTGTTTCCGGTCGGTCTGGGGGGCCTTGTTCTCCACGACCTTCACGATGGGCTCCAGGTCCTCTTTGCTCAGGCCGAGGTCTTCGATGGAGGCCTCCTGGATCGGTTTCTTGCCGGCGGCGAGGATCTGCATGAGTGCGGGGAGACGGGGGTTGTTCATCTCGTCGTTCATGGAGACGATGGCGGGGGTCTGCACCTTCACCTCTTCGTCCTGGTCGGCGTCCCGGATCAATGTGATCGTGCCGTCTTCCACGCCGATGATCTTCTTGGCGTTCCACACGAACTCCATGTCGAGAAGCGCGGCGACACGCATGGGCACCTCACCGGCGTTGACGTCCAGGGAGACCTCACCGCAGAAGATCAGGTCGAAGGGGCCGTGCTTCTCGATGAGTTTCGCCATGACGCGGGCCGTGCCGCGTCCGTCCAGGTCGCCGTCGTAGGGCACCACGAAAGCGTCGTCGGCCCCCATGGCGAGGGGTTCCTTGACGGTCTCCTTGAGTTTCTGGCCCTTCACGCTCAACACGCTGACCTGGGCGTCGGAGAGTTCGCCCTTGAGGCGGACGGCCTCCTCGATGGCGTGCTTGTCGAACGTGTTCACCTTCGTGGGAAGTTCCGACAGTTTCGGTTCACGGGTGTTCGGGTCGACGCGCAGTTGGTCCACGTCCAACACTTCTTTCACAAATACACCGATTCGAACCAAAGGTGGGCCTCCGAGGCGCGCGCAATCCCTTGCTCTTTATGATGATATGGGTGCAAGGGCGGCCGGTGCCCTAGGCTCACACGGGGACGACGCCGGGTAAGGGGTGCGCGGCGTTCCATGCGCCGGGTTCAAAAAGCGACGAAGACCTTGAGCAGGGTGATCCCGATCGCGGTCAACAGGCACAGTGCGACCACGACGTTCGGGTGGATCCGGAAGGCGGATTTCTCTTCCGCGTCGAAGTACCGGATCAGACCGGCGGATGCCTGGAAGCCGCCGCCTTCTTCTTGCTTGGCCATCAAGCGGCCTATCCCGGGGGGCGATATTTGAGGGTTTGGGTCTTTGGACGGGCCTGCATCGGCGGCGAAGGGCACGGGGTGTCATTCTCTGTCATCCAGCCGGTGGTCCTGCCTTCGCGAACCCTTGAAAAAGAGCGCCTGCTTGGGCGCCGTTGTCGCCTTACCATGTCAGCGGAATCCCAAAGGGAGCGCCTCGTGGCGGCGGACCCTGCTTTTGAGAGCCGGACCCGCCGGGTGCCCGACCAGAAGCCGCACGATCTGCTCGCTGCCTTGGAGGAAGACGCGCGGTTCGCCTGGTTCTCACCGGAGCGCACCTGGGTCGCCTCGGGCACCGCGGCGCGCTTGCAGGCGGACGGCCCCGGTCGTCTGGAGGTGCTGCGGGGGGAGGCGCGCGCATTGTGGCAATCCCTGCGCCACCGGGCCGAAGAGGGGGTCCCGGAAGGGATCGGGCCGCTTCTCATGGGCGGCTTCGCTTTCCATGACCGGCACGAATCCCGGTCTCCTTGGGGCGCGTTCCCCGGTACGCTCTTCGTCCTGCCGGAGCGCCTTTGGACCTGGCATGACGAGGGGCTGTACGAGACCACGACGCGGGCCATGGGCCAGAGCAGGGCGACGCAAGAAATGCCGGCGGTGACGAAAAACGCCACCGCCCAGGACCTGTCGGCCCATCCGGGCACAGACCGGGAGGATTGGGAGCGCAGCGTGCGCAAGATCTTGACGTCGATCCGCGCAGGCGACGTGACGAAGGTGGTGCTCGCCCGGGCCAAGCGGCTGCCCCCCGTGGACCCGTTGCGACTCCTGGCGGCTTTCCCGGCGGAGGCGGGCACATACCGCTTCCTGTTCGAACCGGTGCGCGGCCAGGCGTTTTTGGGCGCCACCCCGGAACCGTTGGTGCGCGTGCAGGGTGTCACGGCCGAGACCGTGGCGCTTGCGGGCACCGCGGCGCGCGGCACGGATTCAAGGGACGATCAGTCGCGCGCGCAGGACCTCGTGGAGAGTCCCAAGGACAACCTGGAGCATGGGCTCACGGTGACCTGGCTCGATGAACGTCTGGCGCAGGCGGGCGCCTTGCGGATCGAACACGGCAAACGGCGTCTTCGGCGCTTGGGGCACGTCCAGCATCTGGAGACGCCGATCCGGGCGCAGATCCCGGCCGGGATGCACGTGATCGACGTGGCTCGCGAGTTGCATCCCACGCCGGCGGTGGGAGGCATCCCGCCGCGCGAGTGCCTGCAACAGATCGCGCGCCTGGAACAAATGCCGCGCGGCTGGTACGCCGGCGGGTTGGGCTGGTTCTCGCCGAGCGGGGAAGGGACCGTGTTGACCGCGATCCGCTCCGCGTTGTCCACCCCGCAGGCGCTTTGGGCCTATGCAGGCGCCGGCATCGTGGCGGGTTCGGACCCGAGCGCGGAATGGGAGGAGACCCGGTTGAAGTTGCGTCTGGTCGAGCAGGCGGCACGCTCGGTGGGTCGCGCATGAACGAGGCGCCGCCCCATCGCAACCAGTTGTGGGCCGACGTCCTGGTGGCCGAGTTGGCGCGCGGGGGCCTCGCCCACGTCGCGCTCTCACCGGGCCATCGCAGTGCCCCGCTCGCCGTGGCGTTCCATCGTCATCCGCGCATCACGGTGAGTGTGCATCCGGATGAACGCTCGGGGGCGTTCTATGCACTGGGCCGGGCGCGGCAGACCGGGCACCCGGTGGCCACGTTGACCACCTCGGGGACCGCGGTGGTGAACCAGCACCCGGCCATCGTGGAAGCCCATCATGCCTTGGTGCCGCTCCTCGTGATCAGCGCCGACCGCCCGCCGCACCTGCACGCCGTGGGGGCGAACCAGACCCTGGAGCAAAGCGGTCTCTTCGAGCGCCATACGAACTGGAGCCACTCCCTGGGCCTGCCGCAGCCGAACGCGAAGTCGCTGCGCTATCTGCGCGCCGTGGTCGCTCGGGCTTTGGGCCACGCGCGCGGGCCACCGCCGGGGCCGGTCCATCTGAACGTGCCGTTCGACGAGCCCTTGTCGCCGGACCCGCTCGTCGGCGACGTGCCCGTGGGCGTCATGGCGGAGCCGGGCGGAGCACCGCGCCCGGATTACCTGCCCTGGATCGCCGCCTCAGGAGCGATCCGTTGGCCGGATCCGGCGCTGGTGGACCTGGTGGCCTCCCGGATCGCGGGCAAACCCGGCGTCATCGTGGTGGGCCCCCGTCAACGCAGCGACGCCTTGCCGGCTTTGTTGCTCCGCCTGGCGCGCAATCTGGGCGCACCGATCATCGCAGACCCCCTCTCCGGCGTGCGCTACCTGGAGACTTCCGATGGCACGCTGATGGGCACGGCGGACGCGTTCTTGTCCCTGGACTCGGTGCGCGAGGCGCTCGCGCCGCAATGGTTCCTGCAGTTCGGGGCGACGCCCACCTCGATTCACGTGCAACGTTATTTCGAGCAGTACCCGCAGGCGCTGCGTGTGGCCGTCGACGAATCGGGCCGTCATCCCGATCCCGTGGCGACCGCGCAGGTCAGTGTTGCCGTGGATGCGCCGCGTTTCGCGCTCATGCTGGAGCGGCGTATCGCAGGCAACGGCGGCGGCGGGCCGAAGCGTCGCCGATGGCTTGATGCGTTCAGGGACCTGGAGAAGGCGACCCGGAAGGCGTTGGAGCAGGAGGGGGATTGGGAGGCCACGGTGCCTCGGCGTGCCTTGGCCGCGTTGCCGTCGGGAGGCTTGTTGTTTGTGGGTTCGAGTCTGCCGGTGCGCGACCTGGACCGGTATGCGCCGCCGTTCGACGGGTCGCGTCGCGTGTTGGGGAACCGGGGGGTCAGCGGGATCGATGGCTCGATCTCCAGTGCCGTGGGTGCAGCGGCGGGCCACGGGGGTCCTTCCATCGCGGTGGTCGGGGACGTGGCGTTCTCGCACGACGCGCCCGCGTTGGCGGCCATGAAGAAGTACACACCGGGCCTCACGCTCATCGTCATCAACAACGGCGGGGGCGCGATCTTCGGCGAGTTGCCCATTGCGAAGCACGAGCCGCCGTTTTCCGAGTTGTTCTTGACGCCGCCCGAGTTGGACCTGAAGCGACTGGCCGAAGGGTACGGCCTGCGTCATCGGCTCGTCGGCGAGGGGGAGCCGCTTACCGACATGCTCCGCCAGGACCCGGGCGGTGTGGTGGAGGTGGCCGTGGACAGGGAGCGGTCGCACCACCGCCGGGCGCTGATCCGGGAGCGGTTGCGGGATGCCGTGAAAAAAGCGATCGGGTGACCGGTTTCCAGCGCGGGAGGACGCGTTCCCATCGCACCCTTTTTCCATACCTTCGCGTTCGCCGCCCGTGAGCCTCATGGAAGGAAAGCTCGAGACGGTCGCCTGGGAAAAAGTCCGCGAATTCGAGGACATCACGTACCACAAGCACGACGGGATCGCCCGCGTCGCGTTCGACCGCCCGGAGGTCCGCAACGCGTTCCGCCCGGAGACCATCGTGGAAATGATCGAGGCCTTCCGGGATGCTTGGAACGACACGTCCATCGGGGTCGTCCTGTTCACGGGCAACGGTCCGGCCGAGGACGGCAAGTGGGCGTTCTCGTCGGGCGGCGATCAGCGGGTCCGCGGCAAGCAGGGGTACGTGGGCGGCGACGGGGTGCCGCGTTTGAACGTGTTGGAGCTGCAGCGGATCATCCGTTCCATGCCGAAGGTGGTCATCGCGCTCGTGCCGGGCTACGCGATCGGGGGTGGGCACGTGCTGCACGTGGTCTCGGACCTGACGATCGCTGCGGACAACGCGGTCTTCGGTCAGACGGGGCCCAAGGTGGGAAGCTTCGACGGCGGGTTCGGTTCGTCGTACCTGGCGCGCATCGTGGGCCAAAAGAAGGCCCGGGAGATCTGGTATCTTTGTCGTCAGTATTCCGCCGAGGAGGCCCGGGAGATGGGGCTGGTGAACAAGGTGGTCCCGTTGGACCGGTTGGAGGCCGAAGGGGTGGATTGGGCGCGGGAGATCCTCGACAAGAGCCCGCTTGCGATCCGGTCGTTGAAGTCGGCGTTCAACGCGGAATTGGACGGTCAGGCGGGGATCCAGGAGCTTGCGGGCAACGCCACGTTGATGTTCTACATGAGCGAGGAAGGGCAGGAAGGAAGGGATGCGTACCTTGAGAAACGGCGACCCGGATATGGACGCGGCCGATGGCTCCCGTGAACGCGGTGTGACGGCCTGGCTGCACGCCGTGCGGCTGCGCACCTTGCCAGCGGGAGCCGTACCGGTGATCGTGGGTTCGGCCTTGGCGTTCCGTGACGGGGCGTTCTTTTGGCCGGCGGCGTCGGCGGCGCTCGCGGTGGCGTTGATCTTGCAGGTCGCGACGAACCTGGCCAACGATTACTGGGACCACAAGAAAGGCGCCGATACGCCGGACCGGCGGGGCCGGATGCGGGTCGTGGCGGGGGGGTGGTTGCCGCCCACGCGGGTGCGCAACGTGGCGTTGGGGCTCTTTCTGCTGGCCGGTTTCGTGGGTTTGGGGCTGTTCCTGCGTGCGGGGTGGCCGGTCTTGGTGATCGGGGCGGCGAGCATCCTGGGCGGGATCTTCTATACGGCGGGCCCGCGGCCTTTGGGTTACATCGGGTTGGGGGATGTGACCGTCTTCGTGTTCTTCGGACCCGTGGCGGTCGCGGGGACCTATTTCGTGCAGGCGTTGTCGGTGGGCCCGGGGGTGGTCTTGGCCAGTGTGCCGGTCGGGGCGTTGGCCACGGCGATCCTCGTCGTGAACAATCTGCGCGACCTGCCCACGGACCGCGCTGCGGGGAAGAACACGCTCGCCGTGTTGTTGGGTCCTTGGGGGACGCGGGCGGAGTACCTGTTGCTGCTGGTGGTCGCGTACCTGGTGCCGGTGGTCTTGGCGCTGCAGTCCGCGGCGTGGATGTTGTTGTTGCCGTTCGTGTCGTTGCCGTTGGGTTTTTTGTTGGTGGTGCGGGTCTGGCAGGTGCGTGAACCGGGCCGGATGAACCTGCTCTTGGAACGCACGGCGATGCTCTTGCTGCTTTTCGGGGTCTTGTTTTCGGCCGGGTTCGTCATGATGCCGGTGATGGGAGGCGGCCTCGCGTGAGTCCGGGGGAGTTGGACGTATCCTTGAGCCTGCATCGGTTGCCGCTCGCCAGGCCGTGGACGAGCCGGAGAGGCACGACGACACAGCGGTGGAGTGTGCTGGTGAAGGTCGAAGGTCAGGGTGTACGGGGACTGGGGGAGGCGCCGCTTCCGTTGCGGGTGCAGGACCCGTTGATCTTGGTGCGGAACGTCGCGTCGTCGTTGCCACGCTTGCGCTCAGGGGAAGTGTTCGCCGCGCGCGACGCCTTGGACCGGGCGGGCCTTCATGCCTGGTTCCGGCATGGGGTGATGTCCGCTTTGGTGGATCACGGGGCCCGCTTGCAGGGCGTGTCGTTCGCGACGTTCCTGGCGGATGCGGTGCGCTCGCCGCAGAATCCGGTGCGTGTGCGCGTTCCGCCAGGGGGTTCGATCCCCGTCAACGGGAACCTGGGTCCGCTTGACCCAGAGGAAGCGGTCCAAGAGGGCGAACGTCTGCTGCAGGCCGGTTTTTCGACGATCAAGGTCAAGTCCATGGGGGACGCGGACGCCGATGCACGGCGTCTCGGTGCCCTTCGACGGGCGCTTGGCCCGGATGTGTTCCTGCGTCTCGATGCGAACGGGGCCTGGGGCGTCGACGAAGCGTTGGACGCCCTGAAGACGTTGGCGCCGTTCTCGTTGCAATACGTGGAGGAACCTTTGGGGGAGGGCAGCTTGGGCGACCGCGTCCGGCTGGCGCAAAAGAGTCCGGTCCCGCTCGCCTGGGATGAATCCGTGACGGATGCGCAAGCGGCGTCCGTCTTGGCGCCGTCGGCGGCGGCGCTCGTGGTGAAGCCTCCTCGCCTGGGCGGTGTGGACCGGTTCCTGGAGGTGTTGGCGGCCGGATCCGGATCGGCGACGCCGTTGGTGGTAAGCACACCGTTGGAGGGGGCGATTGGGCGTGCCGTGGATCTTCAACTGGCGAGCCTGTCGCCGGGATCCTTGGCCCACGGACTGGGAACCGGGGACGCATTGGCGGGCGACCTGGCGTCGCCTGCCCTGCTCCCGGAGGCAGGCTGGGTGCGGATGCCGCCGGGCCCCGGGATCGGAGCGTTCGAGCTTGCCTTGGATGGCACGCGGGTGTCCTGGGGGGATGTCTGATCCGGTTGGACTGGGCGGGCCGCTCGTGGGGTCCCGATGATTTGGACTCGTTGACGCGACGCGTCGTCGATGTTTTTCGTGGTGCGGGGCTGGCTCGGGGGCATCATGTCGGCCTTTTCACCGCGAACACACCGCTTTTCGTGGTCGTTGCGCGCGCGTGCCGGGAAGCGGGGCTGGTGCTGGTGCCCCTCTCCCCAAGTCTGCCGGACCCGGTGATCAGGGAGCGGGTCGATCAAGTGGGGATCGATCTGTGGGTCTCAGACCGCAATTTTGCGCAGCGCGCACGCGCTTTTTCTCAACGCCCGGATCTCGTTTTCGCTGCAGCGGATGGTACGGATTGGCCTCCGGTCGAAAAGAATGCCGCGAGACCGGTTCGGGAGCGGCAGCGGGGGACTGTGGTGGTGTTGTTCACGTCCGGGACGACAGGACCTCCGCAGGCGTGGGGGTACGACGAAGAGGTGTTGGCGGCGCATGCAAGAAGTGCGTCCCAAAGGATCGCGTTCGACGCCTCCAGTGTGGCCCTGGGCGTCTTGCCGCTTCACCATGCCGGCGGGTTCATGCTCTTGGACCGGGTCTTGCGCTTTGATGCTCACCTGGTCCTCGAGGACCGGTACGACCCGGCACGCTTGGCGCGCTTGATCCAGGAATTCGGCGTGACGCATGTTTCGTTGGTCCCCGTGATGTTCGCCCGGTTGTTGGAAGTGATGTCGCATCCACCGTCCTCGCTGCGATGCGTGTTGCTGGGCGGCGACGCGGTGCCCAGAGGCCTCTTGCAAGAGGCATGCGGGCGCAGGTGGCCCGTTTTCGTCTCGTATGGTCTTACGGAGACCTGTTCGCAGGTGGCCACGGCGACGCCGGCACAAGCCCGCGCCGAGCCGGGGACCGCGGGGTTCCCACTCTCGGGCGTCGAGCTCACGATCCGCGCGGATGACGGGTCGGTTTGCGCGCCCGGCGTGGAAGGAGAGATCATCATCGCAGGCAAGACCCTGGCCAGGCCGTATGGGTCGAATGATCCATCGAGCACCGACGGATTGGCGACGCAGGACCGGGGTTATCTGGATGCAGAAGGGAAGTTGTTCGTGACGGGGCGTACCATGGAGCGGATCGTCACGGGGGGGCATACGGTGAACGCGCGGGAAGTGGAAGCCGTCCTGGAATCGTATCCGGGTGGTGGCGCGGCGTGCGTGGTGGGCCTGCCGGACCCGCGGTGGGGCCAGCAGGTGGCGGCCGTCGTGGAAGGGGACCTTGTGGATGAGAAGGCGCTCGTAGAACATGCGCGCAAGCGTCTGCCGGCGCACGCGGTGCCCAGAGGTCTACTCGTGGTGCCCACGTTGGCGCGCACGTCGCTCGGCAAGAAAGACCGCTCGGCGGCGACGGCCCTGATGGCGGCCTCCCGTGATGCGCTCATGCGGGTCTGAGGTTATCGGACGGTGCCTGTGTAGAGGTAGGCGATCCCGCCGGTCAGCGCGCGCACGGCGACATCCTCGAACCTGTTAGTGCGTTCCATGATCTGGACGAACCGGTCGCCGCTGGGAAAACGCGCGGCGGTATCGGGCAAATACTCGTACGCGGCGCGGTCGCCGGTGAGCGCTGCGCCGAGCCGCGGCATCACGTGCCGGCTGTAGAACCGGTACGGGCCGGCCATCAGGGTCCTGGGTTGCCCGAACTCCAGGATCACGACGCGGCCGCCGGGGCGCACGGTGCGCGCCATCTCCTGGACGCCTTGTTCCGGGTCGTCCACGTTGCGGATCCCGAACGCGATCGTGGCCACGTCGAACGTGTCGTCGGGAAAGGGCAGACGGAGTGCGTCCCCCTCCAAGAGCGCGACGGACCGATTGGACCCCTGGACCTTGCGTCGGCCTTCGAGGAGCATGGGACGGGAGAAATCGAGCCCGACGACGGCGCCTTCATCGCCGGTCTTTGCGGCGAGGGCGAGCGCCAGGTCCGCGGTGCCCGTGGCCACGTCGAGCACACGGTCGCCGCGGTGCACGGCGGCGGTCCTTACTGCCGCACGGCGCCACGAGCGGTCCACGCCGAACGAGAGCACTTTGTTCGCCCGGTCGTACTTCGGGGCGATCCGGTCGAACATGTGCTCGATGTCTTGACTCAAAGGGTTCCCTGCCTTGTCGGGGAGGACACCGCCCGTTTTCGATGGGTCGCAGGCCCTGGGCGTCTCTTCATACGCCGCGGTCCGGTTGGTCCCCTTCCCCGCCGCCGGCCCGGGGTTCCTCCCGGACGTCTGCGACCCGGAGGGTCATTCTGTATTCCCCCGCGTCGTTCTGGGTGATGCTTTCGTCGAGGTCGAACTCGATGATGATGCGGATCGTCTCATCGACTTCCACGTCGAATTCATGGGATGGCTGGATCTGCGTGGACCGCAACCCGATGGTCACTTCCGAACCGTCTTCACGCACCCCGCGGGCCTCGTCTTCGAAACGCAGGATGAGCGTGCCGTACGTGCCTTCGGGCGCCCGTTCGGTACCCACCAGGGCGCGCGACTCAGGTTCTTGGAACTCCAGGAGGTCGACGGTTTTCGTATCACCAGAGAGTTCGGTGATGCCTCTGCGGGGATCCTCGGCGTCTTCCCCGGCCCCGCCGGGCACGGTGGGGTCCTGCCCGTCCCCGATGTTCGACCCGGATCGTTGGATCTCCACCCGCGTGACCGTCACTTCCACCTCCGTGAACTCGTCCGTGGGCTCCGCCTTCACGTACACCGCGACCGTGCCGTGGGTCGATGCGAGGCACCCTGCGAGAGGCAATCCGATGAACAGAGCGACGCAGACGGCGACCAGGAGGCGGTGTCTGCCCTCGGGTCCGTGGTTCCTCATATCACTCATCCACCTTCCGAGTTGTTCTCCCGATTTATGGCTTTTCATCGCGGGGGAACCAGGGGGCGCCTGTTTTCGCCCTAGGACCCGCTCAGGTGGCGGGCGACGACCAGCCGCTGGACCTCGCTGGTGCCTTCGTAGATCTCGGTGATCTTCGCGTCCCGCA
>CAYVRY010000020.1:0-23509 GCA_964452895.1 uncultured Halobacteriales archaeon
CCACGAACTCGACCTTGTAGCCCCGCAACGCGTCACGCTTGTCAATATCAGGCCCACGCAGGCCGATCACGCCCGCCATGCCCCGGCCCAGGCGGCGCACCCATTTGAACCACGGGCACCCCCCACATCCATCGGGACACGCCGCTTATAAACCGCCCTTTCGCCGGCCGTCGATTGGACAATCGGTCGGAGTACTTTCGGTCACCTCCCCCCTTCACCTTTTCATTCTCCCAGCCCGCATCCGAGTCCGTGTGGACACCTCTGTTGCAACCCGGTCTGACCCTGCTGCACGGCCAGCGCCGGGAACTCCGGGATTTTCACCAGGAGATCGCCCATTTTGCCCTGCACACCACCGAAGGCCATGTCCTGTGGTGCGACGGCAGTCACGGCTTCGATCCCTCCGACTTCGCGGAACTCAACCTCATACGGGGCAGGGAGGCCGACGAGGGCGCCGACCGGATGCTCATCAAGCGCTGCCTGACGCCGTTCCAATGGGACAGTGTCCTCACCCTGCACCTCGAGACGAAGCTCGCAGAAGTGGACGCTTCACTCGTCCTGTGCGCCCCCTACGACCGCTTGTTCTCCACCGACGAGCTCACAGATTGGGAGCAGGAGGATTACGTCCGATACAGCCTGGACCACCTCAAGAACCTCGCGTTGCAGTGCCACGTCCCCATCGTGCTCACGGTGGACATGCATCGTTGGTGGCAGAGCCATCCCATCTTGGCCCGCATGACCTACGAAGCGGCCGGGCGGCGCTGGTCGATCCGCCGCACGGGGGCCGGGTGGAGCGCCGTCCAGGACGGCACGCGCCTGGAGATCGTCGCCAGGACCGCGCGCAGGACCACCCTCGACGATTTTCTGCCGGCCCCCGAGCCGGTGGAGACCCCGGCCCCACGTGTGCGCGAAAGCCCACGGCAGGCACAAACAATCGGCAACAATCCCGGACATACATAATACAAGGAGGAACAACATGGGCCAATCAGCACCCACGACGACAATGGCGTTGGATGAATTCGAAAACAGATACAGGGAGTTCCGCGGTGAGCTTTCCACCCGGCAGCAGGTCTGGTTCGACGAATTGGTCTGCAGCGCACGCCGCGCCAGTCATGCGATCAATCGTCGCCCCCATCTCGATTTCGAGCGCCCCGTGCTGCTTGCGATGCTGCTGGAGATGAAGATGGAGCAGGCATCGCTCCGGCTGCGGCTCCAGAAGACGGTCGCGGAGCTTGCCCAGACGCGTGCGGCGCTCGCCGAGGCCGGTGTCGTCACACGCCACGTGGTGCCCCCCACGCCGGAGGATCTGTTGCGCATCGGCCAGACGCGTCTCGGGGAGACGGACGATCATGTCCCGGTCTGCTGAACCGCCCGCCTGGCTCTTCGACGTCTACCCGCAACCAGGAAACCGCGGTCTCGTCGTGTGGATGAAAAACGGCGAGCGAATGAGCAAACGCATCGTGCCGTACACGCCCGATTTCTGTGTCCGGGCCGCCGTCGTGCCGCTCGAGGAGGCGCAGCAAGTGCTCCAGGACGACCCGCGCGTGGCGGCGACGTGGCATGCCGAGACGCGCCTCTGGCTGGAGGGGCCCATCGAGCCCGTGCTGCGTGTGCGCCCGAAGCGACTCCGGGACATCCGTGCGGTCGCTTCGGACCTGCGTCAAAGGACCCGCACGAAGGGCCTCGTGTTCTACGACGTCGACCACCAGCCGGAAAGCCGCTGGATGCACAAGCGGGGGCTTTTCTCCATGTGCCGCCTGGACATCGGCCCATACGGTCCCCGGCCTCGCCTCGCGCGGGGCGAAGACCGCTGGACCCTGGATTATCCCGATCCCGACCTGTCTTGTGCCCGCCTTGAGGTGACGGTGGAGCAGTCCGGCCACGCGCCCGCCTTCGACGACCCGCTGGTCGCGGTGCGCCTGGGCGACACCGAGATCCATTGTCGGCGCGTGGGCGACCCGCGTGCCGAGCGCGTCGTCCTCCGGAGGTTGGGTCGCTGCATCGCGGCCATGGACCCGGACGTCCTGCTCACGCGCCACGGCGACCGCTTCGAAGTCCCTTATCTTCTGCGCCGCATCCGCATGCACGGTCTGCGTCGTGATGTGAACCTGGGGCGGGACCCCGATCCGCATCCCGATGCGCCGGACCAGCAGGGCAAATCCATCCATACCTACGGCCGGTGGCTCTACAAGACGCACGCCTACTATCTGCGCGGCCGTTGGCATATCGACCTGAGCAAGAAGACGCTGGATTCGGAGATCGACCGCACCGACCTGTACGGCATCGTCTATCTTGCGCGTGTCTCGAACTGCCGCGCGCAGCACGTCAACCGCAACGGCGCCGGGTACGCGCTTCAGCAGATGCAGATCGACCTCGCCACGGACCGCGGGGTCGCGCTGCCGTGGAAACGCAACCTCGCCGAGGATTGGAAGGACGCCGCGACGCTGTACGCCGTGGACCGCGGCGGCCAGATCATGAACCCGGACCCGGGGATCTACACGGACGTCGTCGCCTGTGATTTCAGCGGTTATTACCCGTCCCTCGTGGTGACGCACAACCTTTCCAGCGACACGATCAATTGTACTTGTTGTCCCGACGGCCCCATGGTCCCCGAACTGGGCTACCATGTATGCGTGCGGCAGACAGGCCATCAAGCCGAGATCCTGCGACGCATCTGGCCGCACAGACGCTACGTGAAGGCCATCCTGCGCCGGGCGACCGGGATGCGCAGCGTCGATCCGGAGCTCGTGGCGAAGTGCCGCGCCATCAAGTCGGAACACAAGGCCCTGGGCGTCGTCTGCTTCGGTTATTTCAGGTACCGCAATGCAAGGTTCGGATGCGCCGAGGTGCATCAGGCGATCCAGTGCTTCGGCCGCGCCGGCATGACGCAGGCACGAAAAATCGCGCAGTCGCAGGGGTTCGAGATGGTCCATGCCTTGACGGACTGCGTGTTCCTGCACAAACCGGGCATCACGCGCAAGGACGCGCTCGCCGTCGCGCGCGCCGTCACGAACGCCGTGGGCGTGCCCATGGACGTCGAAGGCGTCTACAAGTGGATCGTGCTTTTGCCCTCGAAGACGCACACCACGTCCAGCGCCGTCGGGGTGCCCAACCGTTATTACGGGAAGTTCGAGGACGGGACGCTCAAGGTCCGCGGCATCGAGGTGCAACGCCACAGCACGTGTGACTGGATCTACGACGCGCAGCAGGGCATGCTCGACGTGCTCTCACAGGCGGACGACGCCACGGGTTTCCTGGCCCGCATCCCACGGGCGTTGCAGGTGGCCAAACGCGCGGCCGAGCGGTTGCTGCGGCACGAGGTCCCGGCGGAGGAACTGGGGATCATGATCCAGGCCACGCGCGCCGTCGAGGACTACCGTGCCAACACGAACGTGAAGCAGGCGCTCAGGGCGCTTCGTGACTCGGGCACCGAACGCAAGCCCGGTGAGTACGTGAAGTACGTGGTCGCGCGTTCCTCGGGCCCGTGGCGCTCCCGCGTCGTCCCCGTCGAGCTTTCACGGCAGACGTCCGGTTGGTACGACGAGGACCCCGACGTCGCCTACGATGTAGGCGCTTATCTGCGTCTGCTTGCCCGCTGTGTGGAGACCCTGTTCGCCCCGTTCGGATACAGTGAAGAGGGGGTGCATTCCTGGTTTCGTGGCGTGAGCCGCACGCCGTTTCGTGGGCCGGATGACCGTCCACCGGCGACCTACGACTCGTCCGCCCGTTAGCCCTTGCCCTATCCGGGCAGCGTCGCCTCCTTCGGTTCGATCAGGTCGGGCCGGTCGTTTTGTGTGTTGTTCACGTCGCGCGTCACCCGGTGCATGGTGAGCACGTCGCCGGCGGGCCGGGCCAGGCGCAGCACGCCGGCCTGTCCGATCCTCTCGGGGTGCAGCCAGTCTTGCGCGTCGTCCGGTTCGATGATGACGGGCATGCGGTCGTGGAGTCGCGCGACCAACGTGTTCGGCTCGCAGGTGACGATGCTGGCGCACAACCGGGGCTCCGAGTCGACGGGGCGTCGGCCCAGGATCGCTCCAAGGAGCATGGGTCGGCCGTCCGAGCGCTGGATGAAGTGCGGCGCCTTGTCGCCATCATGACGCCATTCGTAGAAGCCCTTGACGGGGAGCAGGCCGTGGGACCGGCCGATCATGGCGCGCCACATGGGGGATTCGTATGCGCCTTCGATCCTTGTGTTGAAGACGCCGTTGGGCCTCTTGGGTATGGGCACGCCCCAGCGGGCGATGCGCACGTGGTTTCCTTCGGCTTCACCAATGATGAACGGTAGATGGCTTGCCGGTGGCACGTTGTAGCGGTTTTTTTCCATGAGCCCCAGGGTCTCCGGGTCGAAGAGCGCGGGGTCGACGTATTGGGCGATGAGTTCGCCGGTGGCGGCGTCCCAGACCCAGACGACCCGTCCGCACACGCGTTTCAGTCCTCCGTCCAGCGTTCGGGTTCGCCGATCTCCACCAGGTGCTCCATTTCGCGTCGACCCCGGCCGAAGATCGCGTCGTCCACGGGGACGGCTTCCCATGCTTCGCTTTTCGGGGCGTGCAGGAGCCTCATGAGCGCGTCGGGGTCGCTCTCGTCCATCCAGGCGTCGGCTTCGTCCGGGGTGACGGCGCAGACCTGTCGGTTGTGGTATTGTGAGAAGAACCGGTTCGGCGTCGTGGTGATGATCGCGGCGCACAGTCGCGGTTCGCCCTTGACTTTGCGTGTGGCGCAGAGGCCGGGCATGACGATGGGTTCCTGGTCTCGGCGTCGGAACCAATAGCTCGTCTTGCCGGCTTCGGACTTGACCTGCTCGTAGACCCCGGTGGCGGCGAACAGGCAGGGTGTCTTGCCGAGCATGCTGGACCAGAGGCGGCTCCCTTGCAGTTTGTCGTCGCGGGCGTTTCCGACGGGTCGGCCGCCGCCGATGTCGAACCCCCAGCGTGCGCGCGTGACGACGCGCTCCCCGTCCTCCTGGACGGCCACGGGCAGGGTGGTGGTGAACCGGACGACGGGGTGCGGGATCCATTCCCCTTCGTATTTCCAGCGGATCGCGGCAAGTGCGTCCTGGATCTCGATGTCATGGGCGGTCAACCCGATGAGTCCGGCCATGCGCTCGGGAGCGCCCCTTGGCCTGTCAAGTTTGCGCTGCGGTGCACCCCCGATGTCCGCCGAGGTGGTCTGCGCGCCCCACGCCACCCGTTCCAGTCGAGCGCGGCTCACGCTGTTTCAGGGTCCCCGATCAGCACTTGCACTTCAGCGACCCATTGGGCCGGGTTCTCCCAGTCCGGCATGAGGTGGACGACCCGGGTCTCGTCCGTGAGCGGGTATTCTTGTTCCTTGAGGAATCCGCGCAGGGCGAGCGCCATATGGGGGATCCCCAGGGGGTCGCCGGTGTACGTCACGCAGGCGGCGTCCGCTCTGGGGATGGACTTGACGTCGATGGTTTCATCCCGTTCTGGTGCTTCTGGCCCGCTTTCGGACGGCACGGGGACCCAGACTTCGGCCCGGATCGGTTGTTCCGCTTGTTCGTCGCCTGCGCCGGTCGCCACGCCGGCCTGCAGCCCTTGCGGGTCATGGAAGACCGTGGTCACCGCGCCACCGGCGTCCTTTTGGTTGCGCAGCCACCGCACCAGCTCCTCGACCACGTCCGCGAGGCCTTCGTACGGGCCTTCGTGGACCCGGGCGGCCACGCGGGTGGCTTCCGTTTTCTGGATGCGGACCTCCATGCGGCGTCCACCCCGACGGTCTACAAATAATCAGCGTGGCCAGCCGGGTCGTTCATTCCCGTTTTACGCCCTGGTCACGCAGCAGGGTCTCTACGCGTTTGGCGAGCCGCATGTCGCGGTCGGTGACCTTGCCCACGTCGTGGCTCCAGCTGGTGATGCGCAGGCGGTTGTAGTTCGTCAGATGGAGGTCGGGGTGATGGTTCTCGTCTTCCGCGATCTGGGCGATCTCCTGGATCAAGGCGACCGCGGTGACGAAGTCTTTCGTGCGGGCGAGGGTCTCGATCCGTTTCCCGCTCTCGTCCTGTTTCCAGTTCGAGGGCATCTCGAGCCCGGGTGTGGTGTCTTGCGGTGGTGGCGTCATGAGGCCGGGTGAGCACGAGGCGTGCGCTTCAAGGTTGCGGTGGTACAAGGCATGTGGGGGTGCGTTTTTCGTCATTTGACGAGCAGGATCCCGTAGATGATGAGCACGATCCCGATGACGATCTCGAGGATTTCGGCGATGGGGCCCCAGATGCGAAGGAAGCCGAGCACGAGCACGATGCCCAACACGAGGAACAAGGCGCCCGTGAGTGTCGTCCCGGCGAGCACGTTCACGAGGATCAGGATCCCGGCGATGATCAACACGATGCCCAGGAAGTTCGCGATGTCTCCCAGTCCGAGTCCACCGATCAGGACCAGAACGCCCAGGATGATCGCGATAAATCCGATGATTGTAGAAGTCTGGGTCTTGGCTGCGCCCATGCGGGGGGGAACGACGTCTGGACTTCAGTCTTTCGTGCCAGCAGCGGTACTAGGCGAACTCTCGGAACATCGCTTTCAGCCCGTGGAAGATCATCTCGGTCTGGAAGAGGTCTTCCGCGTTGTAGCGCATGAGGCGGTCCTTGATCTTCGGGTCGGGCTTGCGGCGGTAGCGTTGGTAGAGCCGGAACGCCTGGTAGCCGTCCTTGATGTCGATGTGATCGGGCTTCGTGTATCCGAAGAACTCGGCCACCGTGCCGCATTTGAGGTTATGGACGGGCAGGTACACCCGTTGGGTCTCCGGGGATTCGGTGAAGACGATGCGTTGGAGCAGGTCCAAAAACCGCATCTCGCGCAGCCATCGGCCGTCGATGCCGAAGCGTTTGGCGGCCTCCCGGATCGCGACCTCATCGGAGGCCGTGGAGCCGTATGCGACAAAAAGCGGGTCTTCTTCCTCGATGAGGTCCTTGAACTTCAGCAGGGCGTCGCGTTGTTCACGCCGGCGATGGCCGAACCATTGCACCACCTGGGGGTCCCGGTCGTGTTTCAGCCCCCAGAGGAACACTTCGCCCTGCCCCGCGACGAACTCCAGGTCGAAGAACACGAACGGCCCCGTGAGGCCTTCGAAGAGGGGCTCCGGGGCGACGATGTTCGCTTCGCCGCTCGCGGAGGCGCGGGCGAAACCCTGGATCAGGGGGAAGGCGTCCACGATGCTGCCGTCGGGGTAGTTCTCCACGAGAGGGTGCGAGCGGAAGTCGTACTCGTCCATGACGGCGATTTGTTCCAGGGTCTGGGCCCCGATCTTCCAGAACAGTTGTGCCCGGGTCGCTCCGACCAGGGGCAGCCGCCGCAGGGCGAGGATCTCCTGCGAGTCCGGTTTCGGGATGTCCGGGTCGCTGGCCAAAAACTCCCGCGCGTTGGGAGGTGGCGCCCGACGTTCTCCACCCACCTCACGGGGCGGTTCTTCCTTCCGATCCTCCTTGTCCCGGGCCTTGCGCCCCAGCCCACGCTGAGCGATCCCCTCGCGCCCCGTGCGTTCTTTGACCGGCCGGGCACGGGCCGGGGGCCTGGGTGGCAACGAAGTGGCTACGCGCGCGGGCATACAAACCGGTTGTGGGTCGCCCAGCAGGTCCGAAAGGCCCTTCGACCACTGAACGGGTGACGATGGGGGCCGTTTGCTCCATGCGGCGCCCCCGGGGCTCCTACCCCCGCCGGCAGCGTCACCTTCAAGCGGGGCGGGCCCGCATGGGTCGCTGTGGCGACGACCGTAGCCCGGAGGAGCCGGCGGTGGGGCCCTTGGTGACCCCGCTCATCCGTGCCGATTCACTGCGCAAGGCCTACGGCGGCAATCTCCTGTTCGACGAGGCGGTATTCCAGATCCACGCGGGGGAGACCGTGGCCTTGGTGGGGCCCAACGGGGCGGGGAAGTCCACCTTGTTGCGGATCCTGGCCGGCCGGGAGAAAGCGGACGAGGGCACGATCAACATGGGCAGCGTGCGCACCCATTGGTTCGAACAGCACCCCGAGGTCCCGGTGGGGGCCACGGCCCGCGATCTTTTGGCCACGGACCGGCCCGTGCCGCCGGTGCTGGCCGATGAGTTGCAGCGCCTGGAGGCGAGGATCGCGGACCCGGCCCTGTACGAGGAACCGGGCTATGAAACGGTGCTGGAGCGCTATGCCCAGGTGGAGCGGGAGGTCCGCATGGCGAAGGCACCCCCTTCCACGCAGGGCACGGTCCTGTCCGAGTTGGCGTTCAGGGACATGGACCTGGACCGGGAGGCGGCGAGTCTGTCGGGCGGCGAGCGCACGCGCCTGTTTCTCGCGCGCACGCTCATGGATGTGCGCGAAGGGGACCTCGTGGTGCTCGATGAGCCCACGAACCATCTCGACGTGGATTCCATTGAGTGGCTCGAGGATTGGGTGAACGCGTTCAACGGGACGGTGCTCGTGGTGGCGCACGACCGTGCGTTCCTGGACAATGTGGCCGAGCGGGTCTTCGAGATCTCGCAGGGGGCGATCACTACGTACAAGGGGAACTACGAGGAGTACGTGGTGGCCCGCGACGAGGACCGCGAGCGCGCGCGGCGCGACCGGGAGCGAGCGAAAAAACGGGTGGACGAGACGAAGGCCACGGTGATGCAGTTCCGGCACCAGAAACGGTTCGACGGCCAGTACGCCAGCCGCATGAAGATGCTGGAGAAGTACCGGGCCGCCTTGGACCATGCACCGGACCCGGTCCTGGAGCGGCTCGGCTTCGGGCTCCAGTTCGACCAGGTGGACAAGTCCAGCGACGAGATGATCCGTACGGCGGGCCTCTGCAAGAGGTACGCCGAGGAGCCGGTCCTGCAAAACGTCGATTTCGAGATCAAGAAGGGGGAACGGATCGGCCTGGTGGGCGGCAACGGCAGTGGGAAGACCACGTTGTTGCACTTGCTGTTGGGCAAACTCGAGCCGGATTCCGGCACGATCCACGCAGCACCCGGCGTGAAGACGATCTTCGTGAGCCAGGAGCAGCGCGACCTGGAGCCCGGGCGCACGCTGAACCAGGAGGTCCTGGATGCGCGCGGGTCGCTGCAGGAGCGCGACGTGAAGGCGCTACTGGGTCGGTTCCGTTTCGACCCGGACGTGGACATGAAGCGCACGGTGGCCACGCTCTCCGGCGGGGAGCGTCAGCGCATGATGATCCTCAAGAGCGTCTTGCGGCCGTCGAACCTGCTCGTTCTGGACGAGCCCACGAACCATCTGGATCTGTGGGCACGGGACGTGGTGATCCAGGCGCTGAACAGTTACCACGGCACCTTGCTCTTGGTGAGCCACGACCGGTTCCTGTTGGACAGCGTCACCGGCAAGACCGCGGTGCTCGATGACGGCCGGGTCCATACCTACCCGGGTAGTTTCACCGAGACGCGGGATCTTCACCGGGCCCGGGACGTGCCGCGCACGGTGAGAAAGACCACCAAGTACGTGGTCAAGAAGAAGTTCACCGACTGGACCTCCGAGACGAGGCATCGCGTGCGTGATGAGGTCCATCTCAGCGATGACGAGATCCAGGCAAGCCGGAGCCTGAAGAACGCGCTTGCTTCGGGATGGTTGGAAAAAGCCTGAGAAAAGGAAACGGATGAGGAACAAAGGATAAGGAACAGGGAAAGAGGCGGGGGGGGTTTTTTCTCTACAAGCCGGCGCCTACACTGGAGGTCGCTTCACCGGCGACGCTTCCCACAACATCCCCGACGCCCAGGCTGGAGACGAGTTCCAGGCTCGATGCGACGCTGGCGGACACGCCGTCAGCGGCGGCCATGGCGCCTTCGATGTGCGCTTGGAGTTCACCGGCGGCCGAGGCCGCGGCTTCCGCTGCGTCCGCGTCGGCTTGCGTGCTCGTGTCGGCTCCGATGCCAGTCGAGCCCACCCCGGCAGAGGACAACTGCGCGGTGGCTTCCGCCTGCGCGGAGATCTCTGCAGAGAGGTCCATGGAATCTTCGAGTTGCTCCTCGATCCCGGCGGTCACGTCCGCCTGGTTTTCCAGGGCCGCTTCGATCTCGGATGCGGTGCCGGTGTCCAAGGCCGATTCGACCTGCGCTCGCGCTTCACTCGCGGCGTCCAGTTGCGCTTGGGCGTCCGATTGGAGTTGCTGGCTCGACTCGATCATGGCCTCCGCTCGGCCTTCGGCCTCGGCCCGCTCTGCGCCGGAGAGTCCGGCGCTCTCCTCGAGGAGCGCTTCGGCGTGTCCTTCGAGGGCTGCGGCCTGTTCCATCGTGGATTCGAGTTCGTATTCCAGTTCCGCGTCGAGTTCGGCGCGCGCATCCACGTCGGCGCGTAGCTGCGTTTCGACGTCACTGTCTATGCGTGCTTCACTGTCTGCTGAACCTGCGGTTTCGGCTCCGCTTCCGCCGTCGGTCTCAGCGTCTAGGCTTCCTGAAGACTCGGTGCTCCCGCCGATCCCGGCGGCCACTGCACCCGCAGCGGCCCCCAGGAGCAGGAGGGTTCCGACGATGGTCAGGAGCTTTACTCTGCCTGTGTGCTTTGTTTCGGGTGTTATTGTATCACCAACTCCTCCTGTTACCTGCCGGCTTGTAAAAGGAGATTGGATTTGTTTGCGAACTGAAAGGGGGGGCAGTTCATTACGTTATGACATGTTCTGGCGTGTGTGTTTAAGGAAAGGGTTATGGTTTTAACGGCCCGATATGTATAGTCGATGGTGGGGTGTTGGTGTCTTTATGCATGGCGGGATCCTCTTCACCAGTCCCTTCCGAACCGGTGTTGCCCGGGCCGGGGGGCGTGTGCATCGGGGCGACTCCATTCGGGCACCTGACTCAACGTGTCCGCGGTCCCGGTCTCTGCGATGTATTCTTCCAGGGTGCGTTGTCCCACGTCCCGTTCGAGTCCGGCCAGGCGCACACCGACGAGACGGTACGGGGTCTTTCCGTCCAGGAACTCTTCCAGTTGCCGGGCCAGCACGCGGACCACGGTCTGCAGGGAGCGGGTGGGGTAGGCCAATGTGGTGGCGCGGGTCATGGTGTCGAAGTCCGCGGTGCGGATCTTGAGGCCCACCACGCGGAACAGGATGCGTTTGTCGTGCATTTCGGCGACGAGTTCGCGCGCCATGGCGCGAACGACCCGGTTGATCTGGGTCACATCGCGTTCGTCTTCATGGAAGGTGTGTTCTTCGCTGCGGGACTTGGGCAGGCCGTGGTCCACGGCCACGGGCCGGGGGTCGATCCCCTTGGCGAGGCGCCACAGGTGCGCTCCGTTCTCCCCGAACTCTTGTTTCGCCCAGGTCTCGCCGCGCTCGCTGAGGTCCCCGATGGTCTCGATGCCCAACTCGTGCAGTCGCGCGCCGGTCTTCGGGCCGACGCCGGGGATCTTCTTGACGGGGAGCGGGGCGAGGAACGATTCGACCTGGGATTCGCCGACGACGGTCAAGCCGTCCGGTTTGTCCATGTCGCTGGCGATCTTCGCGCAGCTTTTCGTGGGGGCGATCCCGATGCTCGCGGTGAGCCCGGTCTCTTCGTAAACGGATTTCTTGAGGGCCCTCCCGGCGGCCTCGGCGTCCGGGTAGGTGCCTTGTTGGACGATGGAGGTCAACTCCAGGTAGGCTTCGTCGATGCTGGCGGGTTCCACGGTGTCCGCGAAGCGTCGCAGGATCTCGCGCACCTGGTGCGCGAGCTCGCGGTAGCGCCTCCCGCGGGGGCGCACGTAGACGGCTTCGGGACAGGCGCGGTAGGCGTCGCGGATGGGCATCGCGCTGTGGATCCCGTACGTGCGCGCTTCATAGCTGGCGGCGGCCACAACACCGCGGCCTTGGCCTTCTTGCGGGTCGGCGCCGACGACGACGGGGCGTCCACGGTATTCGGGGTGGTCCAGTTGTTCCACGGAGGCGAAGAAGGCGTCCATGTCCAGGTGCGCGATCACGCGGGACCATTCGGCCACGCCCCGCCGAGGCGCTCTCCTTCCTAAGCCCTGCCCCCGCTTTCCGGAATCCTATATAGCGCGGGGGAGGTGCGTGCGCTCGTGGAAGCCGGTGCCCGTGACCCGCGAAAGCGCAGCGACGCCGCTTCCCGGCCCGGGGGTCCGGGGGGGAGCGCGCCAAGTCGCACCGGCAAGCCTCGGGGTCTTCCTCCGACGAAAGCGCCCAAGGCGGAGGAGGACGCTGCGAAAGCGGCCGCGAAAGAGAGGAAGGCCGTCCAGCGGACCGCGCGGAAGAAACAGCAGGAGGAGCGCAGGCGGCAGCGGGAGAAGCGGCGTGAGGAAAACGCGGCCCGGCGGACCCAGGTGCGTGCGGAGAAGGACAAGAAGCGCCGGAAATCCCAGGCACAGCGTGTCGAAAAAAAGCGCCAGCGGAAGCGGGCCCGCAAAGAGAAGCGGCAGGTGCTTCAGGCGAAACGTCGGGCGCGACGTCTGGCGGCGTACTTCGGCGCGTTGGAGTTGGCCCGGCGTTTCGGTCGGTTGGTCTGGCCGGCGTACACCCGCAAGTTGCCGCCGGCCAAGGCGGTCGGTGTGCTCGTCTTGAACGTGGTGCCGTTTCCGGGGTTGGGGACCGCGCTGTACGGGAAATGGGAACGGGGGCTCGTCCAGTTCCTGTTGACGTTCGTGTTTTTGTTGGGTTGGGTGTGGGCGGTCACGGACGGGGTGCGGATCGTGATCGGGGCGTTCGGAGGGGATGTTCGGCGCAAGGAAGACCCTGGGCGTGTGAAGCGTTCGGCCGCCGTACGGCGGTAGCATGGTCACGGGGCGCGGCGAAACCTTTTGCCTGCCGCCGGATTCCCGCGCACGTGTCGATCCGAGCAGGCAGCATCCGCGTGTCCAACGCGCGGGTCTTGACGATGGATCCCGATGCGCCGAGTGCACGAGCGGTCGTGGTGCGCGACGGGGTGGTGGAGTATGTGGGCAGCGACGAGGGGGCGCGCCGGGAGGACCGGGGTGTGGATGAGCATGTGGACGCCAAGGGACGGACCTTGTTGCCGGGGTTCAATGACGCGCACGGTCATTTCATCCATGAAGGGTTGATGGCGGCGCGGCTCGATCTTTCCGAGGCCGACGACGTGCGCGAGGTGTACAAGCGGGTCCGGGATTTCGCGGCGGCGCACCCGGAGCGCGAGGTGGTCATGGCGGAACGCTGGGACGACGGCCGTTGGCCCGAGGGGGGGTACCCGACGCGTGCGGGTCTGGATGAGGCGTGTGGCGACCGGCCGGTCCTGGCGCGTCGCATCGACGGTCACGTGGCGGTGGCGAACTCGGCGCTTTTGGAGGTCTATCGGGACCGTTGGAAGGGGCCGTGGCACGGGATCAATGAAGAGACGGGGCTTTTGTTGGAGGAGCCGTCGTTGGACTTCAACCAGGTCCTGCCGCCGACGCCGGACGATCTGGACCGGGCGATCCGTCGTTTCCTGGAGGTCGCGGCGCGGGAGGGGACGACGAGTCTGCAGGATTTTGCGAACCCGGATTATTCGCGCGCGTGGCAGCGGTTCATGCGGGGCAAGGAGCGTGCGGGGGAGCATCCGGGTGTGCGCTTGGGGGTCTCGACCTATGTGGAGCATTTGGAGGCGCACGTGAAGGCGGGGGTCATGACCGGGAGCGGGGGGCCGTTTTTCCGCATGGGCGGGGTGAAGATCTTCGCGGATGGCAGCGTCGGGGGCCGGACGGCGTATCTGCGTGAGCCCTATGCGGATGAGGACACGAACGGGACGCGGGTGTTCACGGATGAGGAGTTGGTGCGGTTTGTGGGGATGGCGCAACGGGGTGGGGTGCAGGTGCGCATGCACGTGATCGGGGACGCGGCGGTGGACCAGGGGACGCGCGCGTTCGAGACCGTCGCCGACGAGGTGGGACTGGATGCGTTCAGGGGTCTTCGGCATCGGTTCGAGCATTACGAGATGAACGATGAGGCGCTTCGGCAGCGTGCGAAGGCCTTGGGGCTGGTTTTGTCCATGCAGCCGAACTTCGTTGGCGCTTGGTCGCGCCGTGACGGGTTGTACGGGCGTCGGTTGGGGGACCGCCATCGGGCGATGAACCCGGTGGCGACGATCATCCAGGAGGGGTTGCCGGTGGCGTTCGGTTCGGATTGCATGCCGTTCGGGCCTTTGACGGGCCTGCGGGGGATCATGGGGGCGCCGTATGACGTGATGCGGCCGACGTTGGTCGATGCGCTTTCTGCCTACACGCGGGGTGCGGCGTACGGCGAGCACGAGGAGCATACGAAGGGGATGCTCCGAGAAGGGTTCCTGGGGGATCTCGTGCTCTTGGACCGGGACGTTGCGGGCGCCGCGGATGAGAAGAAGGCATTGGAAGGCGTCCAGGTGGCCATGACGGTGGTCGATGGCCGGGTGCGGTATCGGGTTTGAGTCGGGGGTGGTTCAACACAAGAGCAACAGGGTCGCTAGGGGACACCAGAGAATGTCGTCCTCGTCGTAGTCGAGATGGTCTCGTGTAACGACAACTCCGCGACGTTCTGGTTGGCCATCAAGATGGGGTGCGAGGTTCTTTCTTGCGTGTGTGGTCTGGGTGCGGAATTTGCTTTCCATGAGAATGGTTAGGGGGCCGATGGGAACGACCAAGTCGACCTCAGGTCCACTCAGGTAGCCGATGCGCGTCTTGGTGGTGCCTTGGACGTTGAAGACGAGTCGGCGCATGTGGTCGGTGAGGACTCCCTCGGCCATGCGTCCGTGGATTCCTTCCGTTTGGAGTTGCACCGGGTCGGTAATCTTACTGGCGTAGGTGCGCCAGGCTGGGTCCAGAAGGACCAAACGGTCTGCCTTTGGGGAAGGACGTAGGCCTTGGGTGAGGCGAGGGAGCGGCTGGATAAGCATGGCATCGACGAGGAGTTCGGCCCATGAACGCAGTGTGGTGGCATCGACGCCCAGTTCGTTGTGCA
Source organism: uncultured Halobacteriales archaeon (assembly GCA_964452895.1). GTDB lineage: Archaea > Thermoplasmatota > E2 > JACPAO01 > JAHWKR01 > CAYVRY01. The sequence goes on from CAYVRY010000020.1 coordinate 14,821, forward strand.
GTTTGATCGGGTCCCAGGAGCTGGGGCTTTGGAGCGCCAGGCGTTCAAACAGCCAGGACAAGGGTTCGACCTTGCGTGCCCTGCCGCGTGGCAGAAGGTCTTTGGCAAGGATACTGGTCCAGTATTGCTCCAAAAGTTGCATGCGCTCTGTATGGGATACACCGGAGCCCGGGCGAAGACGCGGATATCCGCCCCAGATGAGGTATTGGTCAAGCAGGGATTGAATCTGGCCCTGCAGACCCGATGCTCCCTGCACTTTCGTCGAAAAACGGATCACCACATCGGTGAATCGCTCCCAATCACCATCTGCGAGCGCGGCACGCACCGCCTCAATGCGCGCTCGAAGATCCCCGTGGGGGAGGGCGTCGAGGGGGCGCTCGGGGTGGTGTTCGAGGATCTCGCGGAATTTCATCGGGTAGACGGGTAGGGCATGGATGCGACCTGGGAAGTCGGCGTTCTTCAGGTCTTTTAGACGTATGGCGCTGGAGCCCGTTGCGATGAGGCGCACGTCACGACGGTGGCGGTTGTAGAGTGCGACGAGCCGTTCAGGCCAGGTTGGGACGGTCTGGACCTCGTCGAGGAGCAGATACAGAGGTTGCTGGGGAGTCGGTGTGTGCAGGTCACTCAAGGCCTGTACGATCGATTCCCACCCTTGGTCTCCGATGGACGTTTGGACTGAGCGTTGTTCCATAGGGATGTAGGCGATATGCCGTGGGGGCACGCCGGATTGGATGAAATCCTCGATCACGTGGCCCAGGGCGTTGGTTTTGCCGATTTGGCGCGGGCCGGGGGCCAGACGCCACGTTTCCGCTTCTTGGATCTCCCTACTCCAATGGGGGGTGAAGGCGCGCCGGCCGGGATGGGTAAGGATCAAATCCGATACGGGGGCACCCGTCCAGTGCGTGTTCCACGGCGCGATGGATGTGAGCACAAATAGCATACTATTGGGGATAATATTTAAGTGTTACCGAGATTAGCGGAGTATAATCCGTCAAATCCGGGAAATTGGGGGAACATACTCCTCTGTCGGGGGTATGCAGTGCGCCGGAGAACGGGGAAAAAGGGGTGAGAAAGGATCGGATCGTGAAGAATCGCTGCGCCTTGTTTGTTCCGAACCGGCCAACGTATCCACTGGGACCATAATTGACTTAACCTCCGACAGGGATTCAACACGGGTGCGCGGGATATCCCGCGTGTTTTGGAGCAAACTACCGCATGGCCCTTGAAGAAACGCGACCGCCGTACCCAAGAAGCGCATCGTGGGCGTGGGGGGCGCTTGCCGTGGCGGTCCTCCATTTTTTTGTGCTCTTTTTTGTGGCGGTCTTCGTGCAGGTTGCCCCGGGTCTTGAGGACGCCCTGGCCCGTATGGATTGGCTGGTTCTTTTGCCCGCGGTCGTTTCGGTGTTGCTTCTCGGGGTTTCGGTGTACGTTGCCAAGATGGAACAAGGGGCCGGGGGTTTCCCTTGGTCGTGGATTCATCCCGTTGCATTCACACTCGGGGTCTTGGCCGTGGCGGCGCACAGCATGCTGGAATCGCATGCATGGCGGCTGGAACCGCTGGCCCGGGCGGTGTGGCTCGTGGTCGCGTGGATCGTCGTTGCGGGTATTCTGTATGGCTTCCAGACAAGGCGGACCGGGGATTACGTGGTGACGATGGTCAACGTGCTGCTTGCTTGGCTGATCGGATCGTTCATCTGGATCGTCGGCTTCACGTTGTGGCTGATCGTGTCCGGCGGTTGACGCCCGGTCCACGAGATGAGGTCGAGTGTCAGTGATCCTTCAGTGGGCCAAAAAATCGCATCAATTCGTCGATGATGTCGCCGTGGCCGCAGTGGTTGGCGAGCGCGTCGAACGGTGTCGGGTCACGGTTGAGGATGATCAGTTCCGAGTTTTGTTGTACTGCGACCTGGGCGAGCCCGGCGATGGGCCACACCTGCAGGCTGGTCCCGGCGGTCACGAGCGTGCGGGCGTTCTCGGCGGCGCGCAGGGCGTTCTCCAACTCGGTCACTTGTTCGCCAAACAGGACGATGTCGGGTTTCAGGTATCCGCCGCAGGAGCATCGCGGTGCCTCGCCCTTCTTGTGGTCGCGTGCGACCTCGAGCGTGGCGATCCGCTCTTCGCAGTCCATGCACACGCACTTCGCCGCGTTGCCGTGCACTTCGATGAGCCGGTCTTCCGGCGTGCCGGCCTTCTGGTGCAGCCCGTCGACGTTCTGCGTGATGATCCGTTCGATCTTGCCGTTTCGCGCCGCTTGCGCGAGCACCCGGTGCCCGTCGTTCGCTTCGGCGTCCAACAGGTGCATCTTCGCGTTCAGTTCCATGCGGTTGTCCCAGAACCGGGTGGGGTCGCGCAGGAAGGCCTCGATGTGGAACTCTTCCGGGTTGAACATCGTCCACATGCCCTTGTCGCTGCGGTAGTCCGGGATCCCGCTCGCGGTGGAGAGGCCGGCGCCGACGAGGACTACGACGGGAGGCTCCAGTCGGTTTCCGGGCGCGCTCATCGCCAAGGGCTGGGGGTTTTGAGGATATGAAGGCCACGCCTGCGGCGAGCCGGCGCGACCACGCCTACAAAGCGGCCCGTAGCCCGGTGCGCACGGTTTGCAATAAAAATGGATGACACCCACCGGTTGCAGGCGAAACGACCCCCGGAAAGGGGGGTCATGGTTTACGCCAAAATTGTTATGTGGCCTGGTGGGTTATGGGGTACTCCGCGCAAGCGGCGACAACGGTCGTCGTGGACGGCGTCATCCTTTGGGATGGTGGGGCACGAATCATAGCCGATTCACGCCTGCTGCATCCGGTTCCTCAAAAGCGGTTGCAGTCCAGCCTACGTATTAGGCTTGCGATGGAGTCCCGCCTTCGGGCGGTCCGGTCTTCGGATCGGCCATCATGAGTCACGTGGGCACCACGACCCTGCGGCGTCGGGAGTCCCCGGCTATGGGCCCCGTCGCGTGGACGCAGGAAATGCTGTCGCGACCGCTTCACCCACGGGACCGGGTAATACCGGGAACCGGGTGACATCGGTGCTGGGTCGGCTTCGGCCGGTCGGGCTCCGGTGTCGTACCCCGAAAGGGGCACGAGGAGGTCGCATCCGCCATGGATCGGTCGGTTTCGGCTGATCGGTCCGGACACGGGTCCCCCTCACGGCGACGTGGGGCACGCCTTCGGTCTCCGAAGCGCGTGACGGAGCCGCCCGACGGGGCGGTACTGACGGGGACAGCGTCGACCTCGCATCCGCCCCCGCCTATCGCCTGCTCGCTTTGCATGGTTCCTCCGGGATTCCATGCGAAACGGCGGGCCTTTCCCGTGAGGGAAGGGGCCGTAGGGACCGGGTCTGACCCGGTTGCTGGCAGGAGTCTTCACCGTGATGTGGGTTCACGCCTGGATCACGAGCGAAGACGCACACACGGCCTCCGGGTCGTGTTGCGCCCGGGGTCCTCCTGCAAGGGAGGAGACCGGGAAGGGGATTCGTTCCCGATGGCGAGGGGATCCACGGCGGCGGGGTCGGGCCGGGCATGCGCACCGAAAGGTGCCTGTGCTTCGTCGCTTGCGTTCCTCTTCATTTTTTGCCGAGCGCACGCTTCATTGGAACGCTTGGTCCACGATCTGCGCGGCGGCGCGTCGGTCGAGCCCGGCGGCGAGGCCGATCCAGGCTTCGATGCGCAGCTCGCCGCGTTCCAGCAGCACCACGTGATGGCCGTGTTTTGCGTCCAGGGAGCCGGCCCATCCGACGGGAGTCTCTTCCCAGTCCAGGCGGTAGCGCGCATCGACCTGGACGACGAGCGGATGGCGGTGGCGTGTTGCCAAGGGTGTCGCGCGGGCCCACAATACGGGATCGCCGGTGGTCTTGTCCACGACGACCCATTGCCGTTCATGGTGGCCGAGGCGCGGGTTGGAGCGGGCGCCGGTGGCGTCGGTGTTCCATGTGGGCGGCAGCATGTGGTTTGCGAGCAGGTCGGGGGGTGGGCAGTCGGGGTGTTCCGGGGCGGCGAACCAGGGGGCCCAGTCGAGGTTCGCGACGATGCCGTCGCCCCAGCCCCGGTCGGGGATGTCGCGGTGCGGATGGTAGGCGCGTTGGTACCAGGATGGGTTTGCTTGTGCGAGCAGGGTGAAGCGGGAGATGAGGCGTTTTACCAGCGGGTCGGTGGGCAGCAGGTGCTCGGGCAGCGAGATCTCCATGTTCGTGCCGGCCAGGGTCGCACTGAGTCCAGGTGTGCCGTGATGGTGCAATCCGGCGACCCACAGGGCGGGCCTGGGTGCCCGGGGTACCTCGCTGCACGGGGGGACCCAAAGGACCTGGCCCTTGTCACGAAGCGGCAGGTCCGGGCACGTGGGGGGCCACCAATCGTTGACCCATTGTTTCACGTTGGCGGCGGGCTCCCCGTCGCCCTTGCGGGTGGAGAGGGGGACTTCGTAGCGCAGGCTCGCCCAGTGCTCGTCGTTGGCGTGACGATAGGAGACGTTCTCGGGCCGGGAGATCCCTTCGCCGGGGTGCGGCCAGAGCACACTGAACGGAGGATCGTCCAGGTCGAGCCCGATCTCGGTGGGCAGCGGGCTGCGCTTGCCTGGGCGGGCGCGTCGCATGTCGAGCCGGTTATGGTTGTGGGGCGGTCTTAAAGTTGAGGCTCCGGGGCCGTAGTCCCGTCAAACCGATGGCTGCTTGATCGGGATCGGGCTCTTTCGCATGTTCGTTGCGAGGATTGCGCCGATGATGAGAATCGGCACCGCGGGCAGGAACACGAGGCCCAGCGAAAAGACCAGGATGAGGGCTTGGATGGTGAAGATTGATGTAGCCACCCATACGAGCGCCAGAGACCGCTCCCAGGATCCTACGACCGCGAGGATCGTCCAGAAGACGAACGATAGACTCACCACGATATGTACGGTGCCGGGGGTTCGCGAGAAAGATTCACCTTCCGGGGACACACCGGTCATGCCCCCGAAGACGAAGATGTAGAGTCCAGCCATCACAAGGGAGTAGAGTGCTGCGATCCCCAAGAGGGCCAGTGAGCCGACGGTCTGCCCCGTTCCTTCTGGATGGTCGCATCGGACATTGATCCCGAGTAAATCAACGGACCGCATCTAGTTTTTGGTTCAGCAAATCAAGAGGTCGAGTGGAAAAGGGAGGGGATAAGATCCAGGGATGAGATTCGGTGGTCTTGCTCACCCGAGCGCGGCGATGGGGATCCCGCACGGGGTCGGGGTCCCGGTCTGTTGCAGGGTCCCGCCGTCCCAGTCCTTGGCGGCGAGAACGGCTTGTTCCGCGTTGATGCGGCCCCAGCCGTAGAAGGGGTCCCACCCGGCCGTCCCGAGGTCGTCGGCGGTCCAGGTGAGCAGGCACCGGACTTCCAGCGCGCTCAGGTCCGGGTTCGCGGCGCGCATGAGCCCGACCAAGCCTGTGACGTGCGGCGCCGCCATGCTGGTCCCGCTCAGCGATGCGTAACCCGTGCTGTAGGGACCAATGATCCCTTGTCCGGGTGCGGAGACTTCCATCTGGTTCCCGCAGCTGGAGAAACTGGCTCGGACCGTCCCGGGGGACTGCAGCGCGGCCGTTGCGATCACGCTGGGTTCGGGACCGGGCCACGTCATGGAATGGGATGAGGTGTAGGCGCCCGTGTTGGTGGGGAGGGTCCCGCCGGAGCAGCCGCCGTTGCCGGCGGATTTCACGAGGACCACGTCTTGTTCCATGTACGCATATTCCAAGGCGTCCCGGAACGTGGCGGTCTCGGTGGCCCAGAAGCTCATGTTGATCGCGTCGGCGCCGTTGTCCGCTGCGAACGTGATCCCGTTGGCGAGTTCGGCGCTGCCGCCGCCGAGCACGCGGATCGACATGAGGCAGGATTGGCTCATCCCGGCGATCCCCACGCCGCCGTCGATGACGCCGGCGGCGATGCCGGCGACGTGCGTGCCGTGGCCGCTGGGCGCCAGGGGGTCCGTGGAGCCTGAGATGTGGGGCCCGCACACGTTGTCCTGGAGGTTCGCGTGGTTCCCCGTGATCCCCGTGTCCGCGATCGCGAGGCGCACGTCGTGACTGCCGAGCCCGGAGTCCCAGGCTTCGGGTGCGTTGATGGCCTGGGGTCCCCATTGGTCGTTCCACATGGGGTTGTTCGGCGTGTAACTGTCCAGGGGGTTCTGGCTGGGTTCAATCATGACCACTTCGACGGGTTCGTCAAGGTGGATCACGGCGTCGTGTTCCGCGTGACGCACATCGCCCCGCTGCGGGGCGTGGTCGATGGCCTGGCGGGCCTCTATCTTGGAGGGGAACTCGGCGAGAATGAAGTGGATCGCGTGGTTCACCAGGAGCACCTCGCCGCCCAGGTCTTCGATCCACATTTCCGCATCGGCGGGGACTTCGTCGTGGAACGCGATGACGGCGCGGTCCTCGATCCATTCGCTCGATGGGTCTGAAGAAGAATCCGTGTTCCCCTGTGTCGGCGCCAGGGTGAAAACCACGGCGGCCACGAGGAGTCCCACGCAGAATAATGAACGGGTCGTCTTGCTTGGTGTTGTCTGCATCATGATTGATCCCTTCTTTGTGTGGTGACCGGGAGGCCGGTGCAGAAGGCGCCCGAGGGCGAATCGTCATCCTGCATGTTGTACCGGACCATCGCGCCCACGGTGAGCAATCCGGAGCGAGCGCACCAGCCGCGGTTCCCACACAACGAACGTGGCAATGGTCGCATGGCGATAAGGATGACGACAGCGAAGCTCGGAAACTGGATTTTTTTGGCCAGTGAGCGTGGGGCCAAGTTCGAGATGCCGAATCGAGATGGGGCGATGTTTCAGTCGATCACACTTTCATCCAGGACGCGGAAGGTGGACCAATTCGTCAAGATCGTCAATGGGGTGGAAGCCGGCTAAAAATGAGTAGAAGGACGGCGAGATCCCGGCCGGGATTGTGTTGATGAGCAGAAGGTACGTCCCTGGTCCTCCATTGTGACGCATCTCGGTGAAGTCGTTCCCGGGTTCTACGATCCAACTGTCTTCGCCGTGGGGATGATTGAGCTGGACCGTTGCCAGTTGAGCATCGAATGCCAATGTCCTGAATCGTACTTCCGGAGCCTCGTAATCTGCAATGGCGTGTGCGCCGATCAGGATTCCCCCCGTCCAACCACTCCATAATCCGCTGCCGGAGTCGTCTTCCAGGGGTGTGATGAAGTTCACGGCGTTGTCGCCGAACAGTCGCGCCTCTACTGGTAAATTACAAATAGCCGAGAAAGCGATGGAGGCGTCTCCAAAATCCTGTTCCCTGGCATTTGTCTGTAGGTCTTCCGGATACGGAGCAAGATCATGACCAACGGCTGTGATGTCGACCCACTCATTAAATGTGATTATGGCTGTGTAACGTGCTGCCCAAGTTCCGTCTTGGATCAGGTCGTGCGTGCTTATAATGTCGGCTCCGTGGGCGTGCACCGGCGAGCCACTACTTGTGGAAAGGAAAAACCCACGGGTCTGATGACGGTCCTCAAGTGTGATCATGAACGCATTCGCCAGAGATGCGATACCGGCCATTTCTGCTGTTATGGTGCAAGTCGTCTCTTGGTCAGTCATGATTCGCATGGATGCCGCAGCTTCATCAAATTCTCCTTTAGTAGAGAAGAACCATTCTTCTTGGCCTTGTTCCTGCGCGATTCCGGTGGTTCCCGCAATCAGAACCGACGGCAGTGTCAAAAATAGACCCAGAACGAGGCTCGCACGGTGCACCATGGCAGGGCCCATCGGTGTTACCCCTTTAAGCATTGTGGGCTGCTCGTTGAAACCCCTACTCTTGATGGTGGAAGAAAAGGGTGGGAAGAGATCGGGAATAAGATGCCGGATTTACCCGTGCCGTGCGGACACCGCAAACGGTTGCGGCCCTTCCGGGACACCAGCCCCACGCACGACCACGGTGTACGTCCCGGCGGTGGGGTCGTTCACGTACACGGCTTCCTCGACGTTGATCCGGTCGGGACTGCCCTGGCCGGGTGGGGTCTCGGAGTTCACGAACGCGTTCCCGATGTGGGTGCCGTCGGGTCCGATCACTTCCAAGTCGAGGTCGTTGACGATGGCCGGGTTGGCGCCTGCGGCTCCGGGGAAGTCGCTCCACGCGAGCATGATCCGCAGGGGTTCTCCGGCGGCCACGTCCAGCGTGTAGGTTTCGTGTTGTCCGGTCTCCAGGCCGTCCGTCTCGTCCTCGTAGAACAACGTGAAGGAGGAGTCGTCGAACTCGAGCACGTCGTCCAGGAGGACGCGGCCCCAGCCTTGGTCCTTGTTCGGGAAGTCGGTCCCGGAGTTGGAGCCGGTGATCTCCTTGCCGCTCATTTGCAGCATGGCCCGCACGAGCGCGGAGCTTGGGTTGTGCTCATCGCCGCTTGGGTGGAAACCGCGTTCGAAATAGTCGCGCACGAGTCCGGCGGCGCCTGCAGTTGCGGGGGTGCTCATGCTCGTACCGGAGAGACAGCGGTAGTTGTTCGGGCCGGTCCCGGCGCTGTTCAGGCACGAGCCCGGCGCGACCACGTTCGGTTTGATCCGTCCGTCTTCGGCGGGACCGCGGCTGGAGAAACCGGCGAGGTCCTCCATGCCGTTGCCGTTCAGCGTGGCTCCGATCCCCATGGCGCTCTTGGCCACCGCGGAGATCCGGATGTTCGAGGTCCCGGCGTTGCCGGCGCTGCGCAGGACGAGGAAGTCCGGGTTCTCCCAGGTGTAGTCGT
>CAYVRY010000021.1:0-23376 GCA_964452895.1 uncultured Halobacteriales archaeon
TGGGTGTCGGCGCGCGCCATCGCTTCGCGGATCAGGTCCTTCATCGGGCTCCCTCTTTCCCGGATTGCCCCGGGGTGGGGCGGACCCTCGATGGAAAACGAACGGGTCGTCCTCCGTGAGGGTTAGAGTGCAGGCCGTCCAGCTGGCTCCATATATTTAAGGCTCCCAGGAGGGGCGCGGTCGTCAGGGAATTTTGTGGCGCAGGTCTCATGTCGGGCCGTGTGTTCAGGAGGGCCGTGAACGACCAGGTGCGCAAGCGGCTTTATTTGTCGGGCCGCGTCCAGGGGGTCTGGTTCCGGGGTTCCATGGAGGAGGAGGCGAAGCGGATCGGTTCTTTGCACGGCTTCGTGCGCAACCTGGATGACGGTCGGGTGGAGGCGGTGGTGCAGGGGCCGAAGGATGCGGTGGCCAGGCTCGTGGAGTGGGCGCACCGTGGGCCCTCCGGGGCCAAGGTGGACAACGTGGACGTTACGGATGAAGCCGTGGCGCCGGGCGAGAAGCCGTTCCGGGTCGAAGCGTGAGCGGGCTCACAGGTCGAACAGGTCGATCCCTTCGACCCCACCCACCAGGATGCTCACGGGGGCCGTGGCCTGGTTGTTCGTGGGGTCGACGTCTCCGGTTTCCCCACCCGGGTCCGCTGTGGCCGTGACGTCGAAGTCGCCGATCTTGCCCAGGGTGTCCCAGCTCGCGGTGACGGTGTGACTGCTGAACCCGGCGAGCCCTTCGACGGTGACCTCGTCGATCAGGTGGTCTTCGCCGTTGTGTTCATACTCCAGGGTGATGGTGAAGGGCGGGACCTCGATGTTGCCCTGGTTGTGCACGGTGACCTCGATCTGGGTCTCGAAGAGTCCCGTTCCTGCCTCGACGTCTTCCGGCGTGATCTCAAGGTCCACGAAGGTGGGGTTGTCCACGATGAGGGTGATCGCTTCGAGCTCGGAGTGTTCGATGCCGTCGTAGGAGCGGGCCTCGACGAGGTTCGCGCCGTTGGGTTCCTGCGTGGTGTCCCAGTCGTAGCTCCAACTCGTGGTGCCCGTGGCGGTCTGCCAGTCGCCGCCGTCGATGCGCACTTCGACCTCTTCCACGGTGCCGTCGACATCGGTGGCGGTGCCTTCGATGGTGACGATCCCTTCGACGTCCGAGCCGTCCTGTGGTGTGTCGATGGCGACGAGGGGGAGCAGGTTGACGACCAGGTCGGCTTCCATGTCCGGATGGAACGCGCAGTGGTAGCTCCAGGTGCCGGAGTCGGCGAAGGTCCGGCTGCCGGTCTCGCCGTTCGTGATGCTACCGGTGTCCCAGTCGCCGTTGTCCGCGGTCGCGGTGTGCGCGGCGGTGTCGTGGTTGTGCCAGTCCACGGTCTCGCCGGGACGGATGATCAAATCGTCGGGTACGAACGCGAAATCATCGATGTGGACGTGCTCGGCGGCGGGCTCGGGCTCGCCCAGGCTCGGCGCCAGGCCGGCAACCGCGCTCAACAGAAAAATCGTGCTTACTCCCAGGGCCACTTTCCAGCTACGCATCCAAACACCACGTCTGCATCGACCTGCGGGTGATAATGGTTCTCATGGGGGTTCACGCGGACAACGGCAGGATTTGTACAATCGGGCCGCCCCGGCCCGGATTGCATGGCCCGTCGGCGGTGATCGGACGACGCGAACCCCCGCCACCACGAAACATTTAAGGAGGTCCTGGGTAGGGGGAAGCCGCCCTGCGGGGTTTTTTGTTCGAGGGATTTGGATTGCCAGACGAAGAGGACGAGGGCCTCGGCATCATGGAGGATGCCGAAGAGGCCAAGAAAGACGAGCAAGCCGCACCTGCAGCCCCGGCGAAGCCGGCACCGGAACCCGAACCGGAGATCCCGTTGGATGAGCGTCCATTGATCTTCACGGTGAAGACCCAGGTGGGCCAGGAGCGCAATGTGGCGGAGATGCTCGCGGGGAAGATGCGCAAAGCGAAGGACAACCCGATCGTGTCCATCCTGGCGCCGCAGGAGCTGCGGGGTTATGTCTTCGTGGAGGCCCACGACGAAGAGCAGCTCAAGGAGCTGATCAAGCCGATCTCCTATGCGCGGTCCATGCTGGCAGGGGACGTCCCGTTCTCGGAAGTGGAGCATTTCCTGACGCCGGTCTCGGCGGTGGCGAAGATCCAGGAGGGCGACATCGTGGAACTCGTCGCGGGTCCGTTCCGGGGCGAGAAGGCGAAGGTGACCCGGATCGACGACGCGAAGGAGGAGATCACGGTGGAGCTGTTCGAGGCCTTGGTCCCGATCCCGATCACGGTGCGCGGCGAGAACGTGCGCGTTTTGCAGAAGAAGGAAGCCTGAGTGTATTGACGCCCTGCGTCCCATGTTCTTCTTCCGGCAAGCGGACGACAGGGGGCGAAGGTGAATGACCGGCCGCAGGCGCAGCCGGACGGGACCCAAGAGGAGCCTCGTCCCGCACTGCCTGGTCTGGGGAGGCGTGCTCGTGGTCGGCGTCGTGGTCGGTCTGATGGCGTTTCATGCGTTGACGCCGGTGGACGAAGATCGGCTCGTTGCGGTGGACTCCATCGGGCATGAGCATTCCGGCAACCATGTGCACGGGCTGGGTTTTGACGAAGAGAGCGACCGGCTCTACGTGGCCACGCATTTCGGGCTTTTCGCCTTGGAGGACGCCACGGGACCGGCGGACCGGCTTTTCCAGGTGGGCGATCTGCGCGATGATCTGATGGGTTTCAGTCTGGACCCCCACGACGGCGAACGCATGTTCGCAAGCGGTCATCCGTTCGAGCGTTCACCTGCCGGACCGAACAACATCGGCGTGGTGCGTTCCACCGACGGCGGGTTCCAATGGGAGCGGGTCTGGGACGGACCCGGCGGGCAGCATGTGGATTTCCATGCCATGGCGCTCTCGCCGGTGGACCCGCAGCGACTGGTCGGGTTTTTTGGAGGCCAGTTGCATGTGACGTTGGACGAGGGGGGTTCGTGGGATTCGATGGATGCGATGGGCGCGCGCGGGTATTGCTGGGGGGCACCCTGTCTGGCGTGGGATGCAGCGGAATCGGACCGGTTGTGGCTCGGCAACGATGAGGGGTTGTTTTCGAGGTCGGTCGAAGACGGTCCCTGGGAGCACATCGAGGAAGGTGCCCACGCGGCCTCCTATGCGCACCCGGCGGACAACAGCTTGTGGTCGTGGAACGCGAGCGAGGGACTTCGTGTCAGCGCGGATGCCGGGGAAAACTGGCAGGTACGCACCCAGGGGCTTCCTACCCCGGACCCGGAGATGGACCTGTCGCGTGCGCAGTGGGTGTTCCAGATGAGCGGGGCGCCGGGGGACGCCAACGTGCTTTTTGCAGCGACCCAGGACGGCGGCCGGATCTACCGCACCCTCGACGGCGGCGACAGCTGGGACCGTGTGTATCCGCTCGCCTGATTTTTTCAGGCCACGGCTTCGCAGCTCTTTGCGCATTTGCGGCACGCTTCGGCGCAGGCCTGCATCTGGTCGTCGCCGCTGAACGACGCGCAGTCGTCCGCGCATGCCTTGCAGATCTCGGCGCAGCTCTTGCAGATCGTCGCGCAGTTTTCGCTGCCGCGGTCACAGGCGGACGCGCAGACCTCGCACATGGCGATGCAGTCGCGCAGCAGTTGCACGTGGGAAGGTTTTGCATGGTCGCCACCTTGTTCAAGGCAGTAGGCCAAGGTCTGTTCACACACGCGGCGGCATTCGGTGCAGTCATCGGCGCACGTTTTCATTTCCTGGGTCTGGTGGGTGGTTTGTTGGACCATGGCGATCGGCCACCAGACCGGTTTGAGCAGGAAAAGGATTATCCTTCAAGTCTCAAGGAGTTTCCAGCCATGCGTCCGCGGTCCATGGCTCCGGCGCGGGCACGTCGATCCCGGGGTCGAAGGCGACGACGTATACGCCGCTCGTGCCGTCCCACAATACGAGATCGCCGTCGTCGGTGGCCAGGACGTCGAGGACGACGGGCGTCCAGTCCGCGTAGAGGCCCCGTTCTTCTCCGGGCGCATCGGGGTTTTCCTGGGCCGGGATGTAGACGCCCGTGGTGGGCAGTTCGGGCCAGTGCGCCGGGTCCATGTCGACGGCCCAGACCCCAGCATGATACATGGAGACGAACATCGTCTTGTTGACCACCGCGGGGTAGTGCGTGCTGAAGAGGAGCGATTCGCCGTCGCCCCAATCGCCGGGGTCGTGCGGGAGCGTCCATCGCGCCGCGGGTTCGGGGGCCGATGGGTCCGTGGTGTCCATGATGATCATTTGGCCCGTGGGTCGCCCGTCGGGCCGCGAGCCGACTTCCTGGCCGATGATCGTGTAGTGCTTGTCGTCCCACAGCGCCTCCATGGGCAGGGCGCTGTGGATCTGCCCGGTCATGCCGGGGGCGCGTTCGAGGTCCGTGGTGTCGTAGTCGTTCCAGGCGCCGATGACTTCGGCTTGACCGGGTCCGGCGAGGACGGCGACGAGCAGCCCGCCGTTCCAGTTCGCCAGGTAGGCCAGATCCTGACCCGTGCCGGGATGGGTGGCGATCCAGCCGTCGACGTGGCCGTTGGTCAGCGGCGATTCGGTCTCCGGGTCGACGTATTGCGCCGTGATCGTGTCGTATGGGATCAAGCGGGCGCCCAACGGGCCGTCGCCGTCGATCGTGTAGATCGAGAAGTACGAGGTCTGGTGGACGAGGTTCGTGATGCTGGCGAGCACGTAGTCGGTCTCGTCGGCGGTCTTCGTGGCGTGCACGCTGTGCGGTCCGATCACCGGAGAGGGTTGGAAGTCGGCGAATTCCGGGTTCTCCGGGTCGCGCACGTCCACGAGCACGGTTCCGGGCGACAGGGGAAGGTCTTCGTGGATCACGGTGGTCTCGGCGGTGCAGGCGTCCCGCCACGCCATGTCCAGGGTCCCTGGTAAAGGGTCCAGAGGTGTTGTGGTCCCCAAGGCCAGGGGGTCTTCCTCGGCGTCCGGGTCCGGGTTCGTGGCGATCACCACAAAGTCGCCGTCCGGCGTGATGTCCACGTCGTAGGTGTGTGCGCGTTTCAGGATGAACTCCCCCAGGGGCTCGGGGGCTTGCGGGTCGGTGACGTCGACGAGGACGAACGCGACGTCCGTGTTGAAGCTGTTGACCACCGCGAGTTCCTGCTCGCCCCTGGACAGCCCGCCGCAGAAATAGTCGCCGCTGGTGTCGCCGTGGTGGTCGGTGACCAGGGGGTCCCATCCCTTGAGGTGGAAGTTCGGCGTGGAAAGACCGGCATGCTCCTGCACGGATGCATGGTCGTGGCCGTCACCATAGGGCAGCGCGTTTTCTACCCATCGGGGTGAGACCGCCGGGGGTCCGTCTTCGCCGTCATCGTCTTCGTCCGGCGACTGCAGGCACCCTGCGACCAGGCCGAGGAGCATGACGAAGATAAGTGTCATTGCCTTCAGGGATCCAGCAGGAGCTTGCATGAGCGGAGGAATCGGGGGATGAGCCTTAAAGGCAGCGCCCGAGGGTCGGGCAGGGGCGGGTTGCGATGAATGTGTGGACCTTGGATGGACCGGGATCGAGCTCAGGTACGTTCAAGCCAGCCGTACCCTTCGCGTCGATGCATGATTCTGAGGATGTACTTGTGGTCGGGACGCAGGAGGTAGACGATCCGATAATCCCCGACCCGGACCCGGATCAACCGGTGGGGTCCATGCTGGTCCAGGATCTTCCAATTCAAATCGGCGTGGTAGGGGTCATCTCGGATCAGACGGAGGGCCCTCTTGATCGCCTTTTTGGGGGCCGGGGCGAAGGTTCGAATCGCGTCCTGTGCGCGCGGGTCGAACTTCAGTCCCATTCGAAGTCCTTTTCATCGATCCATGGATAATCCGGGTCGTCTGCATTGCGTTTTGCTTCTTTGAAGAACTCATCCAATTCGATGCGATCAAGGATTCGGCTGATCGCTTCGGAGTAGCTCAAGCCCCCGCCGCAGAACGCTCTCAGGCGGTCCCGCACACGCTCGTCGATGCTGATGGTCGTTGGCATGGATTCCATGGAAAATATAATTCCCATGGCTTTTAGACCTTTCGCGCCAAGGTGCCGGTTCTTTCCGGATCCCTGGTTTCCAATGACCTGCCTGCAAGGGAACCGGTCCGATGGGCCCCAGCGTCTGGACAAAAAGTGGCAATAAGATGGGGTGCCGATTCCATGGTGTGTCGAAGCGAGGGTCGTCTCGGTCTGTGCGCATTGCCCCACGCCCGGCGGTATGCTTGGCCATATCGGCTCTCGTGATGGTGGCGCTCTCGGGCTGCACGAGCGATGGGGACGATGGTCATGATCACGGTGATCACTCCCATGCCCTCGAGGACGACACGGAGGCGGGTTTCGATGAGGACACCGCGGGCTCGATGCCGCTTTGGTTCCCGGGGTTGTTCTACAGCTACTCTTTGAAGCATCATCCGACGGGGGACGAGGGGGTGTTGGATTTCGTGGTCCTGGACGGCCCAGGTTCCAAGTTCACCATGGACCCGCTTGAAGAGAGTGGGTCACAGGGGACGCTGTTGGGATGGGCGCTCTATTGGGGTCTGCCGGTGGGACCGGTGGAGGACACGGATTTCGAGCCACGGCGTGACGGGGATCCCTTGGATTTGTTCTCATTCCCCATCGAGGATTCGGATGCGTGGGACGGGTCGGCGTTGGACGGCCAGGAGGTGTCGTTTTCCGCGTCCTTGACTGAAGTGCTGTTGCCGGATGGCGAGAAGGTGCCGGGCTACGAGGTGACCGGCGAGCGAGACGGGATCGAGGTGATCCGGTACACGTACACGAGTTGGGTGGGTTGGTTCACGTCGCTCTGGTGGGACGCCACGGGCGACGGGGAACCCGAGCTTACACTGGAGCTTGAGAAGATGACCGTCCGGCGGGAACTCGTCGACCGGCCGCTGCGCTCCCCGGAGCGCCTTCTCGACCTCGAGGTCGGCGACCCGGATACGGAACTTGGCGATGTCCCCGGTTCGCCGCATGAGCTCCAATCGTTCGACGTGAGTGATCCTGACGGGCCCGTCTTTTTGATGGCTCGTTTTGAAGGCGGTCCGGGTCTTTACGATGTGAATCTTACCACCGGGAGCGACGCGCAGGGGCAGACCGGGTGGCGTTGGTTGAACACACAAGACGGGCCGGCGCGGTCATGGGAGTCTGAGCGCCTGATGCTGGCCGCGGACGAGGCGCAAGTCACGGTGACGGTCCTGGGTTCGGGGACGGTCCGTGTGGTCGCGTTTCAACTGGTCGGAGAGGAGTAGGTGCAGATTGGAGTGCCTGGTCGCCTACCCAAGAATCGTGCGCTCCCACGTCACGGTTTTCTGTAGAAGGGCGATTACTTTCGGTCACCCCCCTCCTGAACCCATTTGTAGGCACCCCGCCTCACTTGAATCAGCCTCTCCGGCGGCAGCCCAGAAACCCGCTTGGCAAAACGTAAATACGGAGTGTGATTACATATCTCTGCGATGAAATTGCGAAAAACGCTGACGGTCTCGGGCAACAGTTACGCCGTACGTTTGAGTCGGAAGGAGGCCGCGGCGTTGGGGCTGCGCAAAGGGGACGAAGTGGAGCTTGACATCATTCCGGCTCCGGCAGGTCTCCGACACGACTCCGTCCGGTTCTTCAAAGACGGACGTGGGAGCGTCGACCATGACCAGGAGATCGGAGATGCAGTCGCGCAAGGTCGTTGATACAAGCTGGCTTTACTCGTTTTTTGACGAAGATGACACCCATCATTCTCGCGCCCACCGCCAGTCTCAACAGGAGGGCGTCTATGAAGTGCCTTCTGAGATTCTTGCGGAGACCCTTGCATTGCGTTATGCGCGGACCCCCAAACACAAGAGTCGAGCTGCCAGTGAGCTTTGCGACACGATCATGGACGCGGGGTTCTTGATCGTCGGTTTGGGCGACCCCGCCCCTGCGTTGGAATTGTACCGCACCAGGCGCAGCCTGAGTTACCCTGATTGTGTGGCGGTTGTGCAGGCGCGCGATGCAGAACTTTTGACCTTCGATGGCCGCCAGGCCCGGGCGTGGCGGGGCTTGCGCAGACAATGAAATGTCGGTTTCGGTGACACGCAGACCTTAGGAGCCCTGTGGAAAACGCCTTTCCCACACGAGGGCCTCGATCAAACCCCATTCCGGGCCCCTACGGGGCACCGTGGACAGAGAAACCTTAAAGGACCCCGGCGGCTGGCCCGCTTTGTCCTCATCCCCGGCCCGCCTCAGGCGGGTGCATTGTCCGTCCCACCGGGACGCGGGGTCGGGGCGGTGATCCCATGCAGACGACGACAACGATCCCTGAAGCCCGTACTCCGACCGCTTTTTTCACGGAGGGGTTCTAGATGGCTGAGACCATCGAGGTTCTGGTGGACGGCGGCAAGGCGAGCGCGGGTCCGCCCTTGGGGCCGGCGCTGGGGCCGACGGGCATCAACATCATGAACGTCGTCAACGAGATCAACACGAAGACGAAGGATTTCGCCGGGATGAAGGTCCCCGTGAAGGTCCATATCGACCCGAAGAGCAAGAGCTTCGAGGTCGAGGTGGGCACGCCGCCCGCCACGGCGTTGATCAAGGACACTTTGAAGCTGGAAAAGGGGGCCCAGGTGCCGGGCACGGATAAGGTAGGGGATCTGAAGATCGCGGACTTGGCCAAGATCGCCCGCATGAAGGGCGACAGCCTGGCGGGCAAGAACACGATGAAGCGGATCAAGGAGGTCGCTGGAACCTGTGTCTCCATGGGCGTGACCATCGAGGGCCGCGAGCCGCGGGAGTTCCAGAAGGAGCTGGAGCAGGGGCTGTACGACGAGCAGCTCGCCAAGGAAAACGCCTAAACCGCATAATTCAACATAAAAGGCAAACCATTAAATATATTGACGATTTAATCAAATTCCTGAAAGTTTGATGAATTCGTCATATATTGGGGGCAGCCCCCCGGGTTTCGCCCTCGCTGTGGTGGGTGACCTGGTCGCCTCCCGGGAAATGGACCGCGACGAGCGGCACGCGGCGCAACGGCGTCTGGGTGACGCCCTGGCCGAGATCAATGCGGGGCTTTCCGACAACCTCCTGTGCCGCGCGAACGTCACGGCTGGCGACGGTTTCGAGATGCTCCTTGGTCGCCCGGATGGTTTGATCCCCGCCTTGACCTGGCTCTCTGAGCGGCTGGCTCCCACGCGGGCACGCCTCGGGCTCGGGCGCGGCGCGGTCTATGTCCTCCCCGAGGACCCGGACCGGGTGCACGAGGCGGACGGTCCTGCGCTGCACGCGGCACGCGCGGCGTTGGACCGGGCCAAAAAGGAGGACCGGTGGGCCAGCGCGAAGGGTTTCGCGCACGCAGACGACACCTTGAACGCGCTCTTCGCGGCCATTGGCTTGATCCGCAATGGATGGACTTCCCGCCAGACCGAGATCGTGCATTCCCTGCGGAGCATCGAGACCTCGGCGCCGGTACGCTCACAAAAGGAAGTCTCGAGACAGCTCGACGTGACCCAAGGCACGGTGAGTTCCTCTCTCAAGGCGGCCCATTTCTCCGTGGTGCAGGAACTGGAACAGGATGCACAGCGGCTCATGGCCCGCAACTGGGAGCACTGGAAGCGCGTCGAAGACCAATGCCGGCTTCTGGGTCACGCGTTGGACGACTTGCCCGAGCGCCTGCAGGCCGCGCTCGCGCAGCATGCGGACCCCGGGGGCCAAAAAGAGGACGCACAGAAGCGGCTCCTGGCCGCCGGAGCCCGGTTGAGGGAATTGGCGCAACATGCGGTGAACGGTCACGTGAAGTCAGCCGCGAAGAACACGGTCCCCGGCCCCGATGAATGGGTTCCCTTGCTGGCGGATGCGGGTTGTCGCCTGCGCGCGCTGGGCCACTGCGCCGAAGACCCTGCCCTGAAGGCGTCCGCTGTGTTCCTGGACCGGCTGACCGAAGAGGCAGACTGGTTGAGGGGGGAGGTGGACCGACTTGGCGCTTGATCTGGCCCCGGGTTTCCTGCTCGGCCAGAATCTGGCGGCCCTGTCCCTGGTGCTGCTTGTTCTGGGTCACGTACTGGCGGACTTTGTGTTCCAGTCCCGGGCCATGGTGGGTTCCAAGGACCACACGGGCGGCCTGCTCCGGCACGGGGTCATCGTGTTTCTGGTCCATGTCGTTTCGTACCTGCCGCTTTTGTCGCCACCGGTCGTGCTCGTGCTCTTCGCCGTCGCGCTCCTGCATGGCCTGGTGGATGCGGGCAAACGCGCCTTGATCCGCAGACGCGGCGACGGACTCGGTGCCTTGCTGTTGGACCAGCTCGTGCACGTTGTGATCCTGGTCGCGGCGTGGTGGTTCTTCCTGAGCGATCCAGACGTATTGGCGGTGGCCCCCGTGCTCTCGGAGCCTGTGTTCATGGCCTGGGTGGATCCGTTGATCGTTGCGGCGGTGCTCCTTGCGGTCTTCGCGCTCAACGGCACCGGCGGGGCGGCGGCGGTGTCCCTCTTGCTGGACCGCTGCAAGACCGACGGCGACTCCTTGAAGCCCGAAGGTTCGCCGGACGGCCATGGCCGCGTCATTGGTTGGCTGGAACGCTGGCTGGTGATCGTCTTCGTGTTGGCGGGGGCGTGGGTGGGGATCGGGCTCGTGGTCGCGGCGAAATCCATTGCACGTTTCGACCGGATCCGTCAGGATCCTCTTTTCGCCGAACGCTACCTGGTGGGTACCCTGGGGAGTCTGCTGTTCGCCGTGATTTCGGGCGTGGTGGCGCTTGGCCTCATCGGCTCGTTCTCACCATGAGTGTGATCCGGGCGCCGCTGGCCGCGGCCTTCAAGACGGTCGCGGTCCCATAGGGGGCCATGCCCTCGTCATTGGAACCGTTTCTCGCCCTGCGCCGACAGGTCCCCGCGGCGGGGAAGGGGGTCTACCTGGACAACGCGGCGACGAGCCCGCTGCCGGACGCGGTGCGCGGGGCGGTCGCGGATTCCATGCGCCGTCGTGCCGAAGGTGGAGAAGGCTTCTTCTGGGACGCTGTGGAGCGCGCGGACCGCACGCGCGACGAGATCGCGGCGCATCTGGGGGTCTCTCGCCACGGGATCGCGTTCATGAAGAACACCGGGGAAGGGATCAATCACGTCGCACGCAGTATGCCCGTGGAGTCCGGGTCGAACGCGGTGACGACGGCGTTGGAGTTCCCCTCGAACCTGCTTCCCTGGCGTGCCTTGGAACGCCAGGGCGTGGAGTTGCGCATCGCGTTGCCGGATGACGGCGGCATGGGGGTCTCCCCGGAAGGCCTGGCGCGGGAGGTGGACGAGGACACGGCGGTGGTGACGGTGAGTTGGGTGACGTTCCAGACCGGTTACCGGCACGACGTGGAAGAGTTCGCCAAGATCGCGCATGAGCAGGACGCGCTCTTCGTGGTGGACGGGATCCAGGGTCTGGGCGCGCTCGCGCCGCCGCCCATGAGCGGGGTGGATGCCTTTGCCTGCGGCGGGCACAAGTGGTTGATGGCGCCGTTCGGCGTCGGTTTTCTGTATCTGCGCCCCGAGTTGGCGCGCGAGTGGGAACCGGACCATGTGGGGTGGTGGAGCCTGGAGGACATGGAGACGTTCAGTCCGGAGAACGTGGAGTTGGCAGACTCGGCGCGGCGGTTCGAGATCGGCAATCTTTCGTTCGACCTGATCGAGGGGTTGGGTGCGGCGTTCGAAACGTTGCCGCCGGCACGGGAGACGGAGAAACGGGTACTTGATCTGGCCGGGCGGTTGCATCAAGGCCTCGACGATTTGCCGGGGAAGGTGATGAGTCCCGCGCTCGATGCGAAGCGATCCGGGATCGTGTTGTGGCGGCGCGATGACGACGCTGAGAAAATGCACCAGCGGTTCATGGAGGCGGGGATCCATGTGAGTCTGCGTGCCGGGGCGTTGCGGTTCTCGCCGCATTGTTGGGCGTTGGAAGAGGAGATCGATCGGGTGCTCGGCGTGGCGGGCGGTCTCTCGTCGTGACCCGGAGACCGGGGGACCCTCCGCGGGGATTAAGGCGGGGAAGCCGTGGCGCACGTGATGCACGCGCGAAGACTCCCTGTTCATTCCGGATTCTGTGAGGTCTCTCCTTGAGGATCGGCGTGCCCCTGGTACCGGGGATCGATCCGTTGGCTTGGGGGGTGTTGGAGCGGTTCGTGGCGCAGGCGGACGCCGAGTTCGCGGTGGCGGGGGATGCCCGCCGTCTGCGCGTGGTGCGCTTGACCCATGAGCCGGGCCCGGTCGCGCTCTGGGGCGGGGCGAAGGTGACGCCGGATGCGCTCTACCGCGAGCGCCCGGCGGTGGACGTCCTGGCGCTTTTGGGGAGTTCGGGCCCGAACGGCGTGGCGCCGGGGCCCGAGGAGGCGCTGTTGGGCTACGTGCAGGAGGCGCAAGCCGAGGCGCAGCATGTGCTCGCCACGGGGACCGGTGTGCTTTGGTGTCTGCAGTCGGGCTTCACGGCGGGCCGTCGCCTCGTGTTGAACCATCTGACGCCGGCCCAGCGGGCGCGTTTTGATGCGACGTTGGCGGCCAGCGGGGACCCCGCACGGGACGGGGACCTGTGGACCGCTTCGGACCCGCCGCGCTTTGCCTTGTTGCTCTTGGAGTTGTTCGCCGAGCTGGGGGGTTATGATTTTGCGGACCGCTTGACGGT
Source organism: uncultured Halobacteriales archaeon (assembly GCA_964452895.1). GTDB lineage: Archaea > Thermoplasmatota > E2 > JACPAO01 > JAHWKR01 > CAYVRY01. The sequence goes on from CAYVRY010000021.1 coordinate 12,605, forward strand.
GCGCATGCCGTGGCTGTCGCCGTTGATCTCGGCGTTCGCGCCGATGCCACCGGCTGCCGAGGAAGAGGGGTTTGACGATGAGGAGGAGGGGGAGGATATGGATCCTCCGCGCCCGGGCGATGCCGGAGGTGGGATGGCGTCGGGGGGACCCCGGCGGTGAACCCACCCACACACGAACGGACGGATGAACAGGATGAGGACGACGCATCATGGCGGCCGCCGGACTGGCGGCCGTTGTGGGAACCACGCGTCGCGAGTACCATGGACCGGGCCCGGGAGGAGGCACGCCGCGGGGCGCCCACGGGCACGGTGTTCGCGGCGCGTGAGCAGACTGGCGGACGCGGTCGTTCGGGCACTTCCTGGTCGAGCCCGACAGGGGGGCTCTATGCGAGCGTGTTGATCCGTGATCCTCCCGGCGACCTGGCACCGCTTCTGCCTTTGGCCGGGGCGTTGGCGGTGCGCGACGGCCTCGCGGCGTTGGTGCCGGGGATCGTCTTGAAGGTGAAGTGGCCGAACGACGTGCTGGCCGCCACCCCCGAGCGCGAGGGGAAGATCGCGGGGGTCCTCACGGAGGCGGGTGCGGTGGGGGCGAAGATGGAATGGGTGATCGTGGGTTTCGGGATGAACGTGGGCGTGGAGGACGGGTCGTTGCCACGGGACGTGGATCCCCCGGCGGTGGGCCTTCCGGGTCTCGGCGTTCCCGTCCCTGCGCTGCCCGATGCATTGGGCGCGGTCCTGAACGCGCTCTCGCGCATCCTCACAAGACACGCGGCACGCCCGGCGGGGCTTGTGGACGCCGTGGACAACGTGTTGGCGTTCAAGGGCCAGAGGGTGCAGGGCGTGCGGCGTGCGGATGGGGAACGCCTCGTGGGGGTCTTGCGGGGGCTCGATCCATCGGGGGACGCGGTGGTGGAGACGGATGCGGGCGACGTGCGGCTCACGGCGTGGGACGTGGAGCGGCTGCGTTCCGCTTGAGACCGGGAACAGGCAAGGTTTTGCCTGCCTATGCCTATAATCCATTGGTCCTCTCTTGGGCCGAGGCGTGATTCGCCTCGAAGAACTGGTGACCAACATGCAAGCAAAAACGTACCAGAGAAGCTCAATCGTGACCCTACTCGCAGTTGTCCTGGTGGCCTCGATCCTGGTGCCGACGGGGACGCCTGTCAAGGCCGATGACCTGTTGGTTGATCCAGTCATCGATCATGATCCGGAGGCGTGCCCCCAAGACGTGGTGGAAGCCGCGACTTTCGTAGCGCAGCCGCTGGCGGATCCAACCCGACCCTGGAGCCTCCGCACCATGCATTTGGCGGTGGCCGTGCATCCTTCATACCGATCCTACGCGGGCGATGATTGGCACAATGAACTAGAGGAACTGGTGGCCAACGCCAGCGCGTTTTATGAAGCGGAGCTAGGCATCCGATTGGTGCTGGTCCACGTGGACGAGCTCGCTCCAGGCGAATTGCCGGCTACGTACCAGACCCCGGGACCCGATATTCTGGATGAACTGGCAGCTCTGTACCAGTCCAAGCACCCCGATTTGGACCGCGACGCCGTTGTGCTGTTGTTCGGCAAGGACGTCGCCGGTGGTCTGGCGGGAATGGCCATGTGCCTGGGCGGTACCCTAAACCCCTCTGATCATAGCTATATGTTCATGGAAGCGCAAATAGATTCATGGACCGTGGACCCGCACGTTTCGCCGCGACCCGTGCACGATGCTGCAACCAAGATCCTCGCACACGAATTGGGTCATCTGCTTGCGGCTCAGCACCGCAACTCCAACTGTGCCGAGTCGGCACCTGGCTACCAACTGGACGACGAGACGCAGGCCTGCACCCTGATGTCGCCCGCCCTGAACCTACTGCGCCTGGACCTGAGCACCATCAACCGCTTGCAGATGCGAGGTTGGGCAGAGTACGTCGACATATGAACGCGACGGGGGCGGGCACTCTAGACTCGATTACCGCGCCCAATGATGGGACCACTGCAAACGAGATTCGCGTCTGGATCTGGCAAAGCACGTGTAGGCTGCCCTGCGGGTGATGCGGGTGCGATCCTACCTTGGCGGACCCAGTGTGTTCAACGTGCCATGGACCGCATGGTGCTTGGACCGCCTGCGTGTTCGGAGGACCATTGGGCGCCGTTTGTCTTCCCCGCGGCATCACGGCCTAGGTACCCGCGGCGAACGCAAGGCGCCAGCATTCGACTTTGATCGAGTCGTTGTGCAGCGGCGTCCGGGCATGGTTTCCCATTCCAGGAACCATTTCCGGACGCCGATCGTGGCGTCATGCATGAAGGTACCCGCAGTGACGCTGTATTGGTATCGGCACACGTTACGTTGCCATTCTTGCCGGTACGGAGGTTGCCCCGGCATTCCTTCTTGTTGCAGCGGGGGCAGATGAATCCCCTGTCGCCCCCGAAGCGGGGCCGTGCGCCTCACGACGCGGGACGTGAAACGGCTACGCCCCTCTCGAGAGCGGCGGAACGGGCAGCATTCCCCCTGCCCATGCCTATATTCCACTGGTCCTCTCATGGGTCGAGGCGTGATTCGCCTCGAAGAACTGGTGACCAAAATGCAAGCAAAAACGTACCGAAAAACCCTGATCGTGACCGTCCTCCTCCTCCTCGCAGCGATCGCCACGGCGGCGCCGTCGGCGAGTGCGGCGAAGCTGTCAGATACAGTGTGGCTGAATGAAGTCCAATCCGACTCCTGCACCGCCAAGCCGTCGTGTTCGTTCGACTGCGTGCCTGGGCTGGTGATCTATGTCAAGCTCACTTCCGGGGACGGGACCATCACAGGCACATGTTATGGGACGACAGCCGAGTGCAGCGGGTCTGGTTGCGATGGGCATGAAACCCACATCGGGTCGGGCATCGATGGCACTTGCCAGGCATCGCAAGGCTCCGAGGGCGTCTGCTGGGTGGGCAAAAAGCTGCCCGAGGTCCGGAGTTACCTCTGAGGTCCAAGGCCTTCACCGCACGACGTTAACGTGACAACGCTCTTCCTCCATTTTTTCCCCTTCTCCCCCCCGGGTGATCTCGAAGTGGTCTGGCACTCCTACCCGGAGAGCCGGCATAGTGGACCCACGGACCGGGGCCGGCGCGCCCGCGGGCGGGTGTGGCGACTGCGGGAAAGATTTATCCGCCGAACGCGGGTCGCTCGCGGCGTGCACCCGGATTGGGACAGCTCAGATGCCGATTCGCTCTATGGTGTGGGTCGATGGGGAGGGGATTATTTCCGCATTGACGAGAAGGGACGCGTGATCGTCTCGCCGCAGCGCGAACAGGGGAAGGGCGCGGCTTTGTCGGATATCCTGGCCTTGCTTTCGAAGCGGGACGTGCATCCGCCGGTCTCGCTGCGTTTCCCGCAGATCCTTCGTGACCGGATCGCCCAGTTGCACGAGTCGTTCTTGGCCGCGATGAAGGAGTGCGACTACAAGGGCGGTCTGCGTCTGGTGTACCCCATGAAGGTGAACCAGCGCAAGGAGACCGTGGTGGAGCTCATGGAGGCGGGGGAGCCTTGGAACTACGGGCTCGAGGTGGGTAGCAAGCCGGAGCTCTTGTCCGCGTTGGCGTTGCAGGCGCCGAAGGAGTCCTTGTTGGTGGTCAACGGGTTCAAGGACCGGGAGTACGTGGAGCTGGCGGCCAGTGGCGTGGAGTTGGGCAAGAACGTCGTGATCGTGTTGGACAAGCTGGACGAGGCGCGTCTGGTGTCCGAGGTGCTCGCCGGCAGCGAGCGGCTGCCGATGATCGGGATCCGGTTGAAGCTGAGCGCGAAGGGCGGGGGCAAGTGGGCGGACGCGGCGGGGGAGACGGCGAAGTTCGGGTTGACGGTCCCGGAGTTGATGGCGGCGGTGCGGATCCTGCGGGAGGCGGGCCTGGAGGACCGGCTGCGCATGATCCATTTCCATATCGGTTCGCAGGTGACGGACATCAAGCGCTTCCATGCGGGGCTCATGGAGGGGGCCCGCACGTACGCGAAGCTGCGCAAGCTGGGTCTGCCCGTGGAGTGGGTGAACGTGGGCGGGGGGCTCGGTGTGGATTATGACGGCAGTGCCAGTGCGACGCCGTCGAGCATGAACTACGACCTGCGTGAGTACACGAACTCGGTGGCGTACACGTTGCAGGGGGTCGCGGACGAGGAGGGGGTCGAGCATCCCACGATCGTCTCCGAGTCGGGCCGCGCGGTGGTGGCGTATCATGGGCTTTTCGTCACGGAGTTGATCAAGCGGGTGCCCGATGAGCTGCCCCTGGAGGACCATCTTCCCAAGGCGGGCGACCACCGGGTCTTGTTGGAGATGGAGGCGACGTTGGACCGGGTGCGCCTGGACAATTACCAGGAGGCGTACCATGACGCGGTGGCGCTTCGCGAGAGTGCCTTGCAGCGGTTCAATCTGGGGGTCCTGGGGCTTGAGGATCGGGCGAAGTCGGAGGTGATGTTCCGGCATGTCGCGCTGCGGGTGCTCGCCTGCGCGCGCCAGGACGACAACATGAGCGAGGAGTTTTTGGGGCTCCAGAAGCTCTTGCAGCACAAGTTCATCGCGAACTTCAGCCTGTTCCAGAGCACACCGGATGTCTGGGGCGTGAAGCAGCTCTTCCCGGTGATGCCCTTGACGCGTCTGGATGAAGAGCCGACGGAGTTCGGGACCGTGGTGGACATCACGTGCGACAGCGACGGGGAGATCAACCGCTTCGTCAGCGAAGGGGACCCGAAGGACACCTTGGAGCTGCATGAGTTGGAGAACGGGCCGTACCCCATCGGGATCTTCCTCACGGGGGCCTACCAGGACACCTTGGGGGATTTCCACAACCTGTTCGGGCGGGTGCACGAGGCCTATGTGCATGTGGCCCCGGACGGCGGCTTGAGCGTGGAGAACGTGGTACCGGGAGACAGCGTGGAAGAGGTCCTATGGATGGTGAACTGGGAGATGGGTGAGCTGGATGCGCACATGCGCAAGCACTTGGCGCGCAAGGTGGAGAAGGGGGAGTTGGACGAGGAGCGCGCGGCCGAGATCGCGGAAGGGTTCCGCGTGGCCTTGGACGGGTATACGTACCTGGAACGGTGAAGGGCAAGCAGGCCAGGGCAATGGGACCCCCTGGCCGTATCGTTACGGCTCGCCCGAAAAGTCCTCGTACACCTGATCGTTCAGGGCTTTCCCGAAAAGCGGGTGGAGTTCTTTCCACGAGTTTACCTGATCGCTGCGCGCTCGTTGATGGCCGGCGGAGGTCCATGCGGAGAACGCCTCGGACACTTGTGTGTCGGGGTGGACGTAGAATCGAATACGTTGGGATGCACGGGTCCGGTTCGCGAACTGCGTTACGGCCTTGGTATCATCGCCCGGGCAGAGGATTACCCCCATGATCCAAGATGGGGCCGGATCCAGGTGGAGCAGGTCGTGGGGCTCCAGGGCGACGAGTCGACGAGGGATCCGTTGGATTTCATCATCGCGGATGGTGATGCAGGGAGGGGTCTTGGCGACCAGATAACCGACGCACCCGTCATGGTTTCTTCGCACAATGCCGGAATAATCGCTCATGTTCCCCTCGCGCTGTATGAGGCCTCGAGATTCAGGCGCCGACGAGTCCGCCGCGCTGGGCAGAGCGGATGCTTTCGTGGACGGGCTTCATTTCATGCACCTTGAATACGACCAGCACACCCAGATTCGTGAGGGCATAATAGGACCCAGGCCGGTCCTTGGCAAAATCGAGCCCCTGGTCGATGAGTCCGTCACGACGCAATCGCCCCAACGCCTTTGTCAGGACATGGTCACGCCGCCCTTTCAAGAATCTCTTCAGCTCCGTATACCGCTTCGGATGCCCGACCAGGGCCTCGAGGATCCTCAGGTCGATGTTGTCTTTTTTCCCGATGAGGCGGGCGGCCAGTCTGTATTCAACGTCCGGCTCCGGGAGGGGCATTACATCAGACATTACACAACCTTTGGTGTGTAACTTTCCTCCCCTTATAAAGATGAGGTTGCCCTGGACCTCGCAATGGTATTACCAACGTAAAAAGTAATAAACAATAAAGTGTAATACAGATCGCAATGGTTCCCAAGGCCAGGGCGGACGATGTCGTTCATGTGACCTCTAAGGGGCAGGCGACGATCCCCAGCCGTCTCCGGGCACGCTTCGGGATCACGGCCCCCGGCCGGGTGCGCTTCGTCGAGGAGAAGGGGCACCTCGTCGTCCGGCCTGTGCGGAGTATCGACGACATGCTTGGTTCCCTGAAGGCCCGGCTTCCTCCAGGCACCAGCCTGGTCAAGGAGTTGCGTCGTGAGCGTGAACGCGACCTCGAAGACGAGGACATGGACCGCGGCCCATGAAGGCCGAGACGCTCGCTTTCGACGCGGAGGCCATCCTGGCGTATTTTGCCGGCGAGCCCGGCGCCGAGAAGGCGCGCGATGCGCTGCGGCCCGTGGCGCAAGGGGACGCGCTCGGATATCTGAACGAGGTGAACGCCGCCGAGGTCTGGTACGTACTCAAGCGCCATGTCGGTGCCGACGTAGCCGACGACCATCTCGCTTGGCTTGAGCACGAAGCCGGACTTCGTTTCGTCTCATCCAAGGAGACGTGGCGGCGTGCCGCCATGATCAAGGCCGACCATCGGATGAGCCTGGGCGACGCCTTCGCCATGGCCACGGCGTACATACAGGGGTGCGCTGTTCTTACCGGACGCGACCGGGAATTTGATGCCGGCGATCGCCTGGGCATACCGGTTCGTCGCATCCGGGATGCATGATTCAAGGCAGGATGCCTTCGTTGAGAAGGTCCCACGTGGCGAGCTCCACGTCGTGGCCGCGTTGGCGCGCGAAGTCCAGGGCGGTCGCGAGCACGGTGACCCCGTTGACCACGGCGCACGGGGTCCCGACGCCGAGCGTGATCACGACGCCGAGGGCCTGGCCGTCGCCGAGCATCGCGTTGCTGCCCGAATCGCCGGGGAGTCCGGGCGTGACGATGCAGGCGCTTACGTGCCAGGCGCTGTTCACGCTGCCCACGAAGCCTTCGCGCCAGTCCAGGGGTGATGGCCCGGGTCGAAGCGGTGAGTTCCCGTAGGTGAGCACCGGGTCGTTGACGGAGACCTCTTGGATCTGGGCGAGCCCCGTGGGGCCCCCGAAGTGCAGGACGGCCGGATGGACCTTGTCGTGCCAGCCTGGATCGATCTTGATGAGGGCGAAGTCGTTCGCCGAGTTCCCGGGGCCGCTGGAGCAGCTGAGCACCACGAAGCACGGGACGGATTCGACGTTCTCGTATTGGCGTGAGGAGTAGTGCACGGTGCCGATGACGGGACCTTGTTCCCCGGTGAAGTAGTCCGGGTCGCTCTGCAGACGGACCTGGGCACCGATGGAGGTGTCGACGCAATGGGCGGCGGTCCCGAGGTAGATTTCACCGGCTTGGTCCGTGAAGACGAAGTTCGAGGTGCACCAGCCGTGCCCGTCGCCGGTGATCTGCACACCGGGGCGGATCTCGGCTTCTTCCAGGGGCGGCCAGGATCCTCCATGGGCATCACTGCCTTCCTGCGCGATGGGGTCTGTGCTTGTGACCATTTGGGCGTCGTCGCCGATAAAGCCGGCAAGCGGGACGACGAGCAGCATCGGGATGATCAGGAACACATACGACCGCATGGACACCAAGGGGGGACTCCGGGGCCTGGGGTATAATGTTTCCCATCGGATGCAGCGCCGGGCACCGATGCGACCGAGCGGGACGCGGCATCCTTATGTCGCCGCCGGCATGCCGGGGATGATGACGCAGGACAGACTGGAAGCGTTCCGTTCGGAGCGGGAGCGCACGAACAAGCAGATCCTGGACGAGGGTCATCTCGGCGTGAAGCGGTTTTTCAATCTGGATTCCGGGGCGTATCGGGACGGGGCGCTGGACCGCACGACGAAGGAGTACATGGGCCTCGTCGCGAGCCTGGTGCTGCGCTGCGACGATTGCGTCGCCTACCACCTGGACACCCTTGCCACGGAGTGCGGGGCTTCGCGGGCCGAGTTGATGGACGCGCTGAACGTGGGGCTCGTGGTGGGCGGGAGCATCACGATCCCGCACATCCGGCGGGCGTGGGACCTGGTTGGGGAGTTGTTGCCGGAGGACAAGGAGGATTAGGGCGGATGGGGGCCATTACGTTCAAGGCGGGACCCTGCGCGTGAGGCGACGTGGCGGGCACACCGCCCAAGGCTTAAACCGGGCGAGGGGTTCGCCGGCTCCACGGCCCCGGGGCCGGGTGGAGATTCATGCCCGAGAAGAAAGCCGACGATTTCATGGCCTGGTACAACGAGATCGTGGAGCGCGCCGACCTGGCGGACAAGCGTTACCCGATCAAGGGGATGAACATCTGGCGGCCGTACGGCTGGCGGTTGATGATGAACATCGACGGCCTCACGCGCGCCGAGATGGAGCGGACGGGTCACGGCGAGGTCCAGTTCCCCTTGTTGATCCCGGAGCATCTGTTCCAGAAGGAGGCGGACCACATCAAGGGCTTCGGCGGGGAGGTGTTCTGGGTGACCCACGCCGGGAACAACGAGCTGGAGGAGCCGTGGCTCCTGCGGCCCACCTCGGAGACCGCGATGTACCAGATCTTCAGCTTGTGGGTGCGCAGCCACGCGGACCTGCCCTTGAAGACCTTCCAGATCTGCAACGTGTTCCGGTACGAGACGAAGCAGACGCGCTCGTTCATGCGGGTGCGGGAGATCCATTTCTTCGAGGCGCACACCTGTCATGCGGATTTCGAGGACGCCGAGCGTCAGATCGTCGAGGACCTGCAGATCGCCGGGAAGATCTTCACGGATCTGGGGATGGATTATCTGCTCTCCCGGCGCCCGGAGTGGGACAAGTTCGCGGGGGCGGACTATTCCATCGGGTTGGACGTGGTGATGCCCAGCGGGCGGTTGCTGCAGCTCGGAAGCGTGCATCAGTACAAGACAAACTTCAGCGTGCCGTACGAGATCCGGTACGAGACGGAGTCCGGGGACCACGAGAACGTGCACCAGACGACCTACGGAATGAGCGAGCGGGTCCTGGGGGCCATGGTGGGGATCCACGGAGACGACAAGGGCATCATCGTCCCGCCCATCGTGGCTCCGACGCAGGTGGTCATCGTGCCGGTCCTGTTCAAGGGCAAGGAGGAGGGGGTCTTGGAGGCGTGCCGCAGCGTGCATGGACGGTTGCAGGAGGCGGGGGTGCGTGTGGCGTTGGATGAGTCCGAGGAGACGGCGGGGGCCAAGTACTACAAGTGGGAGCTCAAGGGGGTTCCGTTGCGTCTGGAGATCGGTCCGCGGGACGTGGAGGCGGGCCACGTGATGGCTGCGCCGCGTCATGTGGAGAAGCAGAAGGAGAAGATCCCGTTGGACAATCTGGAGACGGGCGTGAAGGCGATGCTCGAGAAGATCCATGCGGCGCTCTTGGCGCGCCACCAGGAGACCGCCCAGGGACTCACGCACCGGGTGAAGACGCTCAAGGACACCGAGGGCAAGAAGGGGCTCTTCATCTCGGGCTGGTGCGGCAAGGATGCTTGCGCTACGGACGTGGAGACCGCGCTCAACGTGAAGACCATCGGCACGCCGGAGCCGCGGGAGGACCCCGGGGACGCCGTTTGCATCACGTGCGCCGAGCCGGCGAAGGAGATCGTCCGGTTCGCGGCGACTTATTGAGTGGGGCCCCCGACTGGGCTGGGTATCGGTGATCTATTCCAATAGCGCCGGGCACCGATAGGCCCTATCCCTGAGGAAGCGGCTGCTTTGACAAGGACCAGCATCAGGCCTACGGTCGACCTTCGAACGTGGGTTCCCGGCGTCCGCGCCTGATGGCTTCTCGTGCTTGGTCAGCGTCTTGAAGCCAGTTCTCTTGAATCCGTTTTCGCTTGATACGCCGAATCTTTTCGTTTTTCATATCATCCCCATCCCGGATGGAAACACAACCATTTCACAGGTACTTCTGATTGGGTCAATCCATTATTGCCTTTTCGGCCCCCTCCCAGAACCCCCGCTCCATCCTGGCGAAATCTTCGGGTTCAGGCCGGTGCGGCGGGTCGATGCGGTGTCGCTCGGGGAAGTGATTGATGTTGAAGGCCGGGAAGAAGGTCGTCCGGCTCTGGAGAATTTCTGACATGGACTCAAAAATGGAGAGTGAGGAACTCGCTGACCCGCATTATCGGGATCCTCTGGAATTCTTCCAGATCCAGAAGATGAGAATCACCGCTGATGATGTAATCCGCTTTGCCGTCGAGTGCTGTGGCGAGGATTTTGTTGTCGTCAGGATCTTCCTGCACGACTCGGACGTCAGATATGATGTCGATCTTTTCTGCAGTTCGATCTAGCGCTTGAGCCTGGTGCTGGATTTCTTCTTTGCTCAGCTTCAATTTGGGCCTGTTCAGGACCTCAACAAATTCCTGCATAAGCGGTTGTGAAATCACGAGCGTGATTTCATTTTCTGCGCACCCATCAATCAATCGTCGAGGCGGACCGTCTGATATCACGGCACTGATGAGGACGTTTGTATCCACGACGACCCGGATCTTCATGACTTCTTCCTTTTACGCCGGGCCTTACGGACGGCTTGAATCTCTTCATTGATCTCCTCCTCGGTAAGTTGAATGTTCTTCTCGTCCATGGACCTGAAAATATCCTCCCACATTTGTTTCAAATCTGGCACCGTGATCTTCTTCATCACGATCATATCCCCGCTGGAGTACACGATGAACTTCGTGTGCGGGCCGAGACCAAGCCGGTCGCGGACCGCTTTGGGGATGACCACTTGCCCTTTCTGACCCATGGAGG
>CAYVRY010000022.1:0-21654 GCA_964452895.1 uncultured Halobacteriales archaeon
TCGGAGAGTTCCATGGAGAATTCCTCTTCCCCGGTCTCGTTGTCGAAGAACGTGATGTCCGTGAACCATCCCACTTCCGGGTCGTAGTCGTACGCCACGACCACGACGTCGTCCTCGTAGGCTTCGAAGAAGAACGTCTCGTTGGCTTCCACGGTGACGATGCGGCGTTCGAGGCCGTCCCACGTGGTGGTCCACTCTTTATCTTGCTCGAGCGGGAAGTCGAAGTATTGCACGCGCTCGTCCCGTTGGCTCCCGGCCAGGTCGCTCTTGCGCACGTTGCCCAGGTAGCTGATCGGGTCCCGTTCGTTCATCCAGGCCGTGTCCGCGTCCGGGGTGTCCAGGATCCAGTCGCTGCCTTGGTCCTCGCTCACCACGAGCTCGAATTCGCCGCCGAAGCTCAGTGTGTAGCTCCAGTAGTGACCGATGCCCCATGGGGCGGGTTCCTCACCTTGGACCACGGCGTCGTCCTGCCCGGAGTCGGAGGCTGGCCCGGTGCCATCGGGGTCGGTCCCGCCCGATTCGGGGTCGGGAGCCTCGTCACCCATGCAGCCTGCGAAGGCCGTGCCGGCCAGGAGAAGTCCCACCACGAGTGCCCAACGCATGAATGGGGTGTGGCACAGGCGGTTAATGAGGTTATTGGCGGACCTGTTGAACCCCCCGGCGACCCGGCCCCGGCCTTGCCGCGGAGGCGACTCTTTTTTAACCGCCCCCCGTAATGAATCGCCGAGTCCCCATGCCTGAGACGGTTTCCACGTTCGACGAGTGGATCGATGTGTTCCACGAGTGGCAGGAGCAGATCGGTTTCCCGACGAACCTGCTCGGCGATTTCAAGTTCGAGGCGAAGTACAGCGACGACGTGAAGGACGAGATCGAGTTCGGGGATTTCGCGGGTCACAAGAAGTGGAAGCGGCCGATCCAGATCCCGGGTCAGAACATCCGGGATGCGCTCTTGAACCTGACCGCGGTGCAGGGGGACACGGAGTTCGCCAGTGTGGAACAGCAGCGGCACCTGGTGTGGACGGCGCCCACGGAGTACGACCAGAAGGCGATCATGCGGGTGATGTCCGAGGAGCAGCGCCACGGTTGGCAGATGGCCCACGTTCTGTCCGGCTTCGGCGAGGACGGTTTCGAGGAGGCGAAGAAGCTCCTCGAGCGCAACGCGTTGGAGGACCAGCGTCTTCTCGGCTCGTTCAACGGCCGGATCGACACCTGGTTGGAGTTCTTCATCTTCACCCAGTTCGTCGACCGGGACGGGAAGTACCAACTGAAGATGCTCTCCACGTCGGCGTATCGGCCCCTGGCGGCGTCCATGGGCCCCATGCTCAAGGAGGAGGCGTTCCATCTTGGAACGGGGAACAACGGGCTCAAGCGCACGCTGAAGGCGGGGAAGATCCCGACCTCGTTGATCCAGAAGTATTACAATCGCTGGGTGCCCACGGCGCATGACCTGTTCGGGACGGATGATTCCACGAGCGCGGAATGGGCGTACGTGTGGGGGCTCAAGGGGCGTTACGACGAGGGGGAGACCGACGAGCCTGTGGTCAAGTCGGACCTGAATGACCGGGCGCGCCGGCAATACCACGATGAGATCGTGGCGGCGCAGGATCTGTTGAACCGGAACATCATGGAAGATCAAGAGCCGTTGAAGATCCCGGATCTGAAGTTCAACCGGGCCATCGGCCATCACGCGGGGCAGTATTACGACATCCACGGCGACCCGATCGAATCGAAGTCGGATTACGAGGCGTACCTGAAAGAGATCATGCCTTCGGCCGAGGATGACGAAGAGCTCCGGCGCATCGTGGAAGAAGGCGACTGGATCGTCTCCAAATAGGTCCCGGTCGCCTGTTTTTCACTGGATGGTCCCGGTTTTTCCGCATTCAGGACAGCTGATGCGAAGCGGCCGTTCGCCGGATACTTTGAAGGTGCGTCCGCACCGCGGGCAGTCCACCGGGTGGTCGTAGAGCATCTGTTCGCCGTGGGGTTCGCCTTCGACTTCCGGTTCCGGGGGGGTCTCCCATGCCCCCGGGTCGGTGGCGCCCAGATGTTCGGGGTGTTCCACGGGGTAGGATGGTCCGCCGGGGTGGGCCCCGATGGCCGCTTCCGTGTGGTCGGCCCACACCAGGGCGCGTTGTGCGACGAGGGCGGCGATCCCGACCAGGGGGCCGAGCACGAGGAGCAGCTGCACCAGGCTCGCGATGAGCGCGTCCACGCTCTGGGCGAATGCGTCGTCGAGCCCTTGTGCACCCAGGACCGCTCCGACCAGCAGGGTGGCGATGGCGAGGTTGACCCAGACCAGGGGCACTCCGATCAGCGTGGTGAGGGCGGCGGCCCCGGCGGCGGGTTGTTGGGTGCGTCCGCCGTGGCGACCCATGAGGGCGGCGATGCCCACGGTGAGTATCGGCAGGAAAAGCAGGAATGCGAGCAGGGCGATGGAGTACGCGCTGCCGTCCCGGATCGTTGCGGTGACGGGGCCGGTGATCGCTTCCCGGACCGGGTTCAGGCCCAGGATCCCGTGAGCGAGAAGATGGGTGACGCCGATGGTGAGACCGGTGAGCAGGTAAGCGGTCAGCCCGAGCAGGGCGGGTTTACGGGGTTCGATCACGGGTATCGCCGTTCCTGCGAGTCTGAGGTCTGCTTTATGCGTTCTCAAAAGCGACACGGTGACCGGCGGGCCTCGGGCCCTGGACGGTGCGGTCGCCGGGCTCCAGGACGCCTCCGACGCCCCGCTATTCAAAAACTATCGATAACTTGCCAAAAACGAATAATATCAGGAAGGGTACTTCGGGTTGTGATGGGTCCCCGTCTCGCACAAGGCCTTCTCGTTCTCGTGCTCGCGCTCAGCCTCGTCCTCGCCGGCTGCCTCGGTGGCCCCTCCGAGGACGAGATGGAGAAGGACGGACTCCCCAGCGAGTACGACACCCCACAATACGCGGACGAACCGGCCGAGGGGGACCCCCCGCTCGAAGACCCCCCGACAGACCCGGCCGCGGCGACTCCGGACCCGAACTCGACCACCGAAGGGACCAACGCGACCACGGACGAGTCCCAGCAAGAGGAAGAGGATGAGGACGCGCCCGCCCACACCGGCCCCCCGGAAGCCGAACTGGTGGTCCTGAACAACACTGGCGGCCCCACGGACAAGGTCTTGGGCGCTGCTCCCTTGGACGTCCGGTTCCATCTCGATGCGAAGGTCTTCGACGGGGCGATCCCGTACTGGTCGCTGCGTCTTTCGGGCTCGGACAAGCCCCTGGCAGAAGGCAACCGTCTGCCCGCCAAGGTGGACCATCGGATCATCGACCCGGGCAACTACACGGCGATCCTGTTCGTCTCGGACGGTGGCGGTCGCGACGAACAGCGCGTGGACATCGAGGTGCAGCGTCCCCCGCCCCCGCCCCCGGTCCGGTTCGAAGGCACGGTGACGGGCTTCTGGACCGGCGACGATTATGTCGGAGAGAAGGATTCCCACAGTTTTGACCTGGACATCCCGGTGCGCAAGATCAACGCCACGTTGAAAAGCGGCACGACGGCCTTCGACCTGGATTACGTGCTCGTGGCCCCGGACGGCACCACCGTGGAACGCAGGGTGGATTTCTTCCCGGCCGAGGAAGACCCCATTGTGGTCACCGACCCCGAATTCACCCATCAATTGGGGTCTTGGACGCTCTACGTGATGCCTGCGCTCAGCGTGAACGGGGAGTACGGACTCGAGGTCACCTTCAACTAAAGGCCCGGTTTTTCACACATACAAAAAAGCGGCCAATCGGACCGCTACCCCGGGACTGTTTGACGCTTCATCTGGAAACTTTATATCACAGAGAAACAAGCTTGCCCTCGTGTCTTTGGCCCATGCCACCTCGGGCGGCCTGCTCGAGGGCCCCCGGACCCCCACCGTGCTGCCCCGGCGCTTCATGCCGGGTTTTATGCTCGCAGCAGTCCTTCCCTTCGTGGCATTGGGCCTTTTCCTGGTCGTGAACCTGCTCGCCCACCCCGAGAACGGGGTCCGGATGCTGCAGATGCTCCCTTTCCACGTGATCCCCTTCGGTTCCGAGACCACCGCCTCGATCCTGGTCTTCCAGGACGTCCCCCTCGTGATCATCGTGGCCTTCCTGTTGATGTCCGACCTGGCCACGAGTCTGCCCTTCATCGCCCTGGCCAACGGGAGCCGCCAAGTCCCCCTCCTGGGAGGATGGGTCGCCCGCATGGAGGACCGCGGCGCGGCGTTCTACAACAAGCATGGCTGGGTGCGCCGTCTTGGGCCCTACGGTCTGGCGGGCTTCGTCGCGTTGCCCCTTGCCGGCACGGGAAGCACCATCGGCGTCCTGCTCGGTCGGGCCTCCGGCTTCCCGAATATCATGATCGCCGGGTGCGTGGCCGCCGGGGCCCTGTTGCGCTGGACCCTCCTGGTGGGCGCGTTCGCCGGTGTGTCGTTGCTGTTGTGATGAAGCGGCCCCCGCGTGTCAATAAAACCGGATCCGGGCCTTGTAGAGGTTCCGTTTCACGTGCCAGGGCACGCGGCCCGTGAAGACTTGAGCATTGGCGAGCTCGGCGACCGCGTAGTTGTGCCCGATGCTCACGATGAGCCCTTTCACGTTCGGCGAGTAGTCCTTCTTGTCGTCCGGGTTCAGGATGTTGCGCGCGACGAGCTGGGCCTGTTCCTCGGCGGTCTGCGCCAGCTTCGGGACCGCCATCGCGCGCGGGAAATCCGCTGCGTCCCCCACGAGCCACACGTGGTCTCGGGCTTCGCTTTGCAGCGTGGGCCGCACGTTCGGGTTCACCCCTTCCACCCGACGGGGCTTCGCGCCGGCGCACCAGAACACCACGTCGGCGCCGACCCTCGTGGGTCCCTCGTCCCCGTGCGCCGCCAGTCGCACGCCCTCACCATCCACGGCGGCGATCCGTTTTCCGGTCTGCAGCTTCATCCCGAGCCGGTCGATCCCCTTCATGATCCCGTCACGAAACGCCTGCGTCTGATGAGGAAAGATCTGGTCCATGGCGTCCAGCAGAAGGACATCGCGCTCCACGCTGAGCTTGTCCAGGAGCTCAGCCGCCTCCCCGGCCACTTCCACCCCGGTGAATCCGGCGCCCACCACGACGATCCGCAGCGGGCGGTCCCCGATCTCCGTGGCGACCATCTTCAACGTCGCGTTCGCCCGCAGGGCGTCGCCGATGCTGTAGAACGAGAGGGCGTTCTCCTTCACGCCGGGCACACCGAAATCGTTCGTTTCCGCCCCCACCGCGATCACCACGTCGTCGAACGGGTAGCGTTCACCGGCGGCGGTCTCCAACTCGAAATCTTCCACGCGCACCGCGCGACCGTGCACGTGGGTGGTCTTCGGGAGGATCTCCGCAAGGGCTTTCGCCACGGTGGCCGGCGTCACGTTCTCCGAGAGCACTTCATGGATCAACGGCAGGTAGACGAACTTGTCCGTCGGTGCCACCAACGATACGTCGCAGTCGCCCTCCAGGAGCTTCGCCACCCGGACCCCGGCGAAGCCGGCCCCGGCGACGACGATCCGGCGCTTGCTGGAAACCATTCAACCCGGGCTTGCCAGCGTTCCTTTTGAACGTGACGGTGCTGCGGGTGCGCTATGGTCCCGCATCGCAATCGGTGAGGTCCATGGACGACTCAAACTGGATCTGGATCTGCTCTTTGGATTCAATCGCGATGGAGCCGTCGCGGCTTCCCAGGGTCCCTCCCGACGGGAAAGTGTACGGGAAAAACGGGTCCGAGGACTTTCCACTGGCTGGGAAGTAAAATTCGTCGTCCCCTGTGTCCAACACCCGCACAGGATAAGGGTCCCCTTCGTAGAGGGTCCAGTGGACGCGCCATGATCCCGACTGAAGTTCCGTGACGTTCGATTCGTGCGTGTTCGTGAAGGCCCATAGGGCGAGCTCGCCTTCGTCGAACGGCTCCGGCAGAACGAAAAACGCCGAGGGTTCCCCGTCGTTCCAGATGGAATACGACGCGTCATCCTCATCGCTGGTCCGGATTCCGACAATTCCCGATACCGGCAACTCGGTCTCCCGTGACCAAAAGCGGACCCCGTGCTGGGATTCTGCGGGGTTCCAGTAGAGCTCCAACCCGGTGCCTTCTTCATGTTGTAGGGACCCGACACAGAGCCAAGGCGGGTCGGGCTGTGATCCTTCCTGCACTGTGGCTTCGTCCAGTTCGTTCTTACACCGGATCGGTTCATCACTGTCCCAATAGGTGCCCTTGCATTCTCTGTGGTCCAGGATCGAAGCACGCGGGCGGTCCGTGGTGTTTCCGTTATCTGATTCACCATCGTCGCCCGACTCGGAACCGGAGTCTCCAGCCGAAGCGTCCTCAGCGTCGGTGCAGCCGGAGAGCGCCAGCGCGGTGAGCACCAGGACAATACAGAGGGAGCGGGCCACCATGAAGACCTCCCACCCAGCAGATGGGATAAGGTTTTTGGATTGTTTTTTGGATTGATTGTTGGATTCCTGCACCTACCCGGGAGTCGATTTCAAGACGGAGGCGTACGGGATTCAGCGCCGCTCACCTTGTTGTAATCTGAACGGATTTCAGAAGGGTCGTAGAAGATCTTCAGCGCACGGATCCGTCCATCGTCATCGAAGTGGAAGAGGTCCATGCACTCGAACCGGGTGCGTTTTCCATTGGCCAGGGTCCAGTCGTATTCCAGGTGGGCCGCCGCGCTGCGGGTGTCTTCGACCGTTTCCAGAAGCCGGATGCGGGACGTGCCGGTCGACTCGAAGAGGCCCTTGTAGAAGGCTTGCGCGTCGTGTGTTCCCGCCAGGGGAGACGTCACCCGGGCTTCCGTTGTGAACAGGCTGAGCATCCGCTCCAGGTCCGCCGATTCCAACGCGGCGACGTAATCGCACACCTTCGCTTCGAGGGGCCCGAGCGGATCCGCTTTTCGGGCCAAGCCGTTCACTCCGCTTCGTACAGGATCGCGAACCCTTGCCCGCCGCCGATGCACATGGTCTCCACGGCGAGCCCGCCGCCACGGCGTCCCAGTTCATGCATCACGGTGGCCGCGAGTTTGCCGCCCGTGGCACCAAGCGGGTGCCCGAGGGCGATCGCCCCGCCGTTGACGTTCACCTTCTCCATGGGGACCTCCAGTTGTCGTACGCTCTGCAGGGCCTGCGAGGCGAAGGCTTCGTTGAGCTCGAAGATCGTCAGGTCGTCCGGGCTCAGGTTGTTGCGTTTGAATACCTTCTGCACGGCGGGAATCGGCCCGATGCCCATGACTTCGGGTTCCACGCCGGCGACGGCCCAATCCACGACGCGGGCCATCACCCGCAGGCCGTGCTCTTCGGCGAAGGCCCGGCTGGTCACAAGGGTCGCGCTCGCGCCGTCGCTCATCTGGCTCGCGTTGCCGGGGGTCACCGTGCCGTCCTTCTTGAAGACGGGTTTCAGCCCGGCGAGCGCCTCCGCGTTCGTGTCCCGGCGGGGACCTTCGTCCTGCTTGAGCGTGATCTTCTGGCCTTCCTTCGTGGTTTCGATGGGAACAAGTTCCTTGTCGAAGTGGCCTTCGTCTTGCGCCGTGATCGCTTTCTTGTGGGATTCCAGCGCGAACGCGTCCTGGTCCTCGCGGCTTACGTTGTAGCGGCTTGCGACTTCCTCGGCGGTCTGCCCCATGTGCATGTAGAAACCCGGGCGTTTGTCCTTCATGCGGGGGTTCTCGTAGCGCTCCGGGTGGAGGCCTTCCATGGGGATCACGGTCATGCTCTCCATGCCGGCGGAGAGGATGCATTCCCCGAACCCGGCGCGGATCGAGGCGGCGGCGAACCCGATGGTCTGCGCGCTGGAGGAGCAGAACCGGTTGATCGTGGTGGCCCCGATCTCATCCGGCATGCCGGCCAGAAGCGCGACCTGACGGGCGATGTTGTAACCCTGCTCGCCCTCCGTCATCGCGCAGCCCAGGTAAAGGTCCTCGATGTGCTTCGTGTCCAAACCGAGCTCCGCTATGGATTTCTCGATGGTCTGTGCCGCGAAATCGTCCGGGCGGGTCTCGGCCAGACTCCCTTTGAAGGCCTTCCCGACGGGGGAACGGCGGGCCATGACGATGACGGCGTCGCGTTTGTCGCTCATCGGAGGTCCATCGGCGCGGACGGCTTAAACGGTTCGGCGACGGTTTTTGCCTCGACCCGCCCGGAACGGGGGTCGCAGGGGCCTCTTGTCGCTTGGGTCCGCCGGGCCCGCGAGGCGTGGCTTGGCGCGCTGCCCGGGCACGGTGTCATCCCGTGTGAGGCTTCGCCTCCCCTCGAATTTGGCTCAGGGAGAACATCAGCTTCGTCTGCCCGAGGCCGATCAGGTCTCCGTGCTTGAGGTTCCTTTTTTCCCCGCGTGGAAGGGGTGTCCAGTTGTGCCGGGTCCCGTTCGTGCTTCCCAGGTCCGTGAGGACGAACCGGTCGCCTTCCCGATGGATCTGGGCATGTCGGGTCGAGGCCCAGGGGTCGTAGACCAACGGGATCTCGCATTCTTTGTCCCTGCCGATCGACCATCGGGTCTGGTCCGGAATGTCCAGATTGAACCGGCGTCCGAACTCTTTCCCATGCACGACGAACAAGGACGTCCCGGGCTCCAGAAGGCGCCCTGTCCTGTCCATGCTTTGTCGCATGGTATGGTCCTTGCTGATCAATCCTTCTTCCATTTCAAGGGAACCCAACTTTTCGAACTGGGTCTGGATCACAAACAAGATCTGCAGGTTCACGACGAACTCCGTTCCGCTTCCGCCGTTTCCCCCGCTTGTGATGGTGTCGACGAGGCCGATTGAGATCAGTCGGTCTACGTGCTTCTTGGCGGCTTGGCGGGTCGTGCCGAGGTGCGATGCGATCTCCCTCATGCGGTGCGGTTTCGTCAGGTAGCGCAACACGCGCAGTCGCACAGGGTTCGACAATGGAGCCAGGAGCGCCGCGAGTTCGTCCAGTTCCTTGTCCAGGGGGTTGGTCCTGATCACCACGTCTTCCACAGCCGGTCTTTGATCCTCAACCAAACCATACACCCTTGGGTCGCACCGGGGCAGGCGTTTGTAAATTTGTTGGTCGGTGTTGGATCGGGTCGTCTCCCCTCTGTCCGGTTCGCGGCGGAACGGGGGCCTGTTTTTGGACTGACTGCGGTCGCTTTCCCAGGGTGCTCTTGGCCGTTGGGGCCCCTGTGCGCAGGAGCCAGGCCGATCAATACTCTACGTGATCCCCGAGCGGCACATCGAGCGTCACGGCGTCCCAGTCCCGTTCGATGACCGGCAGCCGGATCTCTCCCCGGTACAGCGCGGCGGACCACATGGTGCCTTCGGGCTCGGTCCAGCGGTCGCTGCCGGCAAGAACGAGCTTGACCTTGTCGCCTTTTTCGAGCACGGTGTCTTCGGGGTGGAAGCGCAGGGTGTAGGTGATCGTTTCGTCCTTGGGTACGGGGGCCGGGTTGTCGACGCCGTCGCGGTGGCGGGCGCTGAGGTATCCGGCGTTGTACCAGCTTTCTTCCCCGTCCGCGTCGATCCGGTAGAGGTTCGCCGCGAAATGGGCGTCCGTTTCGCTGCCCGGGTGCGGGTAAAGTCCGTCGTGCAAGGAGACGTCCATCTCGATGACCGGCCAGCCGGAGACGTGGTAGGTCTGGTCCAGGGCTTCGGAGACGAAGACGAGTTCGGTCTTGTATTCCCCGCTGTCCACGTCGTCCACCGGCAATTCGTTGTTGCGCAGGAACGCTTCGTCGTTCTCGCGGAAAAGAAGCGGATCGTCTGGTTCCTGAGGTTCCTGGGTGAGTTCTCCGTCACCGAAATGGAGGACGAGGTCTTCGGAGTCGGTGGGCGGGTAGGTCTCTTCGCTGCGCCATGCCCCTTGGGAGTCCTGGATCTGCACGGGGGGCATCTCCTCCAGGATCCCGTTGTCCAGTTCCAGAAGGTAATGGTCGAACCATTTGTGCACGATCTCCTGCCAGTCCTGTCGGGACCATTCGTCCTCGTAGTAGTTGTTGTCCGGCCAGTTGTGCGCCCATTGACCGAACACGGCGCGTTTCTCGCTGGGGATCGCCTCGTACCAGTCCCGGATGGCTACTTGCCGAACGTTCCAGTCCTGCAGCCCGTGGACGTACAGGACGGATGCCTCGATGTTCTCCACATGAGGTCGGAATTCACGCACGTCCCAGTAGTCGTCCCAGTCGCCGTCGCGATGGGCGGCTTGCGCGAGCATGAACGGATGGCAGTCGAAGCGGGTGGGGTAACCCAGGAGGCCCTCCGGGCTGGTGGGCGGTTGGATCCCCCCGGTGGCCATGTAGACCGCGTTGCCGGAGAGCGTGTGCAGGGTGAACGGGACGCCGTCGTAGAAGTTCCATTCGTATTGCCCGCTCACGGAGGCGATGGGGATGATCGTTTTCAGGCTGGGCGGGGTCGTGATCGCGCTCCCTTGCTGCGTCTCGCCGTCGTAGCTGATCCCGTACATCCCGACACGGCCGTTCGACCAGTCCTGCGCCGCGAGCCATTCGATCACGTCGTAGCCGTCCTGGCGTTGCTTCTCGGCGGTCTGTTCCAGGCAGCCGCCGGAGTCGCCCGTGCCGCGCACGTCGGAGAACGCGACGCTGTATCCCCGCGGGACGAAGTGGTCGATCAGCCAATGGAACACCGGTGAGGCGGGTCGGCTGGAATGGTCGAGGGTGTCTTCGCGGCTGGCGGCCCCGAAATAGGGGGACATGACGAGGATCGTGGGGGCTTCCCAGGAGTCTCCATCCACATCCGGCAGGAAGAGCCGGGTGTGAAGCTGCGTCCCGTCCTCTGAGGCGGGGATCCACACGGACTCACCGGGCAGCACGTCGAAGCGGGCTTCGGAAAGGTCGTCCAGGACCGCGTCCGGGCCGTCTGAAGGGTCCGGTCCATCGCCGCCGAGGCAACCTGCGAACACCATGACGACGAGCAGTCCCACCGCGAAGAGAGGTACACCGCGCATAAGGGCGCAGGGAGATGGAGGGTTTATGAAGATTCTGTAGGTTCGGCGCCTTATTTCAGGCCAAACCGGACATCGCGCAGGTGGCCTTGGTTAAGGAGGCGTTTTTGCCTCTGCTCACAACTGATGTTGCCGAGCGGGATGGGACTTCAGGTCAGCAACACACGACCGCGCTTTGCTCGACCTTGTAATAGTAGTACCGCCATTCACCATCGCTGTTCGGTGCGGTGCCGACTCGTTGCCAGATGTGCCAAATCACGCAGCCGTCTGGGAGCTTCTCTGAATCGAAGTCCACGATTCCTCGCTGAGGGTGCCATTGCTCCTCGGCAATGGTCAGAGCCAGACAGGAATTGGGCAGTTCTTCGGGGTCCGGTAGGTCATCGGCGACTGCCGTCGGGAAAGAGAACAGGGGAAGTACGAGTAGGGCCGATACGATTGCGGTTCTCATCATTTTGGTTTCCTGCCGGCGCTGCCGGCCTGCCCCGTGACGACACAGATATATATATATGCCGCTTGGCACTTTGGGGTCTATGCGTGGTCCATCTCGTGCCTCGATTGGGCTCTTTTTGGCTGCATCCGTGATTTTCTCTGGTTGCCTAGCTCCATCCGCGCCTTCGATAGATGAGGGAGAATCAATGGACCTTCGTCTTGATGAAGGCTGGTCTTACGCGGCCGATGGGGGCGAGTTCCGATACGAGGACGAGGCTTTGCGCGGAATTGTCGAAGGCGACCAGATCGCGTTGCGCATCAACAATTCACAACCCGTGGATCTCGGCCGCATGGCGTGGACGCTAAAAGGGCAGATCGACTGGGAGGACGATGAATCCTTTTCCAGGATGTTCTCGATCTGGAATGAAAAAGACCCGTGGCCGGAGATGTTCTCGGTTTCGAGCTTTGTCGTGGAATACGCCAGTGTGAGTGTCAACCAAGGCGGGATCGAAATCAACCAGAAGATAGAGGACCCTCAAAATCCTGTTTTTGGGGCCATTTATGGCACTTCCGGTAGTTACAGCATTGCCTTCGAGCTCCCGGAGCCTCTCGTATTGGAACCAGGCCAGTGGCGGTTCTGGTTCGCGGTCCCTTACTCATCCGAATTGGAGATCGACCTGAAGATACCTCCTGGATTGACTCTGGAAGAACCGCCATTGTATTCTTCGGGATGCACCGTGACCGAACCCAGCGAATTGGAAAGCCCGCTCTTGATCCAGACACTACTAACGACCAGCATAATCCTGGACGCACAATGGCCGATCGATGTGCCTGCAGGTTCTGCCCTCTTTGGAGGGTACCATGGGGGCGGGGGATCGCTTCGGATTGCTGAGTACGGGTTTGATTTCCCTGCCGGGCCGGACTGGGAGTTCAAGGCGGACACATCAGGTCAGAGTGCAAGTCCCCCTGACTGGTATGGGGGGGTGTTGGCTTCCATGGAACCAGGTCTGCACACCTATAGAGTGGTGGAAGAGTACAGTGCGGTCCAAAGCGGCAACCCGAAGATCGTCTACTGCATCGTCTGAAAGCGGGTACTAACAGTCCCCCGAACGTACCCACCTGCCATTCTTGCGTCATTCACTCTTTTTCCGCCGGTTGAAAAACGCCTCCACGGATTCCCGGTGTTCCTTCGTCGTGGTCAGCTGCGCCTGCATGTGCGCTTCCGATTCGAGGGCTTCCTTGAGTGTGGACGTGAACGACCGGTTCACGGCGCGCTTGGTGAGCCCGATCGCTTTCGTGGAGGCTTGCGCGAGCCGTTTGGCGTACTCCGTAGTCCACGGGATCAGGTCGTCGTGTTCGACGACGTGGTTCACCATGCCCAGTTCGCGGGCGTCCTTGGCGCTGAGTGTGTCGCCGAAGAAGAGCAGTTCCTTGGCGCGGTGCATGCCCACGATGCGCGGCAGGAGCCACGAACCGCCCGTGTCCGGACCGAGTCCGACCTTGATGAAGGTCTGTTGGAAGTGGGCTTCACGGGAAGCGATCACCAGGTCGCACGCGAGTGCGAGGTTCATGCCGGCGCCGTATGCGGTGCCGTTGACGCAGGCGACGACGGGTTTCTCCAGGTCCCAGATCGCGCCCACGGCGCGTTCGAGCCCGCTTCGCAGCCGGCTCCGGACTTCGTCGGCGTTGCCCATGGATTCCTTCATGACGTTCAGGTCGCCGCCGGCGCTGAACGTCTTCCCTTGGCCGGTGAGCACCACGACTCGCACGTCGTCCTCCATGGCGGACTCCGTGAAGTGGTGCGTGAACTCGGCGAGCATCTTCGGGTCGATCGCGTTGAGGACCCGGGGCCGGGTGATCGTGAGCCAACCGATGCCGTCTTCGACGCGCCAGTCCGTGTTCGGGGTGACCTCGGGGGCGGGCATGTTCATCAGGCTGCAGGCGGGATGACGTTACAAAGCCACCGGTGGCTGGGCGGGCCGAGCCTTCAGCCGTAGATGCTGTGCAACCGGAAGTCCCCTTCGACGCGGTAACTGATCGTGAAGGACTGGTCTCCCGTCGGGGCCCAGAGGATGCTGTAGATCTGTTCGTTCCCGGCGGTGAAATGGCCGTCGGCCTGGAAGGCCTCTCCCCTTTCGTGGTATCGCACTTCGTCGTCGGGATGGGTGTGGATGTCCCAGTACACGGGCCCGTGGGCGTCGGGGACGCTCCAGTCGTAGTGGAAGTCGTCGTCCGGGTCCATCCAGAAGTTCAGCTCCAGGAAGTCGTCGCGGCCGACGGTCACCGTGTCCTCGAGGATGCGTGTACCGCTTGTGCCTGCGTCGGTCTCGATGAAGACGTCCACGTTCTCGTTGAGGGCTTGTTCCGATTCGACGACCAGGATCCACGTACCGGGGTAGAGGTTCACGTTCACTCTCGCCTGTGCCCACGTGGGGCCCGGGTCCAGATGCTGCGCGGTGTCGCCGTTGGGGTCCACCAGGTGGGCCCGGAACTCGGATTGGTCCATTCCCCATTCGATGCGCGCGCTCATGTTGAACGCCCAGTGGTCCACGGGGAAAGGGAACTCCTTGTGATACGGCTCGAACGGCGTCCCGATGACCTGTTCGTCGCTGGTGTTCCAGTAGTCCACCACGTGTTCCCCGGGCGGGGCAGACGGAACACCGGCGGAGGAGGGCCGCATGAACATTTCATCGGCGGGCACGGGCAACCCGGTGGAGACGCCGCCGAGGATCGCGGAGACGAAGACCAGGATGATCCCGAGGAATGCGGCTTGCTGGGAGAGTCGATGCCAGATGCGCGGCGCCCATTCCACGGCGACCAGGCTGGCCAACAGGGCCACCAGGATCGCGATGTGTTTCAGGAGGAGGACCTGCACCCAGGTGACCGTGTCGATCTCGCCGAGGGTGGGATGGTCCGGTTCGAAAAGCCGCATGGAGCCGCCCAGCAGGTTCAACGCCCAGCCGGCGACGAGCAGACCGCGGGCCCAGGGCAAGGTCCGTCCGCGCAACGCGATCGCCGACCCGAGGTCGGTTGCATGGCGGGCGCGGTGGCTCATGAGGATCACGGCCAACAACGCGCCGGCGATCAGCAGGGCCCCGGAGGTGTGCAACATCACGCTGAACTGGTGCACCCAGGTCTGGCCGAGAAAACCGCGCACGCCTTCTGCGTTCGCCGCGAACTCGGGATTGTGATGTAACAGGGGAAGGAGACCGGGCCAGGCCACGGGTTGCACCATAAGGCTCCCAAAGAGGCTCAGGTCTTAGCGGTTGGGGTGGTCGGATGCCACGAGGGGCTCGTAGCTGGGTCCCCCGGCATGGAGGCGGCCTGCATCGTCTTCCAGCAGGTAGGACACCAGGTGCACATCATTATGGGAGGATTCCCGGGGTTCATAGGTCAACGGGTTCTCGGAGGTGAGGCTTTCCATGAGGGCGTCCGCCGAGGTGTCTCCCCAGCCATATCCTGCGGCGAGCAACCGGTTGCCCCGGTCCACGAGATGGATCCCGACGTGCGCATCGAAGTTGTGCCCGGGGCCGTCATAGGACCGGATCCATTGCCTTTCACCGGACCGGGCGTCATAGGCGATGGTCACGCCGTCGACGCCACGCACGAAGGCGTAGCGCATGGGGGCTTCATGGAACGCTGCCCCGGCCACGTAGACCCGGTTGCGGGTGGGGTCAACCAGGATGTCCGACGGGTCGTGGTCTTTTCCCGCCTGATACACCGCGTCCCAGAGCAGCGCCCCGTCGCTTGTGTCGTAGGCCATGGTCAACCAGAAATCGTCGCTGCGACCCGCGACGAAGAGCGTCTTTTCATCGGGCCCGAGAACGACTCTCTGGCCCTGGTCCCGTTGCTGCGTCCATGAGGCTTCCCACTGGGGGTCGCCGTCGCTCTTTTGCAGCGAGACGGTGAACACGAAGAGGTGATCGGCTGGTGCGTCGTCGGTGAACCGGGTCCCGGTGGCGTACACGTGGTCTTTTCCCGAGACGATGTCGGCGGCGTAGGAGATGATCGTGTCCGTTCCGGGTGCGCGGTACACCCATGGGTCTTCTCCGGAGGCGTCGTACGAGAGCACCAGGTATTCGTGCTCGCCGTCAATGATCTTGCGCCCGCCGGCCGCGTAGACCCGCTCGTCGTCCGCGGCGAGTTTTGTCAGCATGTCATCGGATCCTTCACCCAATGAGGCGACGTTTTGCCACACCCGGTCTCCGGTTTGCACGTCCAGGGCTGCGATGAACGCGTCGGACTCTGCGGCTTCCGGCGTCCCCGTTTCCAGCCCTCCCGCCACGTACAGCAGGTTGCCGGCCGGGCTCTGGGTCAGGTCACTCACCCGTGCGCCCGGACCCAGGTCGAGGCTCCATTCCAGATTTCCCGTTCCCAGATCCAACGACTGGACCAAACCTCCCTCCGTCGTGCTCGGTGGGTTCATCGCCACGAACACCCGCTCGCCGTCCGGCGCCATTGTGAGCGCGTCCGCGCGCCATACCCCCTCTTGCCCGCCTTCGTGGACATGGACCCACAAGACCGAGGCGTCCGTGGTGTCGAACGCGACCACGACGGCGACCGGATCCTGCTCGGATGTCTCACTCTCGCCGGTCACGACGAGCACCCGCTCATCCGGCGACAATGCCGAATCGGTCGCAACGTCCTTCATTTCCGGCTCCCGCCCTTCTGGGCCCCGTCCCATGCCGGCTCCGTTCCAACGTGTCACCCACTGCGTGCACGGGTGCTGTTGCAGGAGGTCGTCGCACTCCGGGTCCCACGGGTCGTCGGGGTCCAGGATGCACGATGGATCGTCCAGCACACAATCGGGCTCGTCGTTTGCACCCACAATGGCCGAACTCGCCAGCAAAGAGACGCTGACGATCAATGCGACCATTGTGGTCGACAATAGGGCCGTCCAACGGCGGTTCGTGCTTCGTGAGGCCATCGCTGCTACGAGGGGAATCCCGCATTAAGAGTCCATTGCCGCGTTTGTCCTCGAGCCGCACATCTGTGGTCTTTTCATGATCCTCAATCGAAGGAGGATGTGGTAGACAAGTCTACCCGTCCATCCGGATTCCAACGACCCGGTTCGGCCGGGCACCCCGGAGCAGCCCCACCAGTCGCCCCGGGCGCCCGTCTAGTCAGCATTTCCTGTGTTGTCCAGGCCGAAGTCGTTTTCGTGGATGTTGTTGCCCGAGAAGGTGGCGTTGGGTGCATCCGTGAGCAGGACGGCCCGTTGTGGGACCCGTTTTCGCGGCCATACATTCTTGTGGTCCCTGCGTTTCGCGGAGGCCGATGGTCGAGTCCGCAAGGAGGATCGAGACCGTGGTCGTGGTGGGCGCCGGGACCATGGGCCACGGAATCGCGCAGGTGTGCGCGATGGCGGGTTGCCAGACCCGGCTCGTGGACGTCTCGAAGGAGCAGTTGGAGAAGGCGATCCAGCATGTGCGCGACAACCTGGACAAGGGCGTAGAAAAGGGCAAGGTGGAGGATTCGGTGCGCAAGCGCGCGCTGGCGAACCTGCAGGGGGACACGGACCTGGAGAAGGCGCTGCACGGCGCGCACATGATGATCGAGGCGGTCCCGGAACGCATGGAGTTGAAGAAGAAGGTGTTCCAGACGGCGGACGCGGTGCTTCCGGAAGGCGCGGTGCTCGCGACGAACACGTCGAGCCTGAAGGTGACCCAGATCGCATCCGCCACAGACCGCCCGGGCCACGTGGTGGGTCTGCATTTTTTCAACCCCGTCCATATCATGCGGCTTGTGGAGGTGATCAGGACGGAGGCCACCGAGCCGGAGGTGGTCGATCTGGCGGTGGCCTTCGGCGAGCGGTTGGGCAAATCGGCCATCGTGGTCAAGGACGTGCCGGGGTTCGCCACGTCCCGGTTGGGGATCGTCCTGGGCAACGAGGCGATGCGGATGCTGGAGCAGGGGGTGGCGAGCGCCGAGGACATCGACACCGCGTTGCGCCTGGGTTATGGGCATCCCATGGGGCCGTTCGAATTGTCGGATCTGGTGGGGTTGGACGTGCGCCTGGAGATCTCGCAGTACCTGCACGAGGAATTGGGCGGTGAGCAGTACGCGCCGCCGGACGTGTTGAAGAGGCTCGTGGCGGACGGTCGGCTGGGGAAGAAATCGGGGGCAGGGTTCTATGAGTACGGGAAGCAGGCGAAGGGTTGACCGCCTCCGTTGAACGACGGGGTGGGGTTCATCAAGGCGGGCGTCTTGCGCGAACGGGATGGCGATGGTAACGGCGGAGGCCCGTTGGCCCCCCGACGAGCAGGATGGCGACGAACCCCCCGTACGCACCCGCGTCGCGGACGGGGTCGGATACCTGGTGATCCATCGCCCCACGCAGCGCAACGCGTTGAGCACGCCGACGCGCGACGGGATCATGGCGGTCTTGGACACCTGGCGGGAGGATGAATCGGTCCGGGTGGTGGTGGTCTCGGGGGTCGGCAAGAGTTTCGCAGCGGGCGCGGACCTGAAGGAGATGCTGGGACGTTCACCGGCGAAGCAGCGTGAGTTCATCTCGCCGCCGCACATCTATGAGGCGATCACGACGTTCCCGGGGCCGGTGATCGCATGCGTGAACGGGTACGCGTTGGGGGCGGGTGGGGAGTTGATGATGGCGTGCGACCTGCGCGTGGCGGGCTCGAAGGCGAAGATGGGTCAACCGGAGACGAACCTGGGTCTGATCCCCGGTGCGGGCGGGACGCAGCGCTTGCCGCGCCTGGTGGGGTATGGTCGGGCCATGCGGATGGTGCTCACCGGCGAGCTTTTGACGGCGGACGAGGCGTACCGGGTGGGCCTCGTCGAGGAAGTGGTCGCGCAGCCAGCGCTGCACGCGCGTGTGGAGGAACTGGCGAAGACATTGGCCAGGAAAAGCCCGATGGCGCTCGCCGCGGCGAAGAAGGCGCTGCAGGTTGCCTGGGAGACGCCGCTCTCCGAGGGGTTGGCCCGCGAGGTGGACCTGTTCATGGAGGTCTTCGAGGACCCGGAGGCGAAGAAACGGATCCGGAGATTCCTGGACAAATCAGGATGACCTGTCTCCGGCTCCCACCAGCGCGTTGAAGCCCCGCAGTGCCGAGTCAGCCCCGACTGGCCTGATCCATGGCCCCCCTTCCGGATTCCAGATGAGGTGACGGCGACCGCCGTCCTGCACAGGCAGTTGTTTGCCTGCTCATCTTATTATCATACCCCCGGTTCTGTTGGTCAAAGAGGGATACTTCATGCAACGAAATGACCGAATCCGATCAGAAACCAACACGCAGACCCATGACCCCGCCCTGGTGAAGGCCACAAGATCCGTGCGGATGCCATCCCAAGACTTGTCGAGAGTCCGTTTTCCACCGGCCTCATCGGAAGCGTGGATGAAGCGTCGGTGTCAAGGGATCATGAGATCTTCCGCTCTGGCTGTGGTCCTGTTGGGCGTCCTTTTGAGCGCATCCGCGCTGGCAGGCTGCCTGGACGACATCGCTCCTCAACGGGAAGACGCCGATGGCGCGGACGGCGAGGAACAAGACGGCGAACAAGGCGCCCAGGAATCGGTGGAAGAGCCGGATCCGGGGGATGAAATCACCGTGATCGACGGGTCAGACGGTGCGACGATCAACGGAACCGAGGGGCCCGTCAACCGACCACCGCTCGCGGTCTTGACGTCTGATTTCACGACGGGGCAGGTCCCGTTCAACGTCACGTTCCAGATGGACGGGGACGACCCCGACGGGGACGACCTCTTGTGGATGCTGGACGTCGGAGACGATAACGACCCGGTGATGGGCTCCGACCTGCCCGCCACATACACTCATGCTTATGAAGAAGCCGAAGAGTTCACCGTCATGTTCGGCGTGTTCGACGGAGAACTCGACGATTTCGTCTTCCGGCAGATCGATGTACTGGAGGGACCGAACGAAGCCGAAACGGGGACTGGGGCCCAGTGCCTGTTCCGTGCCGGTACGGGTGCCGGTTACGAGGTTCCCGATCTTCAAAAGACCCTCGCCCAGAATGACGACCAGGGTAACATAAAGGTCGAGGCGGGGACCCTTTACCGTGCCTGGCATGAACCACCGGAAGACCCCGGACCCTACGATACGTTGGGTCTTGAACCTCTTCTGATTCTCGATTTCTTCGATGAAGGACATGAGTGGGTGGGGGCCGGTTCGGGGTCCGCTGAAGCGGCCGGTCGCGTGCCCGAGGAGGCGTCCTACGCGATCGCATGCGTCGCCCACTTCAACGACACGGGGACGAGCGCCCATGTGTACATTCCGCTGTTGGAGTGGACGTGGGGCTACCAGGATGGTTTCATCGAGCCCAGCTGATCAGGGTCGGCACCCTCTCATCCTTTCTCCTTCCTTCCCATGCCCAGTTCTGTGGGACCCAGGGCCCTCGAATCTGGACCCAGGGCCGGTTGAACGGTCCCCGGCGGGCCCGGAATTCTCACACTTTGTTCTCGAACCAGTGCCCTTCCAGGATGTAAAGGCCGCTGTGCATGTCGGCGACCACCACATGCCGGCCGTCGTCGGTGAACTGGCATCCCCACACGTACGGGGAAGAGGTCATGGCGCCGCCCAGCGGATGGATCGTGGAGACCGCTCCGGGGACGATCTCGCTCGGTTGATAGTATGCGAGTGTGACGGGTTCCTGCATCCGTTCCGGCGTGGAGACGTCGATCACCCAGACCCCGGCGTGGTAATGCCCGATACAGACCTGGCCCCATTGGTTGACCCCCATGTTGTGTTCACTGAACATGTAGGACGTCTGGCCGAAGAACCGGTCATCGTCGAGGGGTGCCTCCACGGGGAGGCGCCAGGTCCCGGTGACTTTCGGATTCCCGGGGTCCGTGGTGTCGATCACGCTGACCACGCCTGGTTCCCCGCCGAAGCGTTCCCCGCCGCCCATGGTGACGTGCACCTCGCCGAAGGCCGCCGGGGCGGGCGTCTGTTCGTGCCACCCCGTTGCCCCGGAGAATCCGTTGGTGTCCAGGGTCCCGATCCGGTATGTATCGGATGGGTCGTCGACGTTGTGGATGCTCATGCGGTCGTTCCCGTTGTAAAGGAGCCATTCGTCGGTGACCGGGTGCTGGGCGATGTGCACGTCGTGCCGGCCGGAGATATTGGCGACCTTGCTCAGGCAACCGTCTTCTTGGAGGACGAAGATCTCTGTGCGATCATTGGCCACCACGGTGGTGCCGTCGTCCAGGGTGGCGGTGAAGAGGTTGTGGTTGGACTGGCTCGGTGTCCAGCACACCGCTTCCGGGTTGCTCCGGTCCGTGATGTCCACGGTGATGATGCCTTGGTCTTCGTTGCCGGGTGGGACCCCGGGGATCCCGCTGTAGTCGGTACAATCGCCCAGGGGTGCGTACGTATAGAGCCCGTCGCCTTGGCACCCGACGAAGACATGGTTGCCGTCCTCGCTGAGCCGCACGTCCCAATTGTCGTTGCCGCTGTAGAAATGGCTCAGCACCTGCGGGTCACTGAGGTCCGAGATGTCGACGAGCGTGAACGCGCGCATGCCGGTGAGCGAGGCCACCACGGCGAGATCTCCCTGGATGTCCACCTCGATGAAACCGCCGGACCAGACGTAGGGCTCCAGGCCGTCCAGCAGGCCGGAATGGCCGACCAGTTCCAGGCCGTAGTGGTCGGTGTGCAACTGGCGCACGTCATGGGGATGAACGACGCCGATCGCGTCGGAGAAATCCTGTTCCGGCTCGGCGGGGGTCTGATAGGGCGACCAGTGGCCTTGTCCGTCGATGGCCCCGTCAATGCCGTCCTCCGGCATGATGCAACCGGCGAGGGCGACGAGGGTCAATGTACTTACGATCATCCAGGGGCCCGGTTTCCACGACAAGTTTACCACGGCCGTGACTCCCCCTTGGGCTACATAGCGTTTGTGTCGTTGATACGGGTCGCTGGAGGCCCGCCCATGAGTCTACCCTGTGGGTTTACTACTGGCTGACCGTGATCGTGCCGGCGACCGGTGGTACGGTGTCGCAATTCGTGTCATAATGGATTTCCACGTCAAGGCCCGTCACATCCGAGGGGGCGTGGCCATCGGCCCACCCGCAAAACGTGATCCAGGATCCGCCGGGGTTCACCCGGTATTGACCACCAATGCTGCCCCCTTCACCTCCGTTCGTGATCAGCTTGGTGTCCAATTGGGCACTCAGCTCGAAATAACCACTGTGGATCTGATCGGGCGCGGTGAACGTCGCTCCCCCCACACAGGCTCCGACATCCCGGTCGCAGATTACCTGGCCCGTGTAGACACCGCCGAAATATTTCGTCTCCGAATGGGAGGCTTGCACCGGACCGATCGCGGCCAGCA
>CAYVRY010000022.1:21754-23012 GCA_964452895.1 uncultured Halobacteriales archaeon
CCGAAATATTTCGTCTCCGAATGGGAGGCTTGCACCGGACCGATCGCGGCCAGCAATACCACCGCCAATACCAACAGGATCATACCCACGTCAAATTGGTTCCGCATGACACCACCTCATCGGCCCCGAATCCATCGGAAGCAACCGGACCAGTAAGATGATTGATATTTAACCTAGTCGATTTTTTTGTGGGGCCAGACGGCTCCACGCTGGCTCGCCCCGGAACGGAAAATACCTCCACGGGACCTTTCGGTTTGTGGGACATAGGTTGTACTCTTTTTCCATAAAGTGGCGAAAGACGGACCGTGCCCCGCCTGTGAACAACGATGGAATGCCATAGAAAGATTCTTCCGTCCGCGCTCGCATGGAGATCTGGTGAGCCTTGGTGGTCGAGATTCCGGCTAGGTCGGGCATTGTGGTGCTGGTTGTGCTGGCAAGTTTGTTGGCCCCGGCCGTCAGCGGTTCCTTGGTTGCGGTCGAAGGCGATCCGGGCCTGGGCGGGAACGCGTGGGCCGAGGTGCCGGGAAGCCAGGATACGCCGGGGGCCCTGGATGGGCCCGGAGGGTTCGATATGCAGGGAGACACTCTGCGATCAATGCTTTCTGGACCCTTTCAGGACATTGGCTGGGAGGCGAGTTCCTTGTCAATGTCGTTTGACGAGTCGGTCGCCACCGCCCCGGAGGAGATTATGGAGAGGATCAAACCGTTGTTGGACGCCCAGAGGCGGACGATCGAGCAACTCCATGATGACCATGGGGACTTGCAAGGGGCAGCGCAAGGGAGTGCACCAGGATCCGAACTCGACATATGGAAAGGGGTGCTTGGGGACGACCCGGACCGGATGGGCGCGCTGCTGGAAAGTCTGCGGGACTGGAAGCCTGACGGCACACAGGCCGGACGTTCTCAAAGCTCGTTGTCCACTGAGCTCGACTACGTGTCGATGCTGGGGCAGCTGGAGACCGCCCCTGCAGCGCACACTACGGAGTGGGCCATGTCGATCCTCGAATCCCAGCCTCGTGCTGCGCCGGGGCAGACATTGCCTTCGTTGCCTGAGTTCGATTCCCTGCCGCAAGCCTTGCATGCGTTTTTCGATCATTACGGGCATCAGCCGGACGCCGGACTGGATCAGCGGATTTCCGACTTGTCGGCGGTCTCTTCGGACGTCCAGAACGGCCTGGTCCAGATCGTCGCTGCTCATCTTCTTCAGGCGCAAGTCACGTCAATGGGTCTGCGCGGGCCGGACCCCTCTGGAGAGATG
>CAYVRY010000023.1:0-21959 GCA_964452895.1 uncultured Halobacteriales archaeon
AGCTGGGCAACGTGAACGAGCTCACGCTGCGCGAGGGCTTTGCTTATCTCAGCGGCAACAGCGGTGCTTTCATTGTGGACATCTCGGACCCGGGCCGCCCGGTGGTGACCGCGGAGCTCCAGTGCACGGGGATCCACGTGCGCACCATCGATCTGGAGGACCGGCTTCTGATGACCATCTCGTCCCAGACGGATGACACTTGCGACGACGCCAACCAGGCGGGGGGGCTCCGGTTGATCGACGTCACGGACCCCTGGGCACCGGTGGTGGGTCCGCAACTCGCCCTGGAGTTCGGGTCGCACACGCACACTCAGTACGACGACACGGGGATCGTCTACAACAGCGCCTACAACCTGCCCACCCGGTTCACGGAGCATCAGAACCTTGAGCAGCACCGGCGCGTGGAGATCATCGACGTCTCCGATTGGCAGGACCCCAAGGTGGTCGAGGAGTTCATGTTCCCCCCGGATTCCGTGAGCCTGGGTTGCCATGACATCTGGCCGGAACCCCATCGCGACCGGGCGGTCTGCGCGGCCATCGACGAGACGCAGATCTGGGACCTGTCGGACCCCTTGGCCCCACAGATCGTCTCCACCATCCACAATCCGCTCATCTCGATCCATCATTCCGCGACGACCACGGCCGACGGCGACACGTTGATCCTGGGCGACGAGTTCACGGGTGCGCTCGGCCCGGGGTGCTTCGACGGCGGCACGGCGCCACTGGGCGCGCTCTGGTTCTACGACATCTCGGATGAGACGGACCCGCAGATGGAGGGTTACTTTGCACCGCCGCACCAGGGCCCGGACATCCCGTGCACGGCGCACAACTTCAACGTGGTGGAGGGGCATGACGTCCTTGTGGCGGCGTTCTTCAAGGCAGGAACGGCGCTCGTGGATTTCTCCGACCCGACCCAGCCCACGTTGATTGACCAGTTCCAGCCTCCGGGGACGGATGTTTGGGCGAGTTACTATCACAACGGGCATGTCTTCACGGGGGACCGCGGCCGGGGTCTGGACGTCCTGATGTTCACGGGGGACGAGAACGCGCACGACCATGAGCTCCTGCTTCCCGGGCTCCCGCCGAATTCTTCATAGCCGAAGCGGGGTTCGGTGCGCTGATGCTCCTGGGAGCCCATGTCTCCACGGGCGGTGGCGTCCAGAACGCCCCGCAAAACGGCGCCGAGATCAAGGCGGAGACGATCCAGATCTTCGCCAAGAACCAACGCCAATGGAAGGCGAAGCCGTACACGGACGAACAGGTGGAGGCGTTCCGTGCGGCCTGTGAGGGTCGAGGCTACGACCAGGTGGTCGTGCACAGTTCCTATTTGATCAACCTGGGCTCACCGAAGGAGGAGATGCACAAGAAGTCCCGGGACGCGTTCATCGACGAGATGCAGCGCTGCCACGCCCTGGGGATCCGCTACCTCGTGTTCCATCCGGGGTCGCACGTGGGCAGCGGCGAGGACGCCTGCATCAAGAGGATCGCTGAAACGTTGCAGGACGTGCTCGCCCAGGAGGAGGACAACCCCACGATGCTCCTGGTGGAGAACACGGCGGGACAGGGCACGAACGTGGGCTACTCGTTCGAGCACGTCGCACGCATCCTCGAGCGTGTGGATGATGCGCACATGGGGGTCTGCTTCGACACGCAGCACGCGTTCGGGGCCGGCTACGACCTTGCCACCGCACCCGGGTACGAGGCGGTGTTCGACGTGTTCGATGACGTGGTGGGCCTGGACCACCTGAGGGCGCTGCATCTCAATGATTCCAAGGTGGAGCTTGATTCCCGTCGCGACCGTCATGCGAACCTGGGCGACGGCGCGCTCGGGTGGGATCCGTTCAAGCGACTCGTCAACGAACCGCGGTTCGCGGGGATCCCGGGCAATCTGGAGACGCCGGGGGGGCCGCCGGCGTGGAAGAAGGAGCTCGAGCGTCTGAAGCGGCGGCGGGGACCTGACGCGCCGGACCGTTGAAGGCGTTCAAGGACTCCTTTTCGGGATATACGGACTTGGGGCTTGAGTCGCAAAGAATATCTAAGGTTCTGCCGACTGCCGTGGTTGTGACTGGACGCGCCGCGAGCGGGCCGCCCCCGGGTGCACCGGCCAAGCGGCCGCCTTCGCAGCCCCCTGCAAAACGAAGCCCGCCCCGCGCCCCCGCCCAGCGCCCCCCGGGTCCACCGACCCAACGGGGTCCACCCCCGGCACGTCGCAGGCCGTCGCCCCCGGCGCAGCAGACGACGCCCAGGCGACCGGCGCCGCCCCGCCCGCCGCGGAGCAAGGGCCGGAAGAACTGGCCGTCCCTGTTCTTCGCGCTCGCGTTCTTGGTCACGCTCGCCTTGTCGGTGCGTTTTGTCCTTGTGGGGATCACGCCTTTGACCACCACGCTCGATGAGTGGTTCCCTTTGGGTCCGTTCGAGATCGTGCTCGTTCTGAGTTTCCTCGTCTGGCCGGCCGTTTCCTTTTTCGGTTCCAGGAAGAAGAAGAACGTGGTCGTCTGGGTCGGGACGGGGGGTTATCTGCTCGTCTCCAGTTTCTATGTGTTGACCCCGATGCTCCAGTATGTGGTCTTCGGGGGGCCGCTCATGTTGGTCGGGGCGATCTGGCATTCATCCCGCAATTGACAGGAAGACCCGTGGCTCGCGTCACGCGTCCATGGGCCTGGGAAGCGGCGTGGAGGCCGTCTTTGCTGGTGGCAGGAACGGCAAGGCGATGAGGGTCGCAAGAAACGCCTTGGCCAGGTCGAACGCGATGAAGCCGGCCACTCCGGCGATGAACGCATCGGCGGCACCAAGCTGCAGGACGGCCATGAGCCAGATCCATCCGCCGAGGTAAATGATCGCGACGCCCGTGAGCATGGCGATCAGCGTGATCAGCGCCGTGGCGGCCCCGGGCGCAGTGAGTCGGGTGAGTCTGGGCACGAGGAGGCCCACGACGAGGCTTGCGACCGGGAATGCAAGAAGATAACCGCCGGTCCCCAAGGTGATCATGTAGTTCAGTCCGCCCGCGAACCCCGTGAACCACGGCACGCCGGCCGCACCGGTCCCGACGTAGGCGACCTGGGCGATCGTGCCGTTGCGTGTCCCCAGGAGGACGGCCCCGAGAAGGACCCCGAAGACCTGCATGGTGAACGGGACCGGGGTCCAGGGCAGGGGGATCCGGAGTTGTGCCAGGACCGCCATGACGCCGACCCAGCTTGCGATGAGCAGCGCCTGGTGGATCAGCCGTGTCTCGCGGCGCCAGTCATGATAGACGTCGATCCCGTTGCGCCATGCGTGATACCACTCGCTCACGTTGTCCGCTGCCATGCCAATTTCCTCCGGTCCCGGGGGACAGCCGCTGGGACTCCGGTCTCCGGGATAACGATTTCGTGTGGCCGGTGGGTTCATCTCTTAGGTCTTTCTGGCTGGGAGTGTGCCCGCATTGATCGTGGCCGGCGGCGGCATGCGCAGCGCCTACGCGTGCGGCGCTCTCGTGGCGTTCCATGAGGCGGGCCTGGAGATCGACGCGGTCTACGGGACGAGCGCGGGGGGCGCGGCGGGTGCGTGGTACTCCCAGGGGCTCCCCGAGGGGTTCGCCCGTACGTTCGAGTATGCGCGTGATCCCTTGATCCTGAATTGGCGTCGGGCGGGGCTGCGGCGGGGTCCTTTCCTGGATCTGGATTACCTGGTGGACGAGGTCTACCCGACGGAAGGCTTTGATTCCAAACGTGTGGCCAAGTTGGGTCATCCGACCATCGTGACGGCGGCGACGACCACGGGGCGGGGACGTTATCTGGACCTGCGAAAGGTGGACCCGTTGAGCGCTTTGAAGGCGACCATGGCGCTGCCGTTCTTGACGGGCCCCCCGATCGTGGTGGACGGCGTGGAACTCGTGGACGGTGGCGTCGCGGACCCGTTGCCGGTGGCACGGGCGATGCGGGACGGTCATCGCGAGATCATCCTCGTCTTGAACCGGCCGGAGCGTTTCCGCCGTGCGGAGTCGCGCACCATGGCCTGGGTCCTGGGGCGGCGTCATCCGGAGTTGGCACGCCTGGCTTCCGTGCATCATCAGATGGTGATGGATTCGGTCCGTCTGGCCGAGAACCCGCCGGAGGGGGTCAGGACGGATGTTCTTCGTCCGCTGCGGCCGACGGGCCTTTCCCGCTTCACGAAGGATCTGGATCTGTTGCGGCAGGTGATCACGCAGGGAGAACGCGAGGGCCGTGAGTTCGTGGTCCGACGGGACCGGTCCGTTTGAGGCGGCCCGGCGCGTCCGCCTTGCCAAACCCTATACCGACGAGGTGAATCCGGCCATCGGGTCAGGACGTCCTTGGCCCGGGATGATGCCCAGATGAGCGGGGAGCCTTTCGACCTGGTGGTGATCGGAGGTGGGATCATCGGCTCGGGCGTGGCGCGGGATGCGGCGCTGCGCGGCCTGCGCGTCGCATTGGTGGAGAAGAACGATTACGCGTGGGGCACCACGGCGCGTTCCACGCGACTCGTGCACGGAGGGTTGCGTTATCTGGAGCATTATGACTTTGCCTTGGTGCGTGAGGCGCTGCGCGAACGCGCGACATTGATGCAGAACGCGGACCACCTGGTGGACCGGGTGCCGTTCCTGTTCCCCATCGTCAAGGGGCGGGGCCGACGTCGGGTCCTGTTGAAGCTGGGTCTGTGGCTCTACGATTTTCTCGCC
Organism: uncultured Halobacteriales archaeon; assembly: GCA_964452895.1. GTDB lineage: Archaea > Thermoplasmatota > E2 > JACPAO01 > JAHWKR01 > CAYVRY01. The sequence goes on from CAYVRY010000023.1 coordinate 4,676, forward strand.
CGTCGCAACCTGGGCCGTCATCAGTGGTTGCGCTGGGACCAGGTGGTCTCCAGTGTACCCGTGCTCGATCGTCCGGGGTTGCGCGGCGCGTACCGGTACTGGGATGCGCAGGTGCGCTTCCCCGAGCGCCTGGTCATGGAGAACGTGGTGGATCTGTGGCGTCACCGCGGCTCGGCGTGGAACCACAGCGCGGCCGTGTCGTTGGCGCAGGAGGACAATGTGGTGACCGGGGTGGTCGTTGTGGACCATTTCACGCAGGAGGCGCGCCTGGTCCCGGCGCGCTTTGTCTTGAACGTGGGTGGGCCCTGGGTCACGGAGGTGGACAGTCGGCTCGGGATGAAGGACCCGGCGTTGACGCGGCGTACCAAGGGCGTGCATCTGCTGGTGGACCGGGTGGCCGACGAGGCGATCGTCTTGCAGGGCGGGGACGAACGGATCGTTTTCCTGGTGCCTTGGGGCGCCTACACGATCATCGGGACGACGGATACGGATTACACGGGGCCCAACGACGCGGTCTTTGCCACGAAGGAGGATGTGGCGTATCTGCTGGATGAGACGAACGCGAACCTGGAACTGGAGTTGTCCCCCCGGCACGTCCATCTTACCTGGGCGGGTCTTCGTTCCTTGATCCCGAAGACGAAGGGTTCCGCGGGGGCGGTGTCCAGGCGTCATCTTGTGGTGCGTCACGGCGAGCGCGGCGGCCCGCGGAACATGGTGAGCGTGGTGGGCGGCAAGATCACTTCCTATCGCTACATCGCGGCGGACATCGTGGACCAGTTGGCCAAGGACCTGGGGGTCGCGTCGGGGAGCACCACGGACCGGACGCCGCTTCCCGGCGGGGAGCCGTTCGACCGGTTGGAGCTTCTGCGTCGCTTCGGGAGCATCCTGCCGCATCACACGGATTCCGACGTGGATCGGTTGTTCTCGCTCTACGGGGCGCGCGTGGGGGAGTTGTTGGAGGTGGCGAAAGAGGGTCCCACGGGGCATGTCGCCCGCAAGTCGCGGTTGACGCGGGAGGAGGTCCGCTTCGTGGTGCGTCGGGAAGGGGCGCGGACCGTGGACGACGTGCTTCTTCGACGGACCATGTTGGGCTTGGAGGCGGACCAGGGTCTGCCCGTGGTGGAGGCGTTGGCCCAGGAGATGGCCGCGTTGTTGGATTGGGACGACGAGCGCGTTGCGCGTGAAGTGGGGGGGTATCGCGCGCATGCGGGCAGGACGTTGCAGGCGGTGCGCGAGCTGGGGGACGAATACGACCCGCGGGCACCGGACCTGTTCTACGCGAGCCGGCAATGACGCAAAGCGGCCGTGTGGCCGGCCCGGCAGGTACGGTTCTCAGGCGGAAAGTGCGGGTTGGCGGCCCACCCACCGGCGACATGCTCTTGACGTTGCAGCGGGTGGCCCTCGTGATGCCGGACGAGGACGACGGGACCTGGGTGGACGTGGCGCCGCTTCATGAACCGGAGCCACGCCAGGGTCGCCGGCGCAAGGGGGGCTTCGGGCACAATGTTGGGCTGGAGGGGTATGAGCGCGGCACGGGAGGGGAAGTGATCCGGGCTCCGCGGTTCAAGCGCCCGGGCGACAAGAAGCCCGCGGAGTCCGATCCGTTCTCGGATTAGGGGCCAAGGTGCATCCGTCACGTGTTGTTCTTATCAAACCGGTAGCTTTGTATGCGTCGTCATTGCAAGGTCGGTCTTATCTTCCGCGCAGGCTGGCGCCGCCGTCCACCGGTACCGCCGCTCCGGTGATCCACTCGGCTTCATCGCTGGCCAGATAGAGGATCGCGCTGGCCACGTCTTCGGGAGCGCCGATGGCGTCTTTGCCGAGTCTTCGTACATCGTGAAGGTCACGCTCCGGCGTGTAGTCGTGGCCGGTTCCGCCGGGGAGTACGCAGTTGGCGCGCACTCCGTGGGGCAGGAGTTCGGCGGCGAGGGTCCGGGTGTAGGCGGCGACACCGGCCTTGGCGGCGTTGTAGACCGATTGCCCGTCTTTCGGCACGTGGGTGCCGTAGACGGCGGCGATGTTCACGATGGCGCCATGGCCTTGGTCTTTCATCGCCCGGGCGAAGGCCGGGGTGGTGTTCATGATCGTGCGCAGGTTGCCATCGAGCATCCGCGTGATCGTTTCGGGTTCTTGTTTGAACGGGTCGTTCGTCGCCCAGGCGCCCACGGCGTTGATGAGCACATGCGCGCTGCCGCCGAGTCGCTCGGCGGAGTCCTTGGCGAGGCGCGCGGCTTGTTCGCCGTCCATGAGATCCGCGGTGACGGCGTGCGCGGTGCCCCCGCGGCCGTGGATCGTTTCGACCAGGGAGGCGAGGCGGTCCTCGCCTCTTGCGTTGACGACGACGCGGGCGCCTTCATCGGCGAGGCGTACGGCCACCGCGCTGCCGATCCCCGAGCCGACGCCGGTGACCACGACGCGTTTGTCCTTGAAGCGGGCCATGCTCAGGCCATGGCGTGGCGGCTCAAGGGGATTGTGGTCGCGTGGGAGCGCATGTGGCCTGGCCCGGCTCACACGTAGGCCCGCAGTTCTTCATCCGGTGCGGCGAAGCAGCCGTTGAGCGTGGCGTAGATCCCCCCGGAGGTGGTCCAATGGACGCCGTTGACGACGACGCTCTCCCAGGTGCTTCCGTCACTGGGTAGGTATTGTCCGTACGGGGTGAGCGAGTCGATGACGGGGACGGCGCCCAGGTTGTAGGCGGGCAGACTCAGGTTTTCGATCTCCTGTTTCAGGTTGAACAGCACCACGCCGTTCTCGTAGTGGCCGAGCCAGAGCCAGTCGCCCATGATCTGGGTGTTGTGTTGGGTGGCGGTGCCGGTCTCTTCCAGGGTCCAGGTGGCGATCAACACGGGCGTGGTCATGTCGGTAACGTCGTACACTTTCAGCGCCATCGCCCCGAGCTCCGCCATGGTGACCGCGTAGCGTTTCCCGTCGTAGTGGGTCACGGAGACCGTGTGCGTGTATCCTTGGTAGGGGTCGAGTTCCGGGGTGTAGGACACGGGTACGCCTTGCGCGGGGTCGCTCACGTCCGCGGCGATGAATCCGCCGAACCCGTTGGCCACCCAAAGGATCGGTTTTTCTTCCACGGGGTCGTGGTGCACCATCATGTCGTGCGCGGCGAGCGGGCCGCCCACGGCGGGGGCGAACACGGTGACGAATTCCAGGTCCACGTCGCCGGGTTCTCCATGGGCCTCGAAGATCAATACGCCGTGTCCGTACTGGGTGGCGGCGAAGACGTATTCTTGGTCGTCGATCTGTGCCACGTGGAGCATGTGCGCTTGCGCCTGGGTCTCGGGGTACGGCGATGGGAACGTCACGCTCCGGGTGATCTCGGGTTCGTACGGGTCGCTGATGTCCACGATCGTGATCGCGCCGAAGCCGCCCGAGTAGAGGGTGTCTCCGTCGCCGGAGACCTTGATGTCCAGGGAGTAGGATTCTTCGATGGGGAAGCCCACCACGTGTTCCGGGTCGTAGGGGTTGGAGACGTTGAGGATGTCGAAGCCGCCGCCGCCGTAGCGTGAGAAGACGACGTGGTCCGTGTCGTCGATGACGTCCACTTCCCCGTAGCGCACGTCATCGGTCTCCATGTGGTAGACCTCCTTGAAGATCGGGGAGCTTTCCCCTTGCGTGTAGGAAGGTTCGCACGGCATTCCCGCCAGGTCGTCCCGCAGCCGGGCTGCGGTTTCGGCTTGCGATTTTTCAGGGCCGGCCGTGGGGTCGTCGTCCTCGCCGGGTGCTTCGATGCAGCCGGCGCAGAGGGCGCCCAGGAGGACGCCCAATGAGACGACGAGGAGGGTCTTTCGGGTCATCGCTACGGCGAAGTCGAGGTGGGCGAGCTTAAATCGTTTCTGCGCGCCCGCCGACGGGGGCGGGGCCGAACCGCTTGCGGGAGGAGGCGGGGCCGAACCGCTTGCTCCCATGGGCCGCTTTGCGCGGGGGCACGGGCCGGCCAGGCGCCCGCCCACGGCCCTCGTCATGGGGCCGCGCGGCAGCGGGGCTACGGGCGCCTTGTTCGCGCAGCGGGACCCCGATTCGGGTTTTTTAAGTCAAAGGGGGATGGAGCCGACCCGGGGAAAGGCGGTCAATCCAAACAATTCCTGCGGTTTCAAAGGGAAACTAAGCCAGTTTCCGATGCACACCAAGGGGCCGTGCCGAGAGGGTCGCTCTCCTGGGCAACGACAGCGTTACGGCTTGACTTGATATGGGTGCCTTGACATGCTCGTCCCTTGCGCTGGGGTGTTTGAAAAAGCAAGATTTACACATTAATTTATGAAGGGGGGACGATGTTCTTCTTAGGGAGCGGACCCCCCGGCTTGTCGTTGACGCCAAGGCCGGCTCCGTGCTCTCGCCATGACGCCTCAAGTCACCCCCCCCGGTCCACCGCATGCCCCCCCGCCAGGAGGCCCATCAGCGGCGGATGGGTCCGCAGACCCCCCGGCGAGCGTGGACCCGGAGCAGAGTCCGCCCGACGTCGTGATCGCGGCCGGGCATCTTTTCGTGACACTGGATGTCACTTTCCCGCGCGAGGTGCTGGCCCATTATGTCGGCACGAACCTCCTTGTTCTCTGGCGCAGCGACGACCCGGACCGGGAGGCCCGGGTGATCCGGTTCCCCGTGGACGTGGATCCGGGTCGGGCCGTGGTCCGGGTGACCAACGGCGTCCTCGACCTGGAGGTCCCGCTCGCTTCTCCCATCTCTGCCCCGACGAGTAAAAGTCTCCATCTGGATGGTTCCGCATGACGGCGCATGAACGCAAGACGACGACGATTCGACTGGCCGGTGAATCCGGGGAGGGCGTGGTCTCCTCCGGACAGATCCTCACGGATACTTTGGTGGAACAGGGATTCTCCATCCTCACTTATCAGACCTATCCCGCGGAGATCAAGGGGGGCCATTGCTGGTATCAGGTGCGGTCTTCGGCACATCCGTTGGAGACCCCGGGCGACCGCGTGGACATCCTCGTCGCGTTCAATCAGGAGGGCTTCGACACGCACACGGACGACCTGCGCAGCGGGTCGTTGGTCCTCTACGACGAAGACGCCGTGACCCCCACGGAAGTGGATAACGTCCACTTGTTCCCGATCCGTCTATCCAATATCGCCAAGGAGGAGGTGGGCAGCCCGCGCAGCAAGAACGTGCTCGCCGCGGCGATGCTCTGCCGGCTCGTGGGTCTGCCCGCCGACGACGTGGAGGACAGCGTGGCGGCGAAGTTCAAGCACAAGGGGGAGAAAGTGGTCGAGGTGAACCGGAAGGCGGCGAAGGTCGCGTTCACGTTGCCGCTTCCCGACATCGAGATGGATTATGCGCTCACCCGGATGGATTCCTCGGGCAGGACCAAAGGCACGTACGCGATGACGGGCGGGGACGGCATCGTGCTCGGTGCGCTCACCGCCGGCTGTCGTTTCTTCGCAGGTTACCCGATCACGCCGGCGTCCGCAATCCTGGAAGCGCTCACCCGTGAACTCCCTGCCTGGGGCGGGAGTGCCGTCCAGACGGAGGACGAGATGAGCGCCTTGGCCCACTGCATCGGTGCGAGCTTCGCGGGCAAGAAGTCCATGACGGCCACGTCCGGGCCTGGGTTCAGTCTCATGATGGAGCTTCTGGGTCATGCCTCCACCACGGAGGTCCCCCTGGTGATCGCGGACCTGCAGCGCGGGGGCCCCTCTACGGGTCTCCCCACCAAGTACGAGCAGAGCGATCTCTTCACCGCGGCGTTCGGCGGCCACGGGGACACGCCCCGCGTGGTGATCGCGCCGAGCAACGTGCGCGAGTGTTTCGATTTCACCGTGAAGGCGTTCAACCTTTCCGAGCGTTACCAGGTCCCGGTGGTCCTGCTGGCGGACAACGCGTTGGCCACGCGCATGGACCGGGTCACGTTGCCGGACCTGACCACCGTCGAGGTCGAGGACCGCATTCTCGCTAAACCGGACCCGGAGAAGCAGGAGCGGTTCAAGCGCTACGTGTTCACGGAAAACGGCGTTTCCCCGTTCCCGGTTCCGGGGACCCCCGGCGGCCAGTATGTCTGCGAGGGTCTGGAGCACGATGAGACCGGCAAGCCGAACTATGACGGCACGAACCACGAGGCGATGAACCGGAAACGCTTCGCGAAGATGGAGGACCTGCAGGAGAACGTTTCGGGTCATTACACCACGGGCCCGACGGACCCGGACGTCCTCATCGTCGGTTGGGGGGCGATCGCGGGGTCCGTGCGTGAAGCGGTGGACCGTTTGAACGACGAGGAGTTGAACGTCGGCGGCATGGTCGTGACGATTCCCTGGCCGTTCCCCACGAAGGCCACGAAGGCGCTGAAGAAGGCGAAGAAGGTCATCGTCGCGGAAGGCAATTACCAGGGCCAGCTGGCCCACATCATCACGGCGGAGACCGGGGTACCGATCGAGAAGGTGACCTTTGCCCGCGGCGGTCTGCTCCCTGTGGAGATGGTGATGAAACGTGCCAAGGAAGTTCTCGAGATGAAGGAGGTGACGGCTTGAGCGAGCAACAATACACGCTGCAGGATTACAAGGGTCTTCGGCCCATCTGGTGTCCGGGCTGCGGGGATTTCAGTGTCCTCATGGCGCTCCAGAAGGCGCTGGAGCGGAAACAGGTCCCGCCGAAGGACCTGGCGGTGATCTCCGGGATCGGTTGTTCCGGTCGGTTCCCCCACTTCATGAACAGTTACGGTCTGCACATGGTGCACGGCCGCTCGCTGCCCGCCGCGGAGGCGGTCAAGCTCGCCAACCCGGGGTTGGAAGTGATCGCCACGGGCGGCGACGGGGACGGGTTCGCCATCGGGATGGGCCACTTCCCGCACACCGTGCGCCGCAACCCGAACATGCTCTACCTCGTGATGAACAACGAGGTCTACGGGTTGACCAAGGGCCAGACGAGCCCCACGTCCAGGACGGGCATGGTGACGAAGACGACGCCGTGGGCGAACCACGACGAACCGATCAATCCCCTGGTCACGGCGCTCGCGCACCACTGCAGCTTCGTCGCACGCGGCGTGTCCACGCAGGTCAAGGACCTCACCGAGTTGTTGATCAAGGGCATGGAGCACGACGGGTTCGCGTACGTGGAAGCCTTCAGCCCCTGCTTGACGTTCTTCGACACCTACGAACGGGTGAGGACCACCGCGAAGCCGCTGCCCGAAGACCACGACACCTCCGACGTGCTGGAAGCGATGCGGTATGCGATGGACCCGGACACCATGTGGACCGGGATCTTCCATGAGCACCGCCGGGAGACCCTGGACGAGGCCGTGGTGGGGTACGCCGACCAGGCCCGGGAGAAGAACAAGACGAAGCCCACCCCGCTTCTGCAGATCTATCAGGAGTTGGGCGGGAAGGTACCGTCCTGAGGGTGGACCTGGCTGGTTAGGGCCGACGAAAGCAAGTCTTGATCGCGCACCCACAAAACGGATTGTGGAGGGTCGCATTCAACGCTTCTGCCAGAACCGGCGACGTTGCCGTCGTTCGCGACGTGCGCGCCACTTTGCCGAACGGTTAGACGGGTCGCCGTTTCCCCAAAGGAACTCGATTTGTTCGGGTTGGTAGTTGCCACTTGATAGAATCGCCGCACCGGGACCTGCCGACGACGTTGTTGTCGTCCCCGTCGATTCGGGGCATGCCACGCGCTTGAAAGGGCTACACCACCCGTTTACTTGCCATGGGGGGACAAAAAGGATAGGAACCCCTACGGCTTCAAGCGGCCGTGGTGCGTGGATCAGGGGGTTGGCCGACTCCGGGACCTATAGCAAGGAGGCTCCTGCCTTGAGCATGGTGCCGGTCCATATCACGGTCAGCTTCGTCTTCGTGGTGCTCGCCGGGTGGGTGCTCGTCGCCCGACCCGGGAAGACGCTGAACCGGTCCATGGCGGCCTTGTTGATCTTGTATGCCGGGTCCGGGCTCATTTTCCAGGTCGCGCGGGAATCACTCGCCGGCAGCCCGGAGCACATCATGATGTCCCGCGTGGGCTCGATCTACGAGTTTCCGGAGGCCTTCCTCGGCCTCTTGATCGCGGACTGCCTGTTTCTGCGCCAACCCCGACCACGTTGGCGCACCAATTTGCTGGCCGCCGTCGCAGGCATCACGATCGCCCTTTTGGTCTTGTACTTTGCCCGGCCCCCGGAAGTCGACTGGCTGCGGTCCCCCTGGTACGGACCGCTAGGGCCGAACGTCTGGAACAGCGCCGGAGCCTACCTGGTATGGGGCGTTGTTCTTGTTATGGCGGGCCGGTTCGCCGCCTCCCCGGCACATCCTATCTTCGAGAGGCGGCGTGCTGCCGCCGTCGGCATCGCCTTCGGACTGCTTCTTCTGCACACGTCGGGGCTCTTCGTCGGCGCGTTATTGTCGCGCGGCTTCACCTACCCATACGAACCGGCCGGTGTGGTGCTCGACATCCCCCGGACTTTGGGGGTTTTCGCGCTCGTCTACGCCTTCGTGCGAATACCAGCTCCCTTCACCGGTTGGACCCGGCACGCCGCGCGGTGGGTCCTGTTGGTCCCATTGACCGCGGGGATCATCGACGTGTACGTAACCGGTGGCAGCGCCCTCGCCCTCCTCGGCATCACGGCGACCGGATTGGGCAACACGCGGTTCATCTGGTGGGGTGCCTTTGCGGTCCTGCTCGCAGTCGCGATCCTCCGGTACGACCTCGGTGGCACCACACCGGCCGCACGGGAACACACCACGAAGATCGCCGGAGGGTTCCTGGGACTCTCCGTGGCCGCGCTCATCCTCGGCACGAGCCTCTCCGTCTTCGGGATCGGCCGCACAGGAGTTTTGACCGGCACGCTCGCAGCCGTACCCGTGGTCGCCCTGTTCGCCACCGGCGTGGGGCCCCTCCACAACATGGCGGCCCGGGTGACCAGTCGAATCCTTCTTGATCCTCAGGACCCGGAGGTGCTGCGTGAGCGAGTCCGCATCTACAAGGGGGCCCTCGCCGCCGCACAGGACCCCACCGGGCAAGTCCGCCCCGCTGCCGAAGACGAACTGCGCGTGATGCGCAACCGGCTCGGACTGAGCCAACGCGACCATGACCTGCTCGTGGCACTTGACGACTCGCACACGAGCGCCGACCGGCTCGTCGCGTACCGCCTCGCCCTCGAAGAAGGCCTGCACGACCAAACAGGCGTCCTCGATGAAGCGGAGCGACGCGTGCGCGAAGGCCTTGGTCTCTCGCCACGGGAACAGCAGATCATCGCCTCGGACGTGTTCCACAGGGACCCGACTCTGGAGGAGGGCGCCCTTGTCGCCAGCCGGTACCGACTCGTGCGCCGGCTCGGCCGCGGTGGTTTTGCAGAGGTCTGGCTCGCACACGACCACCACATGAAACGGGACGTGGCCCTGAAACGGCTCCTGCCCGAAGAGGCCCGCGACGAGCGGGCCTTGCGCGTCATGCAACGGGAAGCCGAGAACGCGGGCGCATTGTCACACCCGAACATCGTTGCCGTTCATGATATCGCCACGAGCCAACGTGCTGCCTACCTCGTCATGGAATACCTGCCGGGCGGGAGCCTCCAGGACAGGCTCCGCGAGCACGGGCCCTTGAGCGAGCAGGAAGCCATCCATCTCGGGACGGATGTTCTCTTGGCATTGGGCGCTCTGCACGAGCAAGGGATCATCCACCGCGACATCAAGCCTGGCAACATCCTGCTCGACGGGAACGGCCGCGCAAAGCTCGGCGACTTCACGGTGGCGCGGGCGATCGTCTCCGGGGACACGATCGGCGGCGACGGAACCCGGGGGCCCGTTGGAACCTTCGGTTACATGGCCCCCGAACAGGCCCGAGGGCTGGCCCCGCGACCTCAGGCCGACCAATATGGGCTCGCCGCCACGCTTCGTGAAGGCGTCACCGGCAGCCCCTATCTGAAACTGCACGGGTTGAGCCACGAGGAAGCGATCGCAAAGATCGTGCAGGCCCCCCCGCCCAGTCCCGCGCCCGGGGTCTCAAAGTCGTTCAACGCTGTGGTCCAGAAAGCGCTCGCGACCCGGGCAGTAGACCGATACCCGGACGCCAACGCCATGCGGATTGCGCTGCTTGCGATCACGGCCTCGAAGGCAACTACTCCGCCTGGAAAACAAGCAGGCTCCTCCCCACGCCCAACACGTCGCCCGGATTGAGCCTGCTGCCGTCGGCGCCCACCGGTTGCCAGTTCAACCACGTCCCGTTCTTGCTTGTACCCAGATCCTGCACATGGTACCCATCGCCGCGCAGCACGATTTCGCTGTTGACGAGGCTCACAAACGGATCATAATCCAGACTTATCGAAAGGTCCGGCTTGCGGCCGATCATCCAGCCACCTTCCTCCTCGGGATCCCTGGGCGCCAAAGGATACACCTTTCCCTCCACATAACCGTGCACAAGCACCAGTTTCGGACCCGGCTTAAGGACCCGGGCCTGTGTCCGGCCTGCCTCCACGGTCACGTCGTCCGAGACGAACGAGGCCGCCGTGAGCATCCCCACCCGCCGCAACTCCTCCAAGACCTGGTAGACCCGTTGGCGGTCCACGACGAACTCCTTCGCACGTCCATCCTGGGCCGGATGGGCCACCACCAGGCCGAGCTCCAGCAACGTATCCAAGTGACGCTGCACCGCCTGCCTGGAAACGGGCCGATCGGGTGCGTCCCCCGCGCGCTGCTTGCCGGGGGTCAACCGGATGTCCGGCAAGCAGCGCGGCACCTGCAACAGGTGAAGCAGTTCCAGCCGGCGACCGTGCGACAAGGCCTTCAAGTACTCCTCGAGCTGATCGTACTTGATGTTCACGCCGCCTGCCACGGGATGCTGAGAGGACGGACCGGTCTTATGTTTTTTCCACATGTCCAGGAGGCCATGCATGAGCCGAAAGTCGCCCTTGCCTGTCTAAAACCCTTGCAACGGACTTGTTGGAGGGAGGAATCATGCAACGAGTCCGTTGCGGTCGCTTAAATCCTCCACTTGCCTGGCATCCCCATCGACTGCGCGACAGGCCCGGTCAGTCGGATCGGCCCAAGCGTCTTGGAGCGTGACGAAATGCACAACAGGACCCTCTGTATCGGCGTGTTCTTGATCTTGATGGCCAGCAATGCCAGCGTGCCCGCGTTGGGCCCCGTGGGCGAACAGGAGGACACCTTCGAGTCGGTGGTGGCATCACCGGTGGCCCACGAGCAGTCCGCCGAACAGGCCTACGGCGAACTGCCGCTCTATTTTGAACCGAACGAAGGCCAGGACCACCCGGACGTCGCTTTCAAGACGCGCACCCCGGGGTACACGTTCTTCCTGACCTCCACTGAGGCCGTCTTCGTGCTGCAACCATCCGGCGCACTCGACGGGCCCGATGCATCGGATCTTCCGATGGAACCCCCGGTTCCGCTCGAGCAAGCCGACATCGGCGCCGCGGGAAAGACCATCCGAATGGGTTTCAAGGACGCCGCACCGGATCCCTCCATCACCGCCCTGGACCCCCATCAGGGACGCAGCAACTACCTCATCGGCAACGATCCGTCCCAGTGGACTACCGACGTGCCGCACTACGGCCGCGTACTCGTCGAGGACCTCTGGCCGGGCATCCACGCCGTATTCTACGGTACCGATGAGAAGGCGGTCCAGTTCGACTTCCTCGTCGACCCCGGCGCGGACCCGGACCGCGTCCGCCTCGTGTTCGAAGGCACCGAAACAACCATCACCGAAGACGGGGCCCTCGCCCTGACGGACGAAGGCAACGGCCTCATGCAGTTGCCCGCACCCTACACGTACCAAGACGTCCGCGAGGGACCCATCGAGATCGAGAGCGCGTTCAAGATGCTTGAAGGAGACGAGGTGGGTTTCCATGTGGACGAATACGACGCGGCCCGGCAACTCGTGATCGACCCCGTGGCGCTCGCCTACAGCACGTACCTCGGCGGAACCGGGGACGACAGCGGGCACGGCATCGCGGTGGACGAACTCGGCAGCGCATACGTCACCGGGAACACAAAATCCCCGGATTTTCCGACGTTTCTACCATACCAACCGAGCCCTGTGGGCAGCACGAATGTGTTCGTCTCCAAGCTCAATCCGACCGGCAATACGCTGTTGTACAGCACGTACCTCGGCGGCAGCAACCTGGACTGGGGGCACGGGGTCGCCGTGGACGCAGACGGGCATGCCTACGTCACCGGGGCCACGGCCTCGCAGGACTTTCCGATTCAGAACGCGTTCCAGGGCACGAACGCCGGGAACTGGGATGTCTTCGTGACGAAACTGTCCCCCCTGGGTGACGCCCTCGAATACAGCACCTACATCGGGGGAAGCAGCACGGAAGCCGCTTACGGGATTGCGTTGGATGACGCCGAAAACGCGTACGTCACGGGGGAGGTGTGGAGCCCTGATTACCCAGTGGTGAATCCGTTCCAGAGTGCGAAGCCGGGAAACGGTGCCGTCTTCATCACGAAACTGAACACCTTAGGCGACGCTCTTGAATACAGTACGTACCTTGGCGGGGCCGGTGTGGAAATGGCGCGGGCGATCGCGGTGGACGTATCAGGATTCGCGTATGTGACCGGCATCACGGTCTCATCCAATTTTCCGACCAAGAACGCCTTCCAGTCCAGTCATAACGGGTTGCCTTTCACCGACGCCTTCGTCACGAAACTCAGCAGTGCGGGTGATGATCTTGTCTACAGCACCTATCTGGGTGGCAGCGGGATCGACTGGGCCTTCGCGGTCGCGGTGGACGGGGGCGACAACGCCTACGTCACGGGGTACACCCGGTCGACCGACTTCCCCGTGCAGGGCGCCTACCAGTCCAGTCGGGCCGGTTCGCAGGATGCCTTTGTGACCAAAATCGATCCCGCCGGCGACGCGCTTGGCTACAGCACGTACCTGGGGGGGACCGGCTCGGACCTGGCGTACGGTATCGCGGTGGACTTCGACGACAGTGCCCATGTGGTCGGAGTCACGGGTTCTTCGGATTTCCCCACGAAGGAAGCCTATCAATCGAGCCTTGCCGGTGGACCCGATGCGTTCGTCACGAAACTCAAACCAAACGGGGCCGGGCTCGACTACAGCACTTACCTGGGAGGCAACATGACTGATGTCGCGCGGGGGGTCGCGGTGGATCTGGAAGGTGACACCTATCTCACCGGTTGGACGGATGCACAAGATTATCCCACGACACTGGGGGCGTTCGCTCAAAACCAACCCGGCGGCCAGAGCGCGTTCGTGACGAAGCTCGCACCCCCGGAGCCCATTGAACTGGTGTACAGTACGTTCGTGGCGGGAACCGACAACGTCCGAGACCTTGCTCGGGCGATCGCCGTGGACAGCCTGGGCCACGCCTACATCACCGGGACCGCAGACTCCACGGATTTCCCGACTTCTCCCGGCGCCTTCCAACCCACACTGCCGGGCATCCGGAGCGCATTCGTCTCGAAATTGACCCCGCTTGGGGACGCACTCTTGTACAGCACGTACATCGGTGGGACTGGTGAGGACGTGGGCATGGGGATCGCCGTGGACCCACTGGGCCACGCCTACCTCACCGGGTGGACGTCTTCGGTGGACTTTCCCACCTCAGCTGGAGCCCTGATCGGCGCGTACCCCGGCGGCGCCCATTCAGGGTTCGCGACGAGGCTCGACCCGTCGGGCTTGTTGACGCCCGGCCTCGCCTACAGCACCTACCTGGGGGGAAGTGGCAATGACGTGGGCCGAGGGATCGCCGTGGATCTTCTCGGACACGCCCACATGACGGGCTTGACGTTTTCCACCGACTTCCCGACGACCTCGGCTGCCTACCAGACGGCCAATCCCGGAGGTTCCTCCGTTTTTGTCACAAAGCTCGACCCTGCTGGCGGGCTCAACTCCCTCTCTGGGGCCTACAGCAGCTACTTGGGCAGCGCCGGCACGAATCAAGGCCAAGCCATCGTGCTGGATTCCGATGGTGCCATCTACGTCGCGGGATACACAGGCAGTGGCTTTCCCACGACGGCGGGGGCATACCTGACCGGTTATCCAGGGAAGAATCCGGGCTTTGTGTCGAAACTGGATCCCGGCCAGATCGGTGCTGCGAGCCTCGTCTACAGCACGTACTTCATCCTCAATTCGCATGCGTCAACCCATGCAAAGGGCATCGTCGCGATCGCGGTGGACGACAGCGGACAGGCGTATATCACAGGCCCGGCTCGTGAGGAACTCGTGACGACCCCGGATGCGTTCCAGGGAAGTTTTCCCGGTGGGCTCACGTCGGCGTTCCTCGCAAAGTTCAGCCCGGACGGAAGCAGCCTCCTCTACAGCACGTTCCTCGGCGGTAGTGGCGCTGACGCGGGACGGGCGATCGCCCTCGACGACCAGGGACTCGTCTATGTTGCGGGGTCCACGGGTTCTGCGAATTTTCCCCAGAAGAACGAATTGCAGAACCAAGGCCCCGGTGGCTCCAGGACATTCCTGGCCCTGATCGATCCCTCCCAGGCTGGTACAAACGGCGTCCTGTACAGTACAACAATCGGCGGATACGGCAAACTAAACCCCGAGCACGGCGTCACGGTGGACCTCTTCGGGCATCCTTATGTGACCGGTAGCGGGCGCGAGGGTTACCCCACCACCCCGGGGGCGTTCATGGAGAACCATCCCCAGCCCGGGTTAGGCAAGGCCTTCGTCACGAAACTCGAGGCCTGGCCCTGATGGCAACCATACGCCGTCGGCCATACCATGCGATGGGACTTCCACCAGAAGAACGCCTACCAGGACACAAGACCACCTTGCCGCTGAACTTCGTCGGAAAGGATCCACACGAAGTGGCGATGACGGCCTGACGATTGCGGGGTACCTGAAGTTCTTTGGAAATCCCGTCTCGCGCTTTGTGGGTGTACGCTGGGTCGACGTCGAGGCGTGAGATGGTTCCGGGTCGTCTGCCGGCGCAGGTCTTCCATGATGATCGCTCGTGTCCCAATTTCATGTAAAGTGTTTTTCAGCGCCCGCCGGAGTTCCAATTGTGAGGTTGTACCCCCATCATTCCGGGAGGGGCCAAGGATAAAAATCGCCATGCTTCAAGCCAATGCCCCGTCGTTAAGACCTTCCTCTCGGGCGATTTTCTGCCATTCCCGATCCACGGCCCCATGTAGTCGGACGACTGCCCGCCCCAATGCGGTCAATTGGATCTGGACTCGGCGCCGTCCATCGGGTCGTTCTCTTTTGGGAACCACACGCAGTTGCACGAGGCCCCATTTTTCAAGTGACCGAAGCGCTCGGGCAAACTGCTCTGCGTGGAGGTCCAACCCCTCCCTCGCGTGGGTGTAAAGCAACGGCTCATCCGTCTCAGCAAGAAGGTGGAGCAACCGATCCGGGTGCTGCTTGGCGAAGACGTCCCGGACCACGCCGGCGGGAAGGGTCACGGTTTTGTGATTCATAGTGCTTCGTATATAGTTTTTGGGCTCACGGGTTCATGCTTTCAGCATTTCTTGTAAGTGGTCTCCTGCCCTTGCCCGCAATTTCCGCAGGGAGGAAGTCGGTCAGCCGGACCGACCAGCCACAGTGTGTGCACCAACATGCGCCGGTCTTGATCGCCCACCCACATAACGGATTGTGGGGTGTCGCATTCACCGCTTCTGCCAGAACCAACGCTTCTTCCGTACTCCTAAGTGCTGTCGCCATTCAGCGGACGGTCGGGAAGGGTCTCCATCTTCCCAAAGGAATTCAATCTGTTTTGGCTGATAGTTTCCACTTGAGACCACCGCGGCACCGGGGTCGAAGATGCGTCCGTGAAATCGCCCATGGATTTTCTTGGCCACAATGCTCATCCTGGAATAACCCCCACAGTGTATATAAGAGATGCGGCTAGACAAAAGCCACCAAGCGCAAGATAAATTAAGCCTTTTCGGCGGAGTCGGGTGTTCCGATCGAGCACTTCTTGGTTCCCTTGGTACCAGATTTCCATTCCCACTAGTGTGGAAAATCGTATTTCATCCATGCTCGCCTTTCGTTTCGCTGCGTCGATCAAGCGTTTTGGCTGCCAGCCAATTACAAGCTTATCCTCATGTTGTCTTCCCCCCACGTACGCGACGGCGAATTTCACAAAAGCGATTGAAGAAAAGAGAAAAGATAACACCAACGCTACAAATACAAAACCGACATGCAAACCCGCAATGGAGGTTGCGTCTGTCGTGGTCCGCTCGGGCAGTGTGCCCGCGACCGCAGCCGCAATGACCAAGACTCCGCCTGAGAGGGTCAGCAAATGACCGGATTTCCGGTCGTATTGCCGCGAAACCTCCATCTGATGCAGGATTACATCTGATCCCAATCGGACAAGTTCCGTGAAGGCGTCGGATGAAGAATCCGTGAAAATACTCCCCGTCGGATCTTGAGGGTGCTCCGTCATGATCATCCAAACGGATACCGCTGGTGTTCATAAAATTTCACGACCCCACCGAAAGTAAAAACCATTGTGAATATTGATATTCCAATCTCGTTACCCATCACGTCGTTTCAAAACCGCCCCTCCTGTTGCCGACAGCAATCCTTATCCTTCAACTTCTATGGGGGTATAAATGGTCCACATTTCAATCGAACGTTTTATCATCAACTCCACCCTGATACGTCGGTTTTTCCCCCCAGGATGCCCGGCTCCTGGGCTCATGGGTCATAATTCCAGCCAGACAGCCCTGCGTGCCGGATGTTTCCTTGATCACCGGCCTCACCCCACATCCTTCCACGTGATCGCCTCTTCGACCGCTTCCAGCTTCGACACATCATCAAATCGGGCGCTCCCGACGTCCTCGGCCAAAGGGTACGCGACCAACTCATCCTCCGCCCCGGGTCGCAGGCAGCCCAACAAGGCCTCCTGCTCGTTTTCCCCCGGGCGTAGCCACGTGTCGATGTCTTCGTCGCCAAGTTGCGCGATGACGCGGTTGTGGAACCTGCGCACGAACGCGTTCGGTTCGACGGTGACGAGGGCGAACGCGCGTTTCTCGCGGTCTTCGAAGTACGGCCCCACGAGGGCGGGGACGGCCATCGCGGCTCCGTCGGCCCGCTCGATCCGGTACGGGCGTTTTCCTTTCCCGAGGTCCGCCCATTCGAGGATGTAGCTCACGGGCGCCACACCGTGCTCCTTGCCGAACAGCCGGGACCACATCTTTCCGCTTTGGAGCCGGTCCGAGCGCGCGTTGAAGCTCGTGAACCGCCGGCTGAAACCGAACACGTGCCGTTCGACCACGGGCGCATCGTCGCGCAGGTAGAGGACCGGGCAGCCGGTGTGCGGTCGGATGATCGGTCGGTCCGCATCCACGAACTCGACCTTGTAGCCCCGCAACGCGTCACGCTTGTCAATATCAGGCCC
>CAYVRY010000024.1:0-11354 GCA_964452895.1 uncultured Halobacteriales archaeon
TGCCTTCGTCGAGCGTGGCGACGTGCTCGAAGTCGTCCGTTCCGGCCACGGCGCGTTCCAGTCCGGCCTCCCCGTCCAATCCGTCTGCCTCGACGGTCACTGATTCGTCGTCATGCGCGACGGCGCCCAAGGAAACATCCGGCGGACATGCTTCCCCATGGTCCACGCACTCGAACGGTTCCACTTCCGCTAGAGCAGTGTGTTGTCCCCCACCACCACTCCTCGTATAATCCAACTCCAACAGATCTGACTGTGGGGCAACCTCCGGACTGACCTCCAACCAGGTGGTTTGATTTTCCGCGGGGCCCAGACTCTTCGTGTCCTCGGCCCCAATCGTACCATTCTCGAGGATGAGCCGGAATGTGACGAACCTGAAATCCTTCTCTCTCCATTCGATATCAACCCGGCATTCTCCTGGATTGCCTTCCGCCGTCAGGATCCCGTGATCATCCGAGAATCCTGCGTCATGTCCGACTGCGGCCGGCACAGCCGTCAACGCCAAAGCCGTCAAGACGGCCACCAAAATCGCTGCGTTCAAGGGCCTCGTTTTCCGGTTTTCATGTCGTATCTTGTTGTTCCTGATCTTATCACCTCATCACCTGCGCGGCCTGTGCCATTCAGGAGTAGAACTGTCCGTATCGGCTTCCTTTCCCTAAGGACTATTGGGACATTTTTGCTTAGGACCCGTGGGACATGTTTGCTCCTCCGAACATGACCGGCGGCGCATCAGGATACTCCCCCATGGCGGCTCCCGTTCCTGGTTGTTCACGCGCCGTGCTCATCGCATGGGGCCGCCACTGACTGCAACCGGGTTCATGCGCCCCTCCTGCGCCGCCTCTTCGAGCACCTTGGACGTGCGCAGGGCCAGAGAGTCCCAGTGATGCTCATGGACCACCCGCCTGCGGCCCTGCTCCCCCATCCTTGCGGCCTCGTCCGGATCCAAGAGCAGTTGGGTGACCCGGTCGGCCAACTCACGGGGAGCGCGAGGACCCACTAGGAGACCATTGTCGCGGTGGCGCACGAAATCCGGGATCCCTCCCACCCGGGAAGCCACCACGGGACGTCCACACGCGTTCGCCTCGGCGAGCACCATCCCGAACGACTCCGCGTCCGTCGTACTCGGCAGAACCACCATGCCGGCTTGACGATACTCGGCGCGCAGGGCACTCAGGCTCAGGCGACCCGGGGCGCGCAGGCGCACGCCGTCCCGCTGAGCCTTGCGAAGAAACTCCCGGCGGCGCGGCCCCTCGCCCACCAAGACCAGTTCCGCTTCCGGGAACCGCTTCTGGACCTGCTTGAAGGCATCCCAGAGCACGTCGACGCCCTTCCAGCGATAGCCCGAGGCAAGCGGCCCCACAAACAGGATCCGCCCATCGTGCCCCTTCTCGCTCCCCGGTCTGAAGAACTCCGTGTCGACGCCGGGAGGCACGATGGTGACCCGGTCGCGATGCCGGCGCAGCGCATGGTCGCGCACATAGGGACCCACGGCGATCAGGGACTGGCTGCCGTTGAGCATGGAACGCTCCAACGTCCAACGGTCCACGTCGGCCAGGACGTCCAAGAACGGGGAACTGCCACGCAGACGGCCCGCATGGTAGGTGGGGACGAAAGGGACCCCGGCCGTGCGGGCGGCCCGGAACGCCATCTCGGCCGGGAACGGCACCGGCGTGTGCGCCACGACCACGTCCGGAGTGAACGAACGCAGCGCTTGTCGGAACGTGCCAACCAAGGCCGGATCGACGGGTGAATTGCCGAGGAAGAACGCGGGTCTGCGACGCCGGACCTCCACGCCGTCCCTTTGTTCATCACGCGCCGGGCCGCGCGTCGCCGCCAAGGCGAGCACGTCGTGCCCCTGGGCGGCGAGCCTTGCGAGGATCTCGTGCGCGTAGCGTTCCAACCCGCCTCCTTCGGGCTCATAATACGGGGTCGCCGAGAGTATGCGCATGACGTGTCCCTCCTGAAGCCGAGACGCGGTGCGTCTCCAGCACCTGATTGTAGACCGTGACCAACCGGTTGGTGATCGAATCCCACGAATGGGACTCATGGACCCGGTCGGCCAGTTCGCGGCCGCGCGGCAAGTGACCGGGTTCGATGGCACGATGAATCGCATCCGCAAGGGAATCCGGGTCTCCGGGGCGCGCCACGGAACCTCCCATCCGGGCCACCGACCGGACACCGGGAAGCGACGAGGCCACCACGGGTGTGCCGCACGCCATGCTTTCGACCAGCGAAATGCCGAAGGCTTCCTGACGGTTCACACTGGGCAGCACGGTCAGGCGCGCCCCCTGATACAGACCGGGCAGTCGCTCGTCCTCCACACGGCCCAGGAAATGCGCGTCAACGCCGAGACTCTTTGCCAGGGACTCCAGGTCCTTGCGCAAGGGGCCGTCCCCGGCCACAAGGAGCGGCAGGTCCACCGGTCGCTTGGCCAAGGCGCGAAGCAACACCTCCAACCCCTTGTACGGGACCAGTCGTCCCACGAAGAGCAGATAATCCCCGGGGCCCCGGTGACCGTTGCTGTGGAAGCGCCGCGGATCGACGCCGTTGGGGATCACCCGCCACTGGGCTTCCGGGATGTGCCGCAGACTCGGGATGCTCCGAGCGTAGGCCCGCGAACGGACCAACACGGTGTCCGCCAGGCGGTAATCCTTCAACGCGAACCGCTGATAGGCAATGCCACCCGCGCGGCCCATGGCCGAACGCGGGGCCGGTTCAAAATGGAAATCCAGAACGGACGCGATCCCCAGCGCCTTGGCCCGCCGGAGGACCGACGGCGTCGTAAGCGGGTACGTCGCGGCCACCTGCACGATGTCGGAGCTCGGCGGGACCCGCGAAGCGAGGTTCACCACGGGCGTGCCCCACAACGTGCCTTTGCGTCGGACCCGAACGACCTGGACGCCGTTCTCGGAGGCTTGACGCGGCAAGCCGTCGGTCGAACAGACCAAGGTCACGTCATGGCCCCGTTCCGCCAGTGCGCGTGAAAGGTGTGAGAACACCTGCTCCACACCGCCTCGTTGGGCCTTCCCGCTTTGTACTGCAGGCGGCTCCGGGTCAAAGGGAGAGACCAGCGTGATGCGCATGTGTTGTGTTCGGCTTCCAGAAAGGGAGTAGTTTATGGGACAAGCATGGGCCCCTGGCCCCTTACGTGACGGTCTCTTCTTCGCGTGGCGCAGCCGGAAGATCCGTCTCCGTGCCGTCCCCTTCACGGCTTTCGTTCCCGGAGCCCTCATCCTGGGTCTCTTCCGGGACCGACTCGTTCTCCGACTCGGTCTCGTCCTCCTCGTCCGGTTGTTCACACGACGCCACTTCGTTGAATTCCACCGACGCGAAGATCTGACTCGAGTTGGTATCCCGGAAGGTGACGCTCAGGGCCTTTCCACCCTCGTCCAGGCAGAACCTCACACGGTCCCCCACCTCGACCCGACTCGCATTTTCCGGGGATACGAACACGGCTTGCTGGCCGATGGTGGAGTTCTCATCGTGCCCCAACATGAACCTGCCGTCCACGCTCATCTGAATCTGGATCTGGTCCCAAGTCACGTTCTGTGTGGTGACGTTCACCCGGGCATGGTCACGGGTCTCGTTGCGCACGAACTCGATCCGGGGGGCCTCCTGTTCCCCCTCGCTCGGTTCATCGACCAAGACCATCACCGCAGCCACCACGGCCATGGTGGAAAGGACCAGCAAGACCACAAATTTCGCGGGAGTCATCCCCGCCGTCTCTTCTGCGAACCTGATCGAATCCACTCCTCGTATCGCGGGTCGAGACCACCTTCATGGTTTTCGTGTACCCGGGGCCAAATCGGTGGCCCGTTCATGCAATGACTCCGCCCGGAACCCTTAAGCAACCAAGGGAGACCAGACATGTCATTTGGTGATGCTATCCGTCAGTCCGTCGGTTGTCCGCATAACCTTAAACCGGAACGCGCGGGAAGAATCACGCGAGACCTATCGTGGCATTCGAGACGATTCATGTCCTACTCGGGTTGTTCAACCTGTTGCTGGGGATCCTGTTGATGGCGATCGCCCTGAGGGTCAGCCGGAAAAAGGTCACGGGGGAGGAATACCTCCCGATCCTCAGCTTCTCCGTGTGGTGGTACAGCGCCGGGGCCGCCCTGACGGTGCGTGGCGCCGTCAACCTGCTCGATGTCTTCTGGCAACCCGATCTCGCGCTGCACGTGACGACGGACCAACTCATTGTCCTGCTCGCCATGCTCGCGCTGTTCGCCCTGAGCCACTATTTCGCATACTTGTTCATCGGGCCGAACAAGTTATGGGTCCCCCTTGCAATTTTTTACGGCTTGAGCGCCATCGGGCTCCTGTACATGATCAACTTCCAGCAACCTGTAGGACTCGACGTGCAGCAGGGTCACGTGGAACTGGTGTACGCCGAAGAGACCCCCGGTTTGGGCATCGCGGAGCGACTCCTCGTGCTCCTGTTCATCCCTCCCCTTCTGGGCCTGCTGGGATACCTCTCCCTCTACAAACGCGTCCCGTCCACGATCCAACAATACCGCATATTGCTCATCGGCTTCAGTGTGTTCATCATCCTCCTGAACCCCCTGGTGACGCAGATCTTCGGCGTGGCGGCGGTTCCGATCCTTGTAGTGACCTACCGCTTGCTCTCTGTCATCGGTGCGACGCTTCTCCTGCTGACCTACTACACCCCGAACCTCTTCCAGGTCACCGTGGAGCGTGGAACCGCTTGACCGGCGCGACCGAGGACAAACTCCGCAAAGCCCGGCAGGACCTGCTCAACTCGGTCAGTCATGAACTGAACACGCCCCTGACGCCCGTCTTGATCCATCTGAGACACCTGCAAGAACGCGCCAAGGTCCTGGACGACGACCTCCAAGAGTCGTTCGCGGTGGTGAGCCGGAACATCGAGCGCCTGGTTGACCGGGTCCAGGCCATGATCGAGGTGGCCCAGCTGGACAGTGAACGGTTCCCCGTGCGCATGGAGAGCGTCCCCCTGGAACCCATCATAGAAGAGTCCGTCGACGACTACAAGGGGGTGGCCAAGGCCGCCGGGGTCCGACTGGAGCGCCACGCCAAGACCGAAGCCCAGGTCCACGCCGACGCGGTCCGATTGAAGGAAGTGCTCGCCAACCTGCTCGACAACGCGATCCGGTTCACTCCCCCAGGGGGGAACGTCATGGTGGGGGTGGAAGAGAAGAACCAGATCGCCCAAGTGACGATCCAAGACACAGGACCCGGGTTCACTGAAGAAGAGAGGCGACAGCTCTTCCAACCGTTCAGCCAGCTCCACGCGAGCCGCGACGACTACCGACATGCCGGTCTCGGCCTTTTCATCAGCAAAGGGATCATCGACCTGCACGGCGGCGAGATCGAGGCCCATAGTGCAGGTCCCGGCCAGGGCGCCGCGTTCTCCTTCACGGTCCATCTGGCGAAAACACGACTCCTGCCCATCCGCTGGGAAGACGAATCGAGACGCGAAGTGGAATTCAACAAACGGACCAAAAACCTGGTCTGAGGCCCCCTGCGCTGCAGAGGAAGCGAACGCCTACTGGATCGCCCTCCGTCGTTTGAACACGACTCCGGCGACCACGGCACCCGCCAGGGCGAGCGCGAAAGCCCCCACACCCATCCAGACGCCGAAGGACCGACTCATCTCGAGGGTCACCTCCGTGACCCCTTCGGGTCCCACCACGACGTGCTCCGATGCGTCCCGGTAGCCGGATTGCGCAGCCTTCACGGAATAATTGTCCGGAGGCACACCGATCCGGACGAGCCCGTCCGCGGTCGCCGTCCCCTTCCAGACCGTCTCCGTCTCGTTCTCCACGATGACTTGTGCGCCGCCAACGCCTTCGGAGTCCGGGCCGACAACAGCGACCTCCAACATCACCGGATCACCATCGGCCACGAACTCGGTGAACGCGAGACGGCCGTCCGACAAGTACACCCGGGCGAGCACCTCGTCGCCCGGGGCCGGTCCGAACGCAACCGAAGACTCGAACCGGTCGCCGCCATCGTGCTCGATGGGCTGCCAGCTCTGCGTCCCCGGCACGCGCACATGGACCCCTTCCACGCTCGCTTCAGCGGACACATCAAGAGCCAAATGACCCGGCTCGGCCTCCACCTGGGAAACCTCCACGTCGGGAGACGGTGGAACCATGGACTTGCGTTCATCATCAAACCGGTGATTGTACGCCTTCACGCCCGACCAGGTCGGCTCGCCGCTCCCCGAGGTCTTGTAGACCTGGAGGGCCCCTTCGCGGCATCCCACGTCCAGATCCCGGGTGCAGCCGTTGGCGGCGCGGTGGACCGGCACGATGACGTCCAGGTTGCCGTCCCCGTCGAGATCGCTCACGGCGGCCCCCCGCGTCACAGACCACCCACTGGGCGCCTGGATGAAACCCTTCCGGCTCCCATGCAGGTCATACAGCATCACGCCGCCCTGGCCGCCGCGCGGTTCCACGACGAGGATCTCCTCCTCCCCGTCTCCGGTCACATCGGCCACGGCGAGGTTCTTGTTCGACCAGTACGAATCCGTCTCCCGCTGCCAGAGCACGTTGCCCGTGCGGCCTTCGACGGCGAACAGATTGGAATCCCCCGTCTCCTGCCAGTCGCCCGGCTTGTGCCCCACCGTGTTCCAATCCTGGAAAATCACGTCCAATTGCCCGTTCCCCGTTACGTCCACCGGGACCGGATGCATGTGGACGTGCGGGTTGCTCCATTCCCAGCTCTGGTGCCAAAGCAGCTCGCAGTCCGAGGTGAGTGCGAAATAGTGCGCGCTCTGGTTCAGGTACCATTCCGGGTCGTCCTCGTCCTCGATGGCGTGGCGCACCCCGAAGACGATCTCCTTGGCTCCGTCCCCGGTGAGGTCCACCACCGTGGGTGCCACACTGATGCTGCCCGGGTCCGCACCATAGTCTCGCGCGTTGAACTTGCACATATTGTAATTGTACTGGGCGTCGAAGACCAGGATCTGCCCCCCGTCGGAAGGATACATGACCTGGATGTCGCCCTCCCCCGTGATGTCCGTGGCCACGGGGTTGGAGTTACCCTCCGTCCAATTGGTCCACCATGTGACCTCGCCGTCCCCGTTGAGCGCATAAAGGCCCGGCATGTCGTCCAACTGCAGGAAAATCTCATCCCCGCCGCTTCCCGTGACGTCCGCCAGATACGGCGAACCGTCCAACCCCGGATGGCCGTTGAACTCCGCCCAGGGATGGTTCTTCAGGTAATCCGGGTCCTGGTCTCGGGGATCCATCCGGATCTCCCAGAGTTTTTCGAACCCCAGGTCACCTTCAGGGTCTTTGGGCACCTGGGTCTCGAACGCGGTGAGCCATCCGGCACTGTTCGTGACCACGATATCCATGACCCCGTTCCCGTTCACGTCGCCCACAGCAGGGCCCGCGAGCTCACGCGCCCCCCAATCCTTCGGATGATCCGTCACCAGCTCCGCGATCAGACCCCCCGTCTCCCCGTCGAAGACATAGAGGTTGTTGTTGTCGTTGTGCGCGATGATCTCCTTGACCCCATCACCATCCAGGTCGAACGCCGCCAACGTGACCGCATCGAAGGCCTCAAACGGCTTGTTGCCCCCCGAGGAACCCTGCGTGATCATAAAATCCGCCGTGGGCTCGGCCACGTCGTCGGACTGGGACAAAACACCGCCGGGAACCAACGACCCCAAGACCAAGACGGCCAAACCAAGCGAGAAAGCGCGCCGGAAGATCACGAGCTCACCTCGTCGGCAAGATCGATCTGCGAGCGGACTTCGGGGGTCGACAGGGAAACAATCGTCATGGTCATCGTCCTGCACCGGGCGCCGACCGGGCCCAGACTGCTACCGCATGAATGTGCAAACGGTTCGCGCATGGACCCAGCAATCGGATAATCATTCAGTGCGTGGACTCCTTGTGCATGTACGGGATATCTTGGTTTCTTTGGACGAACATGTGCACAAGCAGGCGTATCACAAGTCTACACCGGCTCGATTCCATAGGTGTCCACTGTTCAACCGGATCCAGCAACCCCAACATTGTCCACATTGCAAGCCTTGACGGTCGTGCCTGCCAGCGGCGAAGGCGACCCCTGGATGGCCAGAACCCAGTGGCCCGCTTGGCCCGCTTGGCCCGCTTGGCCCGTGGGACCGTGGCCGGCGCCTTTCCCCCTCGACGTGACGTCACGCCGCGCGGCGCCCACGGATCACGAACACGAGCGCCCCCAGGGCCAGCAAGGTCACGAGCAGTCCCAACGGGGACTGCCGCTGCGCTCCCTCATCCTGTTCATCATCCTGGCCGGCCTCTTCGTCGTCGCCGCCCGGATCCTCGGGGAACGCCAGGCCGTCGCCGGGCGCGTCATCCGCTTCAGCCTTCTGCTCCGGCTCTTCGCCCTGATCGGCTCGGATGAAGAGGGTCCGTCCCTCGGATGCGGGCACCCCGTCTTCACTGGTGGCGTTCACGATGAAGGAATGGTTGCCCGTCGGCAACGGCTCGGTGGGCGTATGGACCGCGGTCTGCCCGTCGAACTCCACGTCCAGCAGCAGACCCCCCAAATCCATCTCCACGGACTCCACGCGAGGCTCGGCCGAAACATGGACCACAAGCGGATCCATGGGGTCATGGGGCTCCCCCTGCGCAGGGAAACCCTCATCGAAGATAATCACCGGCGGCTCCGGGGGCGGCGCACTGCCTCCCCCGCCACCGCCGCCGCCACTCGCGGCAGATGGCCCTTGGTCGCCCTCCTGCGCCGGTGTGGGAGACTCCTCCTCGGTCTGCGAGGCTTGTGATCCATTGTCCTGGGTCGGCGTCGGAGACCCCTCTTCGGTCTGCGAGTCTTGTGATCCATCATCCCGAGTCTGCGGCGGAGACTCCTCCCCGGTCTGCGGCGACCCTGGGTCGCTCCGCTCCTCTTCAAACGCCACTTCCGACCCCGGTTCGACCCCTTGATCATCGTACGCGTCGTTGAAGAACTTCACGTT
The DNA here is from genome assembly GCA_964452895.1 of uncultured Halobacteriales archaeon. GTDB lineage: Archaea > Thermoplasmatota > E2 > JACPAO01 > JAHWKR01 > CAYVRY01. The sequence continues at coordinate 8,951 of CAYVRY010000024.1, forward strand.
CGGCCATATCGGCTCCCCGGAACCTTGCGTCCGGTAGACCTGCAACGCGCCTTCGCGGCACCCCACATCCAGATCCCGGCTGCAACCCGATGCATCCCGCATGATCGGAAGGACAATCTCGACCGTCCCGTCCCCATCCAGATCCACGGCAGAGGGACCGCGGTTCACTCTCCATCCACCGGGCGCCTCGATGAACCCGATCCGCTCACCTTGCAAATCGAAAAGGGAGACCCCTTCCTGACCGGCCTGGGAACCCACCACCAGCAACTCCTGGCGATCATCGTCCGTGACATCCGCCAAGGCGATGTTCGAATTCGACCAGAACCCTTGTGTCTCCACCTGCCAGATCAACTCCCCCGTGCTCCCCTTGACCGCGAACAGGTTCGGCTTCCCCGTGACCTCCCAATCACCGGGCTTGTGCCCCACCGTGTTCCAGTCCTGGAATACGACGTCCAATTCACCGTTCCCGGTGACATCCACGGGGACCGGATGCATGTGGACATGCGGGTTACCCCAATCCCAACTCTCGTGCCACAGCACCTCACAATCGGCATCCACCGCAAAGTAGTGGGCGTGCTGTTTTTCGTGCCAGTCCGGGTCGTCCTTGTCCTCGACGGCGTTACGCACACCGAAGACCAGTTCCTTGCGTCCGTCGCCCGTGAGATCCACAGCCGTGGGCGCGACACTGATGCTCGCCGGTTTCGGGCCGTGGTCCCGCGCGTTGAACGAACAACGGAAACCTCCGGTATCGCCGTCAAAAACGAACAAACGGCCCCCGTCCGACGGGTACGCCACCTCGATCCGGCCGTTCCCGGAAAGATCCGTGGCGATCGGATTCGCGTTCCCGTCCGACCAGTCGTACCACCACCTGGTCCCGCCGTCCCCGTTCAAAGCATAAAGAGACGGAATGTCATCCAACTGGAAAAATATCTCGTCCCGGCCGTCACCCGTCGCATCGGCGAGATAGGCCGCTCCGTCCAGGCCCGGGTTGTCCTTCGGAGACACCCACGGGTTGTTCTCCAGATAATCAGGATCCTCCTCCTCGGGGTCGACCTTCTTCTCCCACAGTTTCTCGAAAACCAACCCTTGCTCCGCGCGGGTCTCGAACGCCGTGACGCGCCCGGCGCTGTTCGTGATCACCAGGTCGGGACGTCCGTTGCCCGTCACATCCCCCACACTGACCCCCGCCAACTCCCGACTGCCCCACCCGGATGGGTGGTCCGTCTCCAACTCGGCGACCAGATCCCCCGTCTCCCCGTTGAAGACATACGCGTTGTTGTTGTCGTTATGGACAATGATCTCCTTGACCCCGTCCCCGTCCAGATCGAACGCGGCCATCGCCCCGGTGTCGAACGCCTCGAACGTCTTGTGCGGTCGCGCTGAATCGTTGTCGATCCGGAAAGACTCCTCCACCCCCGTCACCTGGGAACTCCCCGTAATCGGCAAGCCCACTGCAAACACGAGGACGCAGCCACATACCACCGTCATCAGCCGCGCCACCCGAGGGGGCCCGCGCCGACCCCCGGCCCGCTGACCAAGGCCACGGCCTGCCTCGTGTCGACCACGCGCACTCGTCGTGCGGATCACTCACCGGTGTCGTCCGGATGAATCGCGGTCTCGTACCGGTCCATCCCCGTTTCGTACGGGTCCAAGGCCGTCTCGTACGGATCACGGACCGTCTCGTACGGATCACGTGCCGTCTCGTACGGATCACGGGCCGTCTCGTACGGATCACCGGCCGTCTCGGACGGATCACGGGCCGTCTCGTACGGGTCCAAGGCCGTCTCGTACGGATCCATCTCCGTTTCGTACGGGTCCAAGGCCGTCTCGTACGGATCACGGGCCGTCTCGTACGGATCACGGGCCGTCTCGTACGGGTCTTGGCTCCCGATCCGTTCTGCTTGCTGGTTCGACAATCGGTTCGGCATCATGTTCACACTCCTTTTTGCAACCAAACCGGTTGGATGTTCTCAATCCCGACCGATTTTTTGTTGCACCCCATCTTCTTGGTCGTTAACATCTTTTTTTGCTTTCCCAGGTCGAACATGTCGAGCGAGGGCACTAGGCGTCAGGACCCTTACAACACGCTCACGGTCAGGATCCTCGCAAAACGGTCACGGGTCCTTTGCCGTAGGACCCGGAAAACAGGGAGAAAGGTGAAAGAGGATGGGAAAAAAGCGTTTTCAGCGACTAACGGCGATATCGCCGCTCTTCCACGACGCCTCCGCCGGGACCGCGATCCCGGACGACCTCACGTTCGTGGTGTTCATGGTGGGTTCCACCGTGCTCAACGTCCTTGGGTGCGCTGCTCGCGAAACTCATGATGACAAGCCCGATGAGGATCACGACGCCGGCCGTCAGGATGCCGATCGAAACCCATCGGTCAAGGCCCGCTTCAAAGAAC
>CAYVRY010000024.1:11454-18819 GCA_964452895.1 uncultured Halobacteriales archaeon
GCCGGCCGTCAGGATGCCGATCGAAACCCATCGGTCAAGGCCCGCTTCAAAGAACAGCAAATAAATGCCGAAGATGAACACGGCAAGGCCGAGTACCAATACGATCACTCGTGCTGGATGCATGTTACAGGCATTGTCCATCAGGACTTATTTACGTATAGGGACAAAACCATGATGGCCCCCTTATAAGCAAATCATTGGAGCGTCGCTCCCCGCAAGCCCGCCAAAACAGCCAAGGGGGCACCATCGGCCCGGGCCAGCGGGGCGACCAGGCGCCTGAGCTCGACGGGATGCACGGTCCCGTCCAACGAGGCTTCCAAGAGGCGCAACGTGGCCACGCGCGTTCGACCCGTAGGATGGCGGGCAAGGCGCCGTGCTCCCGAAATCCCCTTGGAACGCGAGAAATAGAACAGGCGGTCCACAAGACCGTCCTGTCGTTCGTATTCCGCCAGCGAACCCAACCCCGCGCTCTCCAACGCCACGGGCACCGCGGCCAGGATCGCCCGTGAAGCCGTACTCCACGCCTGCATGGGATCGGGTTGCGTACACCGACCGGGGTCCACCTTGAACGCGAACGCCCAATCGATCCATGGATCCATCCCCTCGAGTGCGCCCTGGACCGCGCCGTCTTGCTGCAGCGCCGACCATTGGATCCTTCGCTCCCGCTGACTCGGGGAAAACCGCCCTTGCGCCAACAAGACGGCGTCCGAGGCCGCCAGAAGGCCCTTGGCGGCCTGGATCCGGTATTCATGGGATTCCGTCGAATCGGTGACCAACAACAATCCCGCCGCCCGGTTGACAAGCAGGCGCAACCCTTCGCGCGGGTCCAGATCCTGGGGACGCCGGACCGGCACCTGCCCCATCAGGTCCTCGCCCCACAACAGTCGATGCCGCAACGCGGCCTCATACCAAAAGATCGACGGTGACGCGAAACGCAGCCGCCAGACGGGCACCGGAGCGAGGTCCACATGGATCCCGAGTTCGGCCTCCAATGCGGCCCGCACGCGCGGATACGGTACACGGGGACGTCCGACCTGCCGGATCGCGACCAAGTCATAATCGTTTTGCGGGACACCGCCTACCATCGCGCCTTCCCCACGGGCGAATCCTCCCGTGAGTACAAGCGAGCGCAGGCGCGGGTCCGCCTGCTGCACGGCATCCCGAATCCGGGCCAGGTCGTTCTCCACGCGCGCCACCACCTCCGGGGTGTCATGGATCGTGTAGGACGTGTCATGCATCGACCGGGATCCTCCGCGCATGCACTTCACGAGGCATCGCCTCCTTCTGGGTCGGGCGCAGCGTGCCGCGCCGTCTCTTGACGAGGCTGCGACCCTCCTGTCCCCCCGGGGTGCGCAGACCGAGCAGGTCACAAAGCGTCGGGAACACGTCCACCAGGGGACGCTCTGTGATCTGTCTTTCCGCCACATCGTCGCTGCTGGAGACCAAGACCGCCGGTGCCCCGCCTTCCGCCTGCTTGTCCAGGTAACCATGCATCCCCCGCGTCGGAGCACGACGGGGTCGCCCCCACTCCGGTGAGAAGACCACACCCGGCTGGGCGGCGACCAGCCGATCCCCCTCGGAGCGGTCCATGGGGATCCGCGACCGGAGACGCTCTTCATCCGGCACCAACTGGACCCCCCGGACCTGCGCCAGTCGGGCCTCGATGGCGCTTCGAGCGTGCCTTGAATGATACCACAGCCTCATCAAAGGCCCCTGGACGAAAGCGACATAATCCTTGCCGGGCCGGACCCCGGCGTCCTTGAACAGCCGCGCCACGTCCACGACGTGATCCACCGACGTCATCCCCTCATCGCCACAGACCAACAGATCCCATGAAGCATGGGACGTGGACAACGCCGCGTGCACGCTGGCGAGCCCCTGATCCAGTCCCCGCAAGGTCCGACTGTGGAACGCGTCGGACGACGGCCCCCGGGCGATCGCTTCCTGCTGACAGCCACTCAATTCCGCGATGTACAGATCGCTTTTTCCTTCATCCCGCAGGGCACGCACCAGACGGCTCAGCACCTGGGCGTCACTCCCTGGTGCGCCCAAGTAGGACAACCGCAGCCCGTGTTCCCTGCACAGATCGGCCATGGAGGGCACTCCCAGCGCGTGCGGTCGCCGCAGGAACCTTCTCGGGTCCACCGGACGCAGAGACGGAAGAAAACCAGGAGGGACCCAGCCGGGGTCGTGCCGGGTGAACCTCTTGATCACGGCCCGGGTCACCGGGCCCGGGCGCTGCACGGAAGCCAAGATGCTCCCGGGCCGTCGCGCGAGCCACCGGAACGGGCTTCCTTCGGGGTCATAGACCATGGGGCTCATGCCCCCGGCGCGGTCACCGTAATGGCCCGTGGACAGCGCGGCCAAGGGCGTGCCTGTGGACACCCCCCTCAGAGTCGAGCGGATCCCCTGTCGTCCCAAACCCTCCATGAACGGCATCGTGTCGGGGCGCAGCGAACCCTCCGGTACCCCTTTGGCGAGCACCAGGACCGTCGCATGGTCAACTCGCAGTCCGTTTTGTCCGTTGTTCATCGTGCCGCCTCCTCGTGGGAACGCGTACGACGACCGGTTCCCGTGGACCCTTCATTCCGGGTTCGGGTGGGGTGCAGGTTCTGCATCATGATCGCCGATCACCTCCCGGGCGTTGCGAAGGAGCTTCCATCCGCCATAAAGACCGAACGGGACGTTCGCCACGAACCAGGCCGCCGCCACGCCGGTCAGGCCGTACAAGGCGGCAAAGGCCGGTGCCAGTGCGAACAGGACCGCCATCATGGCGAACGGGAACAACGTGAGCATCAACGTACGGTCGTGCGCCCGCAGATACGCCAGGTAAAGATAGGTCGGCGCCACAAAGAGGATGCTGGCGCAAAGGACCATGAAGGCGCCCGCCGCCTCGCGGGCGTACGCCGTCCCGAACAGCGACAGGATCTGGGGAGCGAACACCACACCCGCCACGGCAGCCGGGGCGAGCAACCACAGATGTTGTCGGACCCCCTTGCGGATCGAAGCAGGATCGTTTGTGGCACCCCACCGGACCATCTCGGAGAGGGCGCTTCTCCCGATCGCCGCGGACGCCAGGAACAAAAGAGACGCCGCGGTCCACGCGATCCCGAAATACCCGGCCGCCTCCGGCCCGCTGACCACCAGGATAATGGGGACCAACAGAAAACCCGGCAAGAACTCCGCGGCCGTTCCCGTGACATTGCGCAACGACCGTTTGATGAAGACGACGCGGGTGACCGTCGTTCCCGTTCGTGCCGGGAGACGTCGAGTGAAAGCGAACGCCGCCACCGCAGAAAACCCCAACGCGAGCGCCCAGGCCATGGCCACGGGGTGCGGCAAGGCGAGAAGCAGGACGGGGATCGGCAGCACCAGACGGGTGGCCGACAAGACCGCGTTGCGATGAAAACAAAACTTCGCATCGCCCTCGCCGATGAAGTAGGCGTCCTGGAGCCACGTGACGACCAGCAAGACGCCGATCACGACCACCAACGCCCAACCCATGGCCCCGAACCCGAAGGTCGCTCCCGTGACGAATACGCCGGCGGCGATCCCCATGGAGACCACCAGGGCCGCGGCGCAACCGACCAGCATGGCGAAGCCCATCAATGCGAAACCGCCCTGACGTCCCGCCTCGGGGACGCTTCGCACCAAGGCGGTGTCCAGCCCCCCTTTGGCGATCACGCCCACGATGGTCCCCGTGGCGAAGATCGCATAGCCGAGACCGATCATGGCCGGCGGCAGGCGCAGGATGGCCGCCAGCAGGAACCAGAAGGCCAATCCTGCTGCCGCATTGACCAGGTTGCCTCCGATCAGGTAATAGGCGTTCTTGTTCTGCATGTCGCCCAGGTGGGCACGCAGGAAAGCCCCGGGGTGGGACGGCCATTTTACCCGGACAGGAGCCAACGCGGGACCTCCGAGGGCTTCTGCTGACCCCTCGGGTCCCGTTTGGAGACGGTCTCCTGCTTGTCCTCCCTGGGGCGACCCGAGGCTTCAGCCGGCTTCGCTGGCACCGGACGGGGCGACGGCCGAGGTGCCGCGGGGGATGCCTTCTTGTCGCCGCCATTCATGGCCGGCGCGGCAGGCCGGGTATCGCGTCGCGGGGGCTGGGCGTCCGCTTTGCCGCCGTCCGATTGCGGCTGCCGCGTCCATACAGGTGCCTGCTCCCCAAGGCCACGGTTCTGTGAGGCCCGTTCACGCAGGGGGCGGTTCTCCGGTGCATGAAGACCGTTCGGCCCGATGGCGCCATTTTGACCAGGGGTCTCCACCCGGCGTTCCCGGTTCAGCGACGGCGCCGGGTAGTGGCGCAGGATGTACCGAACGAACTCCGGGTCGGTCAATGAATACACGCAGCAGTTGCGGCCTCGACTGCGCTCAAGGTCGCCCAACTCGACCATCCGGTTCAGATGATAACCCAACGTCGAGTCCGCGCAGTTCAGGCTGCGGCGGATCTCCGTCCGGTTCATCGGGTGCGAAAGAAGCAGCTTGGCGATCCGACGTGGCACCCGACGGGCAAACCGCGTCAGCCCGTCGCGAAGGCGCGGGTCGTGTTCCCCGGCCGCGAAGAACCGCTTGAACCGACCGTCCTGCAGTTCGACGATCGCCCCTTGGCGGCGAAGCGCGTCCAGATGATGCCGCAACTGGCCCACGGACGTGAGGCCGGCCTCGCGTCCCAGACTGCGGAAGTGGATCCCCGGCGAGTCCTTGATGATGCAGTGGAGCGCGTAGGCCACATCACTCATGCTCTGCTCAGGACGGCGGTTCATTGGTTCCGCCTCCCTGCAAGAAGGACCGCGGCAAGACCCACGGCGGCGACCAATGCCATGGGCGCCACACCGGGCACGTTCTGGAACTTGGACGAAAGACCGCCGGCGGAGCCGCTCGCCTTGTTCACGCCCAGGTGCGTGGCCGCAAACAAGCCGACGTCGTTGCCGTACTGGTCCTGGATCGGATCATAACCTCGATCGAAAGCAAGGACCAAGGTCTCCACATTGTAGGCCCCCCGCTCGGTGGAACCGACCGTCATGTCGATGGTGATCGGGGTGCCCACCGGGAGGTCCATGACGTCGACCCATAGGTCGACCTTGTTGTCCGTACGGTCTTCCCGGGTGGTGATGATGTTCCCGTGTTCCGTCTTGAACGAATCCACCGAGATCAACACCGGGTTGGAGCCGTCCCAGGTGGTGTTACGCACTGAAAACATCACCCAACGGGCACCCATTTCATCAAAATTGGTATGCAAGTAAATCTCGGCCTGCAATTGGACCGGTTCTCCGCGGATTTCTGCGGAGCTGTCCATCCAGATCTCACCGTACGCCTCACATTCCCCGCTTTTCCCCTTCCGTTCACAATCCCCCGCCGCCCCCGCCTGCGCGACGGCGACTCCGGACAACACCACAAAGGCGATGACCATGATGGTGAAAACACGAGGGGCCAGTGATCCTCGTTGTCCGTTCTTGTTTCGTGGAGCTAGCCTTGTATCATCAACATCGAAGATGTTCGGGCGCTTGCGCGTTTGCATGGTGACCATCTAATCAAGTACATACACGCAGTGATTGAAGAAGATGTCCGCTCCATGATATGTACGAAAACACGCCTTTTGTCGCTGAAATATACGGGTTTTCTCGCACACCCTTGTTGTCTTGCAATACATCCAAGGCCGCCTTTGGGACCGAAAACGAACATCTGTGGCACACAACGTTGTCATTCATGGCCGCACGAGCAGCACTTGTTCGCCCAGGTGACAATCGGACGGACGACTTGCTGGACGCCACAGTTTTCGTGATCGTGTGGGCAAGCGAAAGTTGTTGAGGCCCTCGGGCCTGGAGGTGGTGCGCGCCCGCTGCGCCGGCCAGAGCGCACGCAATGGGATCCACGTCCTCCGGGGCGGAGCGGCATTGGTCAAGCGGACGCTCGAAGAAAAGGTCGACGCTCATGAGACCGGGCTCAAGATCCTGCAGGGCCGAGGAGTCCTCGTCTGCCGACCATCCGCTCACACGTGGGCTCCGGTTGAGTTCATGGACCGGATAATCGACAGCGGGCCGCTTGTCGATGTGCCCGGCGCAGGTGCGGCCTGGGCCGTGCGCGCACCGGTTCTTCCCTCCTGGCATGGTCTCATGTTCGGCTCAGCACGAGTCGTCAACGGGCCGATCAAAAACCGCCCGCACCCGCTTGCATGCCCCTGGCGTGGCCCGTGACCCATCATGCGCAGGGCGGCTCCTTGGCCGGTGGGCACGGGCGAAACAGTGGGCCGGGCCCGGGCCGGAGAAGGGCGGGCCTGGCGCGATCGATTGCCGTGGCCTCTGGCAAGCGCTGACCTGCGTGTTGCATCGCGGACCCCGACCCTCATCCAGAACGCGGGTCGGGGGCGGCGCGGCAGGGGCGGCTCCGTGGGCGGGTCGCTTAGACCCCTTGACGGACCACCGGGTCATACATCCCACGGGGTTCGATGGGTTTGATGGACTCGGTCTTCTGTTCTTCGGCGTCCCAACGGTCCCGTGACAACGAATCGACATAGCTTGTGATGATGAGCGCCTCCGCTCGCCGCAGGAGTTCGGACACGGCGCCCACGCTGAGATCCAGTTTTGACGCCAGTTGACGAAGGTTCAGTTTGTGCGGGACCTCGTAGTACCCCAAGGCCACGGCGACGGACAGCACCTCCATCTGGCGCGGTGTGAGCTGGACCTTCTCGGGGTCCATGTGCGACTTGCGGGCACGGATCTCCGGGTCGCCGTTCTCCATGGACGCAAGGAACTTCTCCATGCGCTGCGGCGCGTCCTCGACAAAGATCGAGGCCACACCCTCCGGGGTCAGCTGGGCGAACTGCATGTTCACGGCCTGGACGATCTTCTCCCATCGACCGGGGAGGCGATCAAAATCGGCCCGGAGGACCCGGGGCGATATGCCCGTGCCGATGTATATCGACACCGGCTCGAACTGTTCCAACCAACGCGCGATCTGGGGCGGCTTCCCGGGCGACGTCAACGCCACCAACCGCCATTTGTCATCATTTTGGACGAACTTGATCTGAACCGGATACGGCGGCGGCGTGAATCCCGTCAAATCGGACGGCAGATCAAGTCGTCGGGCGACTACTAGCGATTTTGAATCATCATTCTGTTTCATGGTGTTCTCCGACCAAAGCTCCATTATGTCAACCGCTCCTCATAAGTACTGCACCAACAATGAATCCGCGCATCGGCGGGATCATGCCGGCGTTCATACCACAAATCTCCCTGGCCTGGCCCATGCAGCCCGCCCATTTCGGGCCTTGACGCTGCGCGGTCAATGGGTTTCCTCTGCAAGGCGGCGTACGCGGATCCTTTGTTCGAAAGACAAGACTCGATGGCTCCCGTGGACATCATT
>CAYVRY010000024.1:18919-21235 GCA_964452895.1 uncultured Halobacteriales archaeon
GTACGCGGATCCTTTGTTCGAAAGACAAGACTCGATGGCTCCCGTGGACATCATTCCAGACTACCTCTTGCGAACGGACAATACCCTATTAAGTTCGACTGATGCTGTACATGTCAGGCCGATTGAAAACTGTGAATTTCGAACGGCGACCCAAACTCCGAACACCCGAGGCAGTCCCCGAAAGCCAAGTCATTGGGAGCTCCCCGGCCGCCTTCGCCCGCCGCAGGCCCGACGGGGCGCGTCATGGGTCTTCTACGAGCGCAACATTGAACAATGCCTGCGGCGACTCCGGGGGTGTGCTTCCCGACGGATTCGATGCGACACCCCCCAGCGAGAAGGAGCAGGTGACTGCCTTTTGCGGCGGCTGTCAATATTTCGACAGTCACCCCCTGGGCGGCGGCGGGGACTGCCAGAAAGGACACGACCCCCAGAAACGGACGGCAGAGAACCGTTGCCCGGATCGGGTCCTGCTGCCGATCTCAGGTGGTCCGCAATTCGACATGAGCGAGTGACCGCCACCGCGGCTTTCTTAATCGACCCCCTCTTCGCCGCCCCGATGCGGCGGGTGGCGATCATCACGGGCACGGGACTTTATACGCTACAAGGAAGAACGGGCGACGCCGCCCCCCAGGAGATCCAGGTGGACACCCCGTACGGCCCAGAAAGCGTGATGGTCCACGAAACCGGCAAACTCACCCTTTTCCATGTCAACCGTCACGGCGCCACTCACCGGGTCCCTCCCCACAAGTTGGACCCGCGTCGCACCCTGGACGCGATCGCCCGTTGCGGCGCCGAGGCCGTCTTCGCCCTCCAGAACACGGGCAGCCTTCGACCCACCCTTCAGGCGGGCCACATCGTGGTCCCGCACGACCTGATCGATTTCACGGGCCACCCCCATCACACATTCTTCGATGACGACGTGGTCCACATCGACTTCAGCGAACCCTACTGCCGCGCCACGCGCCGGCTCCTGATCACGGCCATGCGCGCAAGCGACTGGCCTGAAGCGGCGCGCCATGAACGCGGCGTCTTCATCGCGACGCGGGGCCCGCGCTTCGAGACCCCGGCAGAGACCGCGCACCTGGGCCGCCTCGGCGACGTGGTGGGGATGACCGGCGCGGGGGAAGCCACGCTGGCACGCGAACGGGGATTGTGCTATAGCGCGCTCGCTTTCGTGGCGAACCCGGCCGCCGGGGTGGCGGGCGTCCCACGCAGCGCGCAGGATATCCGCAAAGCCCTCGCCGCAGAAGGTTCCCGGTTGAACAAGATCCTGCGGGATGCAGCGAACCGGATTGATGGACGGGAAGAATGTGGTTGCCAGGAAGCGCCCCGCCTCGGCCGCCTGGCCCCCGAGACCCCCCCGCCATGAACGCGCTCAGGCGACAAGCCGGCGCAGGCGCACCGTGACCACGAGCCCCGCGAGGATCCCCAGACCCAACGGCGCCACGAACGCGAACCCGTCGGGTCCGTCATGCCCCGCCACGACGAACGTATGCGTGGGCCCCGGCGGGACGCACAAGAAAAGCCGATGGCCTTCGGCCCTGGGGGCGGACCAGAAGCCCGGTCGATCAGGGCGACATAGGAACGAGCCCGAGATATCCTCGCCCCCGTCGAGATGCACCACGGGCGATTCACCGGAGCGGTCATGCGCCGTGAAGTAACGCACGTCGAGACCGCCCGCCCCCACGACATCCTGGTGAAGGTCCAGGATGAACACGCGGGAGCCATCCGGTGGATCCGACGTGAACGTGACCGACACACGTTTGTGACCCGGGTCCCCTTCGATGACCACTTCCACATCCTCGTAGAGAAGAGACTCATGCCGGGTGTTGCGCCCTTGGGCGAGCACGGTGATCTCGGCCCCGATGCGTGGTTGCTCCAGCGCGTTCCCGAGTTCATCCCGGTACGTCTCCCCCGACGACCCGCCCTGGGGCGACCGGGCCGTCTCCTGCGGGTCCGCCCCCGGCTGTGACGCCTCGGGAGATTGGATCGCCTGCACGGATACCGCGTAGACCGGCACCAACAAGCCGACGAGGACCAACAGCCCCAGGAACCGGAATCTCGACATCACTGACCTCCGCATCGAACGACCGCAGACCTTCCTTCCTTGCCCCGTGACCCTACATATAGGGTTGCCAGAATCTGACCCCCCGCGCCCGAGCTTCACGCAGGGCGGGTCGCCGCCCGGCGGATGCGCCGCGGGCTCCGGCCGTCCAACACGCCCCGGCCCCCTTCCTTTGATTCCCGGCCCGGGTTCCCGACCCCCTTCCTTTGATTCCCGGCCCGGGTTCCCGACCCCCTTCCTTTGATTCCCGG
>CAYVRY010000025.1:0-21170 GCA_964452895.1 uncultured Halobacteriales archaeon
GGATGTGGTTCTTGTTGAGCACTTGGGTCATCCCGGTGGCGCTGATCACCATGTCGGCCTCTTTCACGGCCTCCATCATGGTCATCACGCGGTTGCCGTCCAGGCGCGCTTCGATGGCCTTCACGGGGTCTACTTCGGTGACGATCACGTCGGCGCCGAGTCCTTTCGCGCGCATGGCGATCCCGCGTCCGCACCAGCCGTAGCCGGCCACGGCGATGGTCTTGCCGGCGACGATCATGTTCGTGGAGTGGAAGATCCCGTCGAACGTGCTCTGGCCGGTTCCGTAGCGGTTGTCGAACAGGTGTTTCATGAGCGCGTCGTTGATGTTCATCACGGGGAAGGTGAGGGCTTTGTCGCGGGCCATGGCCTGCAGGCGGACGATCCCGGTGGTGGTCTCTTCGCAGCCGCCCTTGATGTTCTCCAGGGCGTCGGTGCGTTTCGTGTGGGCGAGAAAGATCAGGTCACAACCGTCGTCGATCACGTAGTCGGGGCCCAGGTCGAGCACCTGGTTCAGGTTGTTGTAGTATTCCTCTTTGGTCTCGCCTTTCTTGGCGAAGGTGGGCAGGTCGTAGTTCTCGTTGAGCGCGGCGGCGACGCGGTCGTCGGTGGAGTCCGGGTTGCAGGAGGCCAGGCGCACTTCGGCGCCGGCGGCTTTGAGGGTCAATGCGAGCATGGCGGTCTTGGCTTCCACGTGGAGCGCCATGCCGACTTTGAGGCCTTTGAGGGGTTGTTCGTTCTCGAACCGGGCACGGATCGCACCGAGCACGCCCATGTGGGTGCGCGCCCATTCGATGCGTTTCGTGCCCTCTTCCACATCATGGTTCGCGGGCATGGGTCGCCGGGAGCCGGGGTTGGGTTTTGAAGGCTTCGCACGATGCTCGCCATTGCGCGGGGACCCGCGCGCAAAAGCGCGGCGGTCGGCGACACGACCGGGGGCGTTTATAAGCGCCCGAGGGGCGGTCTGAGCTGGACAGGGGGTCTGTCTCGGCGTGTGGTCGGAAAACGCGCACGAAGGGTAAGGAAAACTAGAAGGGTGGGGAATCCGTGGGGTCCTTCGGGTGCGTCGGCATCCAACGTGTGGCCCACGCCTCGTTGCGGTGGGGTGGCCACGAACGAGGTGGTTGAACATGCAAAAAACTGTGGTATGGATGCTTGCGGGTGCGATGGTCATGATTGCGCTGTCTGCCATGGCGGCGGCGGGACCAGGGATCGCGGATCAAGACGGCCCGGTGATCACGATCACGTCGCCGGACCTTGGCGACTGGCAGGCCGGTGACGTGACGGTGGATGCAGACATTGCTGCCGAGCCGTCACTGCAGTGGGCACGCGCCCAGGTCGACGATGATCCGTGGCAGTGGGATTCCGTGGCGCCCCATTCGTGGACCTGGGACACGACCCAGTATGAGGACGGCGTGCACGAAGTGCATCTGCAGGCGCGCGACACGTACAACGGGGACGGCAGCGGGGGTCGCTACACGAGTCTTTTCCAGGACCTCAAGGTGGACAATACGCCGCCCGCGGCCGAGATCGTTTCGCCGGAGAACGGGACGTTCGTGATCCTGGGCACCACGGTGGAGGTGGAGGCCTCCGATGCGACCAGTGGCGTCGATCGGGTGGACTTCTATCTCGACGGCGAGTTGCAGGCGTCCGACCGGGAGGCACCCTACCAGTGGGAGTATGATGCGTTCCTGCAGACGGGCGGGCATGAGATCACCGCGGTGGTCCTCGATCATGCGGGCAACACGGCAGAGGACTCCGTCGCCGTGTTCGTGCTGGTCTGAGCGTCGCTTCACGGCATCCACCCGCGCCCCGCCCGCCCGAGCATACTCGATTCTGAGTCGCTACCTACTCCTGGAGAAACCGTCTTATAGCTGGGCGTTTAGGGGGATGTGGCCCCATGACCACTGGAGTGGATTCCGTCGTGCCGCCTGCACAAGACGCCCCCGCCGCGGATTCGCCGGTGCCGCTGCGGCGCACCGAAGAGGCGACGTTGCCGACCCGGCAAGGCAAATTCCGGATCATCGCCTTCACGGACCCGGAGACCGGGTTGGACCACCTGGCGGTGATCTCCGGCAAGATCAGCGGATGCCACGGCGTGCTCGTGCGCGTGCACAGCGAATGCCTCACGGGCGACGTGCTCGGTTCCATGCGGTGCGACTGCGGGCCACAGCTTGATCTCGCGCTGGAGCGCATCGCCGAGCAGGACGGGATCGTGGTGTACCTGCGTCAGGAAGGTCGCGGCATCGGACTCGCGAACAAGGTGCGCGCCTATCGGTTGCAGGACGAAGGCCGGGACACGGTGGATGCGAACCTGGATCTGGGACTGCCCCCGGATGGGCGCGATTACCGGTTGGCCGCGACGATCCTCAAGCAACTCGAGGTCGCATGCGTGCGATTGATGACGAACAATCCGGCCAAGATCACCGCCCTCGAGAACGCCGGGATCCAGGTGGTCGCACGGGAACCCCATGAGATCCCGCCGAACCCGATCAACCGGGCCTACCTGGCCACAAAACGGGACCGCTTGGAGCACGCGTTGTCGTTGGACCTGGACGCGACCCCGTGACCGGGCGCCCTACAGGTCGGGCGTGGCCGACGTGGCGCCGCAGCTTTCACACATCATGAGGGCACGCTTCGGCGTGATCTCCTCCCGGTGGTCCACGTCCTGCGCCGCGAGGTCCCGTTCGGCGGCATCTTCCAGGTTCGGGTCCGGTGGACTGTCGCCGAGTCGTTGCGACTGTTTCGAGACGGCCATGGGGCCGCCGCATTCTGAACATCTTGCAGGCATCCGGTTCCCTCGCGGTCTGCGCCTTTCGGCGTCCCTGCCTATCCCTGGGAGTGGCCTTAATCGTTGTGCTGCAAGGCGTGCGCGCGCTAAGCTTGAAGCAGGCACGGCCTTCGCCGCGGGCCTGCTCAGGTGGGCTCGACCCATCCCATCTCGATCGCGCGGGTCAAGAGGCGACGGAACGCCTGCGTCTCCATGCCCGTGGTCTCGATCCGGTCTCCCTGCAGGTAACGCCGGTCCGTCTCCCAGTCCTTGAAACCCCGGTTGACCTTGAATACGCGCTTCGTCTCCAGTTGCGCGAACTCGTTCATGCGCGCGGCGGTCCACGCGTCGGTGAAATGGCCTGCGAAGACCCCCACGCGGCCACCGGAGACGAGCGCGACCTTGTCGCACACCGCGTCCAGGAAACTGCGGTCGTGGGAGACCACGATGATCGTGCCGGGGAACTGCTTCAAGGCCTGTTGCACCACTTCCTGCGAGCCAAGGTCCAGGTGGTTCGTGGGTTCGTCCAGCACGAGGAGGTTGCACTCGGCCAGGATGAACCGCGAGAGCGCAAGCCGTGCCCGTTCCCCGCCGGAGAGCGCGCCGCATCGTTTCAACGCGTCGTCGCCCTTGAACAGGAACCGGCCGAGCATGCTCCGGGCTTCGCTCTCCGGGACCCGGTCGTCGACGCCGCGGGCCAGGACCATCGCTTCGAGCACCGTGAGTTCCGGGTCCAGGGTCTCGTGCTCCTGCGCGAAATACCCCAGCTTCGTACCCGGGCTGAGGTTCACGCTGCCGGAGTCCGGCTCTTCGATCCCCGCCAGGATCGACAAGAGCGTGGTCTTGCCGCACCCGTTGGGGCCCAAGAGGGCGATCTTGTCGCCGCGGTTCACTTCGAAGCCCACGTCCTGGAAGATCGTGTCGTCCCCGAACGATTTGGAGAGCCCTTCCACGGTGAGGATGTCGTTGGAGTGTTTCTGCCCGGGTTTGAACTCCAGCCGCATGGTCTTCTGCTGGCGTGCCTGGACGGGGGCCTGGGGTCCGGTCTGGGTGGCGCTGCGGGAGGTGCCGATCTGCAGCCGGTTCTTGCGTGAGCGCACCTGGGCGTCGAACCGGTTGCGCCGCTTGAGCTCCTCGACGATCTTGAGCTGGCGCTTCAGTTCGTCGTGGTCCCGTCGCCTTTTGGCTTCCCAGGCGCGCGATATGGCCTCTTTTTGTTCCAGGTAGGCGGTGTAGTTGCCTTCGTAGGTGGAGATCTTCTTCCCGCCCACTTCGAAGACGCGGGTGGCCACGTTGTCCAGGAGCCATCGGTCGTGCGCGGCCAGCAGGATCGTGCCTTTGAGGTCAAGCAGGAAGTCCTCCACCCATTGCACGGTCTCCACGTCCAGGTGGTTCGTCGGTTCGTCGAGGATGATCAGGTCCAGCTCGCGCGCGTTGGCGAGGGTCCGGGCGAGAAGGAGTTTCGTCTTCTCTCCGCCGGAGAGGTCCATGAAGCGCGAGTCCAGGGTCTCCGGTTGGATGCCGAGTTCGCCCAATAGCGGAGACGTGGTCCCTTGGGCTTTGCTCTGTTCGCGCGCCAGTTTCTCCTGCAGCTCGCCGTAGCGGGCCATTTTCTCGTTCGCTTCCGGGTCTTCCCATGCGTCGGGTCGTTCCATCCATCGGGAGAGTTCCTGCAGGGCAGAGTTCAGCCGCTGTTCTTCCACGGTGGGCACGCGCAGGACCTCGAGACCCGTGAGTTCCCCCGGGACCGCGCGGACCTGCGGCATGTAGCCGATCTTGAGCTCCCGCGCGGCTTGCACGCCGTCCGGGGTCTCTCCCTGGAGCTCCCCCATGAGGATCTTGAACAAGGTGGACTTGCCGGCGCCGTTGGGGCCCACCACGGCCACCTTGTCGCCGTCGTGCAGGACGAACTCGGCGTGGTCGAAGACCCGTTGGGAACCGAAGGCGATGGAGATGTCGGTGGCTTTGACGAGGGGGCGGCCCACGGCCGGCCCTGGGGGCGGGGCTTGATGAGTCTTGCGTCGCAGGCGGGGCTTCGGCGTTCCGGCCCGGCGGCGCAGCAACGAGGGCCGTGCGTCGCGGGGATGTACCGCGGTCCACGCGGGGGACGCGCGCTTCAGCGGGACATCAGGCCGCGCAGCGACGACGGGAGGCCCGTTGGCGCCGGGCGGGGCTTCACGCCGGCCAATGGGGCAGAGGGTCCTGCGGAAAAATGGTCGAACTCTTCCTGCTCGATGCCGGCGGCGTCGAGGATGGTCAAGACGACCTGCGGTTTCACGACCTCGTGGAGCGGGACCGTGAGGATCTCTTCACGCGCGGCGTTTTCCAGGATCAAGTGGTCGCCGTGCTGGCGAGCCGTGCGCCAGCCGCAACGGTAGAGCACGGCGATGAGGTCCGCTGGGGGAATCGCCGCTCGTACGTTCAAGACGTCACACCTCCAGTTGCTGCAGTTCGTGGGCGCCGGGGGGCAACTGGACCCGCTCGCTCAGGGTGAGCAGGGTGCCCTCAATCGCCTCTTTCAGGTTCGCCAGGGCCTCCTGGCGGCTCTCTCCCTGGGAGACGCATCCGGGGAGGGCGGGGAATTCGGCCACGTAGCCGCCCTGCTCGTCTTCAGATAGGACCACGCGGACCTTCATGGGTGTCCCGACCCTTGTCAGGATATAAGGGGTATAGAACGCACATCGAAGTGGACCGGCCCGAAATGGACCTTGCCCGCCAGGGTGTCGGGGGGTCTACGCGCCCAACGCGCTCTCCAGGTCCGCGATCAGGTCGTCGGCGTCCTCGATCCCCACGGAGAGCCGCACGAGTCCGTCCGTGAGCCCGGAGGCTTCCCGTTCTTCTCTCGGGATCGAGCCGTGGGTCATGGTGACGGGGTGGTTCACGAGGCTTTCGACCGCGCCCAGGCTTTCGGCGAGCGTCCACACGTGGAGGTTTTGCATGAACCGTTTGCCGGCCTCCAGGCCGCCTTGGAGTTCGAAGCTCACCATGCCTCCGGGGGTGCGCATCTGCCTGCGCACCAGTTCGGCCTGCGGGTGGTCCGGCAGGCCGGGGTACCAGACCTGTTGGACCTGCTTGTGCCCGTCGAGATGATCCGCGATCCGTTTCGCGTTCTCTGCGTGCCGCTGCATGCGCACGTGCAGGGTCTTGAGCCCGCGGTGGGTCAGATACGCGGAGAGGGGGTCCATGACGCCCCCGATCGCGTTCTGGTGGAAGCTGAGGCGTTCGGCGAGTTGTTCGTCTCGGACCACGAGTGCGCCGCCGAGCACGTCGCTGTGACCGCCGAGGTATTTCGTCACGCTGTGCAGGACCACGTCGGCGCCCAGTTCCAGGGGCCGTTGGTTGTAGGGGGTGGCGAAGGTGTTGTCCAGGACGGTGAGGATCGGGTCGCCGTTTTTCCCGGCGTGTGCCTGGGCTGTCTCACTGATCGCTTGGATGTCGGCGAGGTCCAGGTTCGGGTTCGTGGGGGTCTCCAGGAACACCATGCGGGTCCGTTCGTTCAAGGCGGCCTGCACGTTGTCCGTCTCGCGCGCGTCGACGTAATGGAACTTGAGGCCGTACCGGGTGAGCACTTGCTGGAACAGTCGGTGCGTGCCGCCGTACAGGTTGCGGGAGGCGACCACTTCGTCGCCGGGGGAGAGAAGGCGCAGCAGGGTGTCCGTGGCGGCGAGCCCGCTGGCGAAGGCGAAGCCGTGGGTGCCGCTTTCCACTTCCGCGATGGCCCGTTCGAAAACGGCGCGGGTGGGGTTCGCGCTGCGCGAATAATCGAATCCCTTATGCACGCCCGGTTCGTCCTGGGCGTACGTGGTGGCGAAATGGATCGGGGGGACGACGGCTCCGGTCTCGGGGTCGTGGCGGTAGCCTGCGTGCACGAAGCGTGTGCCCTCCCTGCGCTGCTGGGTGTGCACCCTGCGTGGTGGATTCGTGCTCGGGTCCGTCTGTTTCGTTTGGCTCAGGCTGTGCTCACTCAATGATTTCGTGCTCCTTCAACCAGTTCGTGTTCAGTTTTGACAGGTAGCGCTCGCCGGAGTCCGGCAGCAGGGTGACGACGATCGCGTCGTCCGGGGCGTCGTCGGCGACCCGCAGCGCCCCGGCCACGGCGGCGCCGCTGGAGGAACCGCCGAAGATCGCTTCTTTTCGTGCCATCTCCATGGTGGTGCGGTAGGCGGTCTTGTCGTCGATGGTGACGACGTCGTCGATGTGGTCCCACCAGACCGTCTCCGGCATGAAGTCCTCGCCGATCCCGTCCACCAGGTACTGGTGGATCTTCTCGGCGGGCGGGAGTTCCCGATGGTGGAAGTAGTGCTCGAAGATGCTGCCCACGGTGTCCACGCCGACGACGCGCACTTCGCTGTTTTGTTCCTTGAGGTATTTCGCCGTGCCGCTGATCGTGCCGCCGGTGCCGATCCCGATGACAAGGTGCGTGATCTGGCCGTCGGTCTGTCGCCAGATCTCGGGTCCCGTGGTCTTGTAGTGCGCCTGCGGGTTGGCCGGGTTGTAGTATTGGTACGGCAGGTAGGCCCCTTCCTCGTCCCGGATCCGTTCGGCCACTTTGTAGTAGGAGCGCGGGTCGTCGGCGGGGACCCGGGTGGGGCATCGGATCACCTCGGCGCCCAGGGCCTCCAGCAGGGCCACTTTCTCGTTCGGGATCTTGTCCGCGGCCGTGAACTTCACTTTGTAGCCCCGCAACGCGGCGACCATGGCGATCCCGACACCCGTGTTGCCGGAGGTGGGTTCCACGATGGTGCCGCCGGGTTTCAGTTCACCGGAGCGCTCTCCGGCGTCGATGAGCCCGGGGGCGATGCGGTCTTTCACGCTTGCACCGGGGTTGAAGGTCTCCACTTTCGCGGCGACGAGGGCGCCGTCTTTCTTCATGCGTCGAAGGGCGACGAGCGGTGTGTTCCCCAACGTCGAAAGGATGTTTTCGTGGATCTCCATCACGGGCTCCCCTGGCCCGCCGCCACGGCGGACAAAAGCGTGGGAGACAGGGGGCGATGAAAAGCGTGACGATGACGGGGAGCGGGACCGTGCCAGTGCTCTCAGGCGGCGGGGGCGGTGCCGGTGCTCTTGTTTTGGTCGCGGGTGCCACGCAGCCGTCTTGCGATCAGGATCCCGGCCAGGAGCCCGAGGATCGTGCCGGGCACGGCGGCCCAGCCGAGCCCGGTGCGCAGTCCCTGGGTGAAGGTGGAGCTGGGGACCGGGGCGCCCGCCTCGTCGGTTTCGTCGGTCTGGTTTTGTGGGTCCCGGTCTTCCAGGATCAGGCTGCGGGTGGCCGTCGCGCGTTCGGGGTCGGGGTCCCTTGCGCCCAAGGGTTGGAACGTGACTTGCACTGTATGCTCGCCGGGTGTGGATTCGAACCGGAATTCCCATCGGGTCTCTTCCTGGGCGCCGAGCCCGTCCAGGGTCTCTTCCTTGTGCAGGACGCCGTTTCGTTCGATGCGTACGTGGATCTGGGCCACGGCGTCCGGCCCGTGGTTCTTCACACCCAGTTCCAGGTCCATCTCGGGGCCGATGCCGATGCCGGTGGTTCGGATGTCGAGCGCTTCCAGGTCGCTTTCGAATTGTGGCGGCACGCCGACGAGGCTCACGGTACCGGAATGGTCCGCCACGGCGATGCCGCGGCTCGTTACGGCGGGGGCGGCATGGATCGCTCCGGGGAGTCGCCATCGGGCCAGCCCGTCGCGGGTGTCCGGGTGCGACAGGGGTTCGCCGTTTTTGGGGGACAAGAGGAGGAGGGTGCCGTTGCCGGAAGCCTGGACGACCACGTCGCGCAGGAGGATCGGGGCGGCCAGGTGCCCGGAGGGGTCCTGGTGGGTCCACAGGGTCTTGCGGGTCTTCGCGTCGAGACTGAACAGGTCCGCGTCGCTGGTGCGGGCCAGGATGCGGTCTTTGTCCACGGCGAGTCCTCCGATGAAGGTGGCCGTGGCGGAGGATTGCCATGCGAGGTTGCCGTCCGTGGTGTCGAGGCCGATCAGTCTCCCGGTGTCCGTGGGCACGATCACGCGTCCGGTGTGATGGTCCACGACGGGGCCGGCCTTGACACCGTCACCGACTTCCCGTTTCCAGTACAGGACCGGTTCGCCGTTTTCGTCGCTTGCGATGTCCATGGCGTAGACCCAGCCGTTCCAGGACGAGAAGAACACGCGTCCTTCGTGCACGGCGGGCGGGGCGCGCACGGGGGCGCGCAGATCGGCGTCTTCCCCGTCCGCGGTGCCGTTGACGAACGTGGTGGCCGTGTCGAAGCGCCAGATCTCGGCCAGGGAACCGGCGTCCAGTACGTGCAGGACCCCTTCCTCGGTGCCTTGGAAGAGGCGGCCTTCGGTGACCAGCGACGCGGCTCGTGCGGGCCCGGAGAGTCCGCTTTGCTCCATGACGGTCCCGCTGGAGCGTTCCAGGGCGTACGCGTTTCCGTCCAGGGTGGCCACGTAGAGCCAACCATAATTGAGCGCGGGGGTGGCGGTCACTTCCTCTTCGAGGGCGCGGGTCCAGACGGTGTCGCCGGTGTCCAGGGACCGGGCGGTGACGTTGCCGCCGCGGTCCACGGTGTAGACGCGTTTTTCATCCATCACGGCGCCGGCGAGAAACGGTTGGTCCGTGGTCTTTTGCCACAGCAGCTCGGTCTCGTTCGTGTCCAGTGGAATGTCGATGGATCCGCTGCGCTGCGCGTTCTGATGGGCCATGGGGGCGTTGTGTTTCCAGTAACCCGCACCGGGCGGCGCCTCGTCGGCTTGTACGGGGGACCATGGGCTGACAAGGAGCAACGCGGTGAACACAAGCAGGAGCCCGGCCAGGCGCCGCCGGCGGTTTTTCCGGCGCGGGCCGCACGAAGCCTGGGCCGCCAGGGCGACGTGCTCGGCCCGTCGGCGCCCCGGTCGCCCCTTTCGCGGGCTCGGACGCTGGATGGGGCTGGCGCGACGGGCGCGTTTCGACGGGCCTTCCTGGTTCGGCATCCGGGCTCTCCGGGCGGTCTGGGTCTGTTCGCCCAACCTGGAGTGGGTCCACCCCCATGATAGGGCGGCGTGTGTTGGGCGGCGTCCATACAGGCGCACGGCGCCGCGGGGAGATGGGCCGCAGGGGGACGCGGGGAGTCATGGGAGGCGTCCGTTTCGAGGGGAGACGTCGTTAGAGGATCCTTTCCAGGGCCCGGGCGGCAATGAGCGGGGCGATCGTTTGTGCCTCATCGAAGGCGGGTCCCTGGTCCCCGGTGACGAGCACGCGCTCGCCGTGCACGTGGCACCGGATCAACCAATCGCGTGCATGGGTCTTCCAGAGGTCGTCGTGGTGGGCCGCGGCTTGCAGGCGGTCGCCTTCGGTCTCTTGGAAGGGTTCGACCCGGATCCCGGCCAACGCCAGGCTTCTTTTCCAGTGGGTTTCATTCTTCTCGTCACGCCGGATCTGTCGCAGGCGTTCCGTGTAGGCCAGTGATGGCAAGATCACTCGGACCATGACGGCGTCCGCATCATGTCGTGCGTGGATCGCGCTGAGGTTGCGCAGGAGTGGCTTGCAGAAGAGGGCGGTGGTGTCCAGCACCCAGATCATCGGAAGCCCTTCGCCTTGGTCTCTCCGGCCGGGGGATCGAAGAGCCCTTCCTGGTCGTATTCATCGAATTCTTTCAGGGCCCTCTTGATTTGGCGCAGGCGCTGTCTTTCTTCCACCAACTGGCGCAGGGCGATGCGGACCGCTTCGGAGACGTTCGTGTCGTGCTCGCGCGCCCAACGGTGGACTTTCCTGGATAGCTGAGGGTCCACGCGGGCGCGCAGGACTTCGTCACCGGCCATGGGCCCAGCTGGTTGTGCTACATACAAATAAATTGTGCTACACGGGGTGGGCCCGGCTCGGCTGGGGATTCGTGGGCCTGGGACGCAGGCCCCGCTTCGCTTTTAGCGGACGAGGGGCTGCGCGCTCGCGCTACGGCAGGAATGGATGATGGCGGAGTTTTCCTTGAAGGACCAGCGGACGGTCCAGGACATGCGGCTTGACTCGTTGAAGACGGTAGAGGACCTGGTGCGCGCCATGGATGGGGGTGGGGGGTTCACGGCGAAGAAGTTGGCCGCTGCAAGCGGGATCCTGGCACGCATGCGCGCCGATGAGGATTGCCGGATGATTCTTTCGTTCCCTGCGGCGATCATGGCCACGGGCGTGCGGGGCCTGGTGGTGGATGCGATCAAGGCAGGTTGGGTGGATGCCGTTGTGACCACGTGCGGGGCGTTGGACCACGACCTGGCGCGCACGTGGCAGCCGTATTATCATGGCGGGTTCGAGATGGACGACCATGCGCTTCACCAGGCCGGCGTGAACCGGCTCGGGAACGTGTTGGTGCCGAACACGTCGTACGGGGAATTGTTGGAAGAGAAGATGCAGCCGATCCTTGCGCGTTTGTGGGAGGGGCGGGGCGACCGGGATGCGTGGGGCACCGTAGAACTGGCGCGGTATTTCGGGGAGCAGCTGGAAGCGGAAGAGCGGGCCGGGGAGTCGTTTCTTTATTGGGCGGCCAAGCGCGACGTGCCGGTGGTGGTGCCGGGGCCCACGGACGGGGCGTGGGGTTCGCAGATCTGGTCGTTCGCACAGAAGAACCGGGGCTTCAGGTTCGACCTGCTGGCGGACGAGGACGTCTTGATGGGTTTCGTGATGGACGCCAAGAGTCTCGGGGCGCTCATGGTGGGCGGGGGGATCAGCAAGCACCATACGATCTGGTGGGCGCAGTTCCGCGACGGCCTCGATTACGCGGTCTATCTCACCACGGCGGTGGAGCACGACGGCTCGCTCTCCGGTGCCCGGGTGCGCGAGGCGGTCTCCTGGGGCAAGGTGAAGGAGCAGGCGCGGTATGTGACCGTGGAGGGGGACGCGACGATCTCGTTGCCGATCGTGATGGCCGGGTCTACACCGCTCATGCAGGAGCCCCTGGAAGGGGAGGCGGAGCGGCTCCAGGAAGGGTGAGGGGTGCTGCTGTCACCCACGACTGGCGGGTGGCCCCGGTTCCTGCGCGATCCTTGTGGGGGTCGGGCTTGCGTTGCGGACGATTGCCTGGCACACGTCTGAGGGTGTTCTGGCCCCGCCCCCCATTGGATTTATTTTCATGGTTCCGGAAATCCCGAGACTTCTCACTTTCTGGAGCGGCCGGCCGGATTTCCCTCCAGGCGAAAGCCTAAAGGATGGGGGCAAGTGGAGGCCTTAGAAGATGCGCGTCGCTGTCCTATTGCGGGACCGTTGCCAACCCCGCAAATGCAACCAGGAATGCATCAAGTTCTGCCCTCGTGTCCGGGCCGGTGTGCCGGAGACGATCTACATGGGCGAGACCGGGAAACCGGTGATCAGCGAGGAGCTTTGCATCGGCTGCGGGATCTGTGTGAACAAGTGCCCGTTCGATGCGATCCGGATCATCGGCCTGCCCGAGGAGCTGGAAGAGGACCTGGTGCACCATTACGGGGAGAACGCGTTCCGGTTGTTCCGGCTCCCGGTGCCGAAAAAAGGGAGCGCGACGGGGATGCTCGGGCCGAACGCGATCGGGAAGTCCACGGCGATCCGCATCCTGAGTGGGGAGGAGACCCCGAACCTGGGCCGCTATGAGGACCCGCCGGATTGGGGGGAGGTCGTTGAGAAGTTCAAGGGGTCTGAACTGGGGGATTACCTGAGGGACCTGAACGCGGGGAAGTTCAAGACCGCGGTGAAGCCGCAGTACGTGGACCAACTTCCGAAGGTGGTCACCGGTGCGGTCTCGAAGCTCCTGTCCTCGGTGGACGAACGCGGCGAGTTGGACCGTTGGGTCGAGGAGCTCGACCTGGGCCAGGCCATCACCCGAGACATGAGCGAACTCTCCGGCGGGGAGCTGCAACGCGTGGCCATCGCGGCGACCGTTTTGAAGGAGGCGGACGTGTATTTCTTCGACGAGCCGTCGAGTTATCTGGACATCCATCAGCGTCTGCGCGTGGCGCGGGTGATCAAGCAGATCGCGCTGGAGAAGCGGGTGCTCGTGGTGGAGCACGATCTGGCGCTTCTGGATTTCCTGTGCGAGAACCTGCATCTGCTTTACGGGGAGGAAGGGGCATACGGGGTGATCGTGCCGGCCAAGGGGGTGCGGCATGCGATCAATGTGTTCCTGGACGGGTACCTGAAGGAGGAGAACATCCGGATCCGGCCTTCTCCCATCGAGTTCACGGAGCACCCCCCGCGCCGCGGCGAGGACATGACGGCGTTGTCGTCGTACCCGCGTCTGGTCAAGGACCTGGGGCCGTTCCGTTTGGAAGTGGAGGCGGGCGAGATCAATGTGGGGGAAGTGGTGGGGGTGTTGGGTCCGAACGCCACTGGCAAGACCACGTTCGTGAAGATGCTCGCCGGCGTCTCGGAGGCGGACGAGGGCGTGTTGGATGAAGATCTGAAGGTGTCCTACAAGCCGCAATACGTGAAGGCGGAAGACACGGGTACGGTGTTTGAGACGATCCTGACTCAGGCGCCGCAATTGTACTCGGATGCGTTCCTGAAGGCGGAGGTCACACGTCCGTTGGACCTGGACCGCCTCAAGGAAAAGCGGATGGGGCGGCTTTCCGGTGGCGAACTGCAGCGACTGGCCGTGGCCTTGGCGCTGGCGCGCGACGCCCAGCTCTATCTGCTCGATGAGCCTTCGGCGTACCTGGATGCGAACCAGCGCATGGTCTGCGCGCGGGTGATCCGCCGTGTGATGGAGAAGCGGGGGACCAGCGCGCTCGTGGTGGACCATGACGTCTATTTCATCGACATGATCGCGGATGCGCTCATGGTGTTCGGGGGCGAGCCCGGCAAGGCGGGCAGGGCGGCGGGTCCGTTCGACCTGCGAACGGGCATGAACCGGTTCCTCAAGGATGTGGACGTGACCTTCCGGCGCGACAACGAGACCCATCGCCCGCGGGTGAACAAGCCGGGGTCCCGCCTGGACCGGGAGCAGCGGGCGGCCGGGGAGTTCTACTACGCGGTGGCTTCTTCCTGAGCGGCGAAGGCCGGGGTCCCGCCCCGGCAGGAACCCGGATTCCACAACCAGAACGAACCACTCGAAGAGTGGCCTATTATGGATTCCCTTCTGGGGGCCTGCCTGGTTTGCCAGGTAGGATTCGCATGCAACGAGAAACACATTATATGGCAGGCCACGGCTTCCTGCTCAGCGGGTGGCCATGGTGCCCTCCGTGGAGGCAATAGCATGAAAACAGCAATCCTAGCCCTGTGTGTGGTCGTCGCGTTCGCGATGGTCCCCACCGCAACGCTCGCCGGACACGACGGCGATTGTCAACTGACCAGCAGCGAACCCGACATCGAGGCCGGCGGAATCGCGGTCTTCATCGACTATGCGGACCCCGCCGAAGGGTACAGCATCTGGGTCTACCAGGAGTCCAACGACATCGAGGGCTTCCAGCGCGACGATGCTGTCGTGAGCGATGAACTGTGTGGCCACGCTGGCGACACGATCATCTTCTGAGCCGGGTAGCCCAGCTGGGCCCCATCGCTGGCTCTGATCTTCTCCTCTTCTCTTCCACGTATTTTTCTCGCTCGGGCAAGTTTCTTACACAAGACAGGCCTGCCTGGGGAGCGGCGCACCCGGAGACGTGGGCAAAAGAGAGTGCAGATATGGGCAAGTCCGGGAAGAAAAAGAGCACGGCGCCTCGCGTCGGGGACCGTCCGTTCACCCAGGTGGAGTTGCGCGCTTTTGTGCATGCCACGGAGGACCCGGACAAAGTACGCGAAGCGCTCGCCTTCGCCGCCGGCTTCGACCTGCAAGAGAAAAGGGACGCGGATCAGTTCAGCAAGCAGTTGAGCGAGTCGACTTCGCAGGGGCATTTCCGGAACCCGATCTCGATCCTCGAGTTGCCGCTGAAGCGGGCCGCCCAGGTGCGTCGTTTCTGGGATCGGTTGCTCGCCGACGCCGCGATCCGCGACGAGCTGGCAGGCCAGGCGCACAAACGCCTGGACGACGAGTTGGCGTTCTGGTTCCGCCTGGACAAGCAGGAGGCGGCCTCCGGGCGCTTGCACCTGGCGCCCGGAGAGGACGTGGTGCGTGTGCGGGCGAAGCTGGCCACGTTCCCCAAGGACCGGGAGACCGGGTTGGGTTTTCTGCGGGAGCTGTTTCAAGCCCCAGAGCCCCGGAAGCTGCTTTGACCCTCCCGTCCCCGGGCTCCAGACAACAAATCAAATGTACACCAACGGCTTCAATGGTCTCGTTGCCCACATCCGTCCTGATAGGAGGTTACATTATTGTACGAGGTTGATTGTCCGGATTGCCGGCGGACGTTCGATGCAGCTGCGGACGCCAAGCTCGTGCGCTGTCCCAACTGCTCGCTGGAGATCGAGCTGGTCTCGCCGGACGGGCCCGGTGGGGGCCACGGCCACGGTTCCGCCGGTGAGGTGTACAGCGAGGCACCCTGCCCGCATTGTGGCGGGTTGTTGGCGCTGGCGCCTTCCGACGAGTCGGGGTTGTGCTCTCATTGCGAGCGGCCCCTGCGTTTTGAGCGGGCGCGGGCGTTCAAGGTCTTGGACGAACGGGGTCCCGCATCCGGCGCGCCCGCTGGCGCGAGCCCGCGGCGCTCTTCGAAATCCGGAATGACGGAGAAGGCCGGACGGGAATGGTACGACCCGGACGTCCAGGTCAACGAGCACAACGCGCCGGTCGTGGAGTTGGGTCCGGTCGATGAGGGGCCCTCCCCGCAACCGGAGACCCGGCGGCTCGTGGTCACGGCCCAAAAAGACCGACCGAGTTGGGAGAGCAGGCCGATCGCCCGCAAGAGCGTGATCCGGAAAAAAGAGGTCGCCCGGCCTGCGGCAAGGACCACGAAAAGGTCTACCAAGAAGCGGTCTTCGACGAAGGCGGCGAAGAAAAAATCCGGGAAGAAGGCGACCAAGAAGAGGGCGGCGAAGAAAAAGTCCGTAAAGAAGGCGGCGAAGAAGCGGTCCGGGAAGAAGGCGGCAAAAAAGAGTGCGGGGAAGAAAAAGTCCGCGAAGAGGGGGGCGAAGAGGCGGTCCGGGAAGAAGGCGACCAAAAAGAGGGCGGGGAAGAAGGCGGCGAAGAAGCGCTCTGCAAAAAAGTCGACGAGCAAAAGCCCCGGGAAGAAGGCGGCGAAGAAGTCGGTCAAAAAAAAAGACGCTAAGGGGTCGTCCGGTCGCCGCAGTTTGAGCGGGTCGAGGGGTGCACGTTGATGGGCAAGCAGGCGGATCCCGATGCCCGGGATGCTGCTTCGACGTCGCGCCCGGAACCGGCTGGGGATGCGTCCGCGTCAAAAAAAAAGAAGAGATCCAGGAAGGAAAAACAGGCCGATAAAAAAATGAAGGAGCCGGGGTCCGGCGACGACAGGAAACGGGGAAAAACGAAGTCGAAGAAGAAGCCGAAAGACGTCCAAGAGAAGAAACGGGAGCAGATGCCGAAACCGGCGGACGTGAACAAGGGGGAGGTGGAGAAACGGGTGGACCCGGAGTCGCCGGACGGGATCCCGTTTGCGTTGTACAGCCGGCGCACAAAGAACATGGATGCTTCACCGGTGGAGGCCTGCCCGGAGTGTGGTCATGGGTTCCGTGTGCATCCGCGGGAGAAGGAGGTCCAGTGTCCGCACTGCTTTGAGTTTCTCGCGCTGGACCCGGCAAAGGAGCTCGAAGCGCCCACGCCGGATCCCAAGGCGGAGGCCAAGCAGGCCAAAGAGCGCAAAAAGGCACAAAAGGCAGCGGAGAAGGAACGCAGGATGCAGGAGAAGGTGGCCGAGAAGGAGCGCAAGAAGCTGGACAAGAAGAAAGACGAAACACCTGCGGCCGAAGTGGTTCCTGTCGGTGAAGCCAGGGATGACGAGGATCTGACGTTCTCCATGGAGGAGACCCTGGAGGCTTCACCGGCCATGAAGCAGGACGAACCGCACCCGGGTCCGGCATCGACGGTTCAGGATGAACCGGCATCCGACGAGCCGGAGTTTTTCGACCTCGAGGAGGAGCCGCTTGAGCGCGACGAGGCGCCAGCGGCTACCGAAAAGCCGCCGGTGGCCCAGACCCCCGATGTCCAGGAGCCCGTCGAGCCCGAGCCGGCCCGGTCCGACGCCTCGAACAACCATGGCGCCCCGGAGTCGTCCAAGCCGGTCGTGGAGTCCAGGCAGGAGCGGGTCTCCGAGCAGACGGGGATCCCGGATCCCTTGGTCGCCGAGCCCGTGGAGGATGAAGAGGAGCTCGCTGCGTTGCCGAGTTTCGAGTTGGATCCGCAGCCCACGGACCGGCCCGAGCGTGGCGCGGATGAGGCGGGGTCGCCTCGCGGTTCCCGCAAGGGGTTGAAGCGACTTTTGGGCCGGCGGTCCGGATAACCGTCGGACTCCGGTAGCCTTTTGCGTGCTTTGGCCATCCCCGGTTCGAGGGTCGCCCATTGGTCACTCCCGAACCCGTGCCACATCGTTCATCCAGGAACCCGGACCGTCCGTTCCAGGGCGCCCCGCCGTGGCACTCCGGTGGCAATCCGGGGGAGCTTGCCGGGGAGCGGGAGGATTCCATCGACCGTCAGGTGGACCGCCTGGTGGATTCACACCGCGCGGTGCTGGCCACGTTGGAGCGCGACGCGAAGGAGCTCAACGAGCACCCACGGGAGGCTCCAGCCGGGACGAGGGGGATCATGGCTCCGTCCATGGACGAGGCCATGGAACGCCACGCGGCCCCGCTTCGCAAGGAGCGCCGGGAGCGCGCGCAGCGCCTGGCGCGGTTCCGGCCGGTGCACGAACCGGTCCGTCTGGACCCGCCGCTGGTCACCCGTGGCGGGGTCCTGTACGTGCCGCCGGTCTTCGAGGAGGCGGCGGGGTTGGACGAGGAGTCCGCAACGCGTCTTGTGCGCGCGGGCTTTCGCACCGTGGACCTTTTTCTCAGGGCATCGGACCAGGAACTGGCCGATGCGGCAGGACGCTCGCTGGCGATGGTGCGTCGGGCCAAGAGCGACCTGGATCTGATGCGCCTTCCCCATGTGGATTCGAAGACCGCGGACCTGCTGCGCCTTGCCGGGGTGTCCACGGTGTCCCGGCTGGCGATCATGGACCCGATGCTTCTGGTCCGCGACATCGAGCGGATCACCGACAGGCATCGCTTCCTTGCGGTGCCTGCGGCCTTGAACTCCGAGCGGGCGATCCGTCGGCTTGCCACTGCGGCGCAGGCGCGCACTGAGTGAACGTCATGGAAGGACGCGGCGAGCCTCCATCTCCATCCCCCTGGGAGGAGTCTTCTGACCCGGTCGAGCGGTGGGTCCCGCGGCCAACGGATCCCGATGCGGGCGAGCCGTCGCCCGCTGGGCCGGAGTCGACATCGACGCCGGAGCCCGCACAGGAGGCCCGGCGCTTCAATTGGTTCGGCGCGGACCCGCAGGCGCGTCGCGGCCGGATGCCGTTTGATTCATCGCGCGGGATGCATTGGGTCGCCGCGATCGTCATGGGGGCCGTGGTCTTCTTTTTCGCCTTGGAGATCATCGGCGGGGCGGTCTTGTTCTTCGTGGGGGAGCCGGTGGATGCGACGGTCACGCCGGCGTTGATCTGGTTGAACGGGGCGCTGTTGATCGTCGGGCTCGGCCTGCCGGCGTTGTTGTGGGTGGCCGCGTTCTACAGGGATTCGGTCAAGGCGTGGGCGCATGGGTTGTTCCTGCGCTCGCATCGTCCGGTGGTGCATGTCTTACTGGGGGTCGCGGGGGCGGTGGGGATGCTGCTCTTGGCCGTCGTCGTCAGCCTGTTGTTGAGTCTGGTGGGGTATGAGCCGGAGAACCCGCTGGTGGACGACCTGCAGGGCTTCATCACGTGGCCGCTTGTGGTCTGGATCGCTTTGAGTGCGGCGCTTGCGGAGGAGCTTTTCTTCCGAGGTCTGCTGCAGCCGCGCATCGGCATCGTGGCGTCGGCGGTACTCTTCGGCTTCGTGCACATCTCTTACGGGGTCCCGTTGCAGATCCTGATGCCGCTTGCGTTCGGGTTCCTGCTCTCGACCCTGGTGATCTCGACGCGCAGTCTCCTGCCCGCCGTGGTGGCCCATTTTTTCTACAATTTCGCCGTGGGAGCGGCGTTGATCTTGGAGCGGGATTTCTCCGACCTGGACGTGGGCATGATCTTGTACGCGCTCTTGTTTTGAACCCGCGCGCAGGCACCGAATAAAATCATGTCAAAGAGTCCCCAACGCTAAAATAGGGGAAGTGGCTCGGCGGCTCAGAGCGTTCATGCCCCAATCACGTGATTCCGTCCTCACGAAAAGTTTCCGCAAAGAAGTCGAACTGCTCTCCCGTCACGTCCAGCTTTTGAACGTGGTCCGGCACGAAGGCCCCATCGGGATCGTCCGGCTCTCGGCGATCACAGGTCTGCCCCAGCACAAGGTGCGTTATTCGCTGCGGATCCTGCAGGAGGAGGATTACATTGAACCGACCACCAAGGGCGCCGCGGCCACACCCCGGACGGAGCAGTTCCTGGGTCATGTCGCCGAGATCCTCGATGCGGCGACGACGGATCTGGAGGCGCTGAAGGAAGAGATTGAGTCCAGCAATCTCCGGTTGAACCAGTCCCGCTAGGGCCCTGGAAAACCACCCGGTCACGGTTAAATACCACCCCCGTTTTGGGCGCCTGCCCATGGGTTTCCCATGCCGGTGTAGCTCAGTTGGTAGAGCACTCGGCTGTTAACCGAGCGGTCGCAGGTTCGAGTCCTGCCGCCGGCGTCCACTCTCATTCCCGC
The DNA here is from genome assembly GCA_964452895.1 of uncultured Halobacteriales archaeon. Taxonomy (GTDB): domain Archaea; phylum Thermoplasmatota; class E2; order JACPAO01; family JAHWKR01; genus CAYVRY01. Next base: position 19,436 of record CAYVRY010000025.1, read on the forward strand.
GACCGACGCCCACGCCGGGTGCGCGTGTGCTGTCCCTTTTTACGATGGGCCGGTGTCGGCCTTTTTGCGCATGGCCCGTGACCGCAGTCTGTTCGCCGTGAAGTCCGTGGAGGAGCTGGTCGCCGAGAACGAGGCGGCCGGGCTGCGGCGCACGCTCGGCCCGATCTCGCTCACCGGGATCGGCATCGCGGGGATCATCGGCGCGGGGATCTTCGTGTTCCTGGGCGAGGTGGCACGCGACATCGCGGGACCCGCCGTAGTGATCAGTATCCTGCTGGGCGCCCTCGCCGCGGTCCTTGCCGCGTTCGCCTTCGCGGAGCTTGCCACGCTCGTGCCGTCCAGCGGCAGCGCCTACGTGTACGCGTTCGCCACGCTGGGCCGCTTCCCGGCGTTCCTCGTCGGCTGGTTCATCCTGAACTCGTACGCCGTGGGGAACATGGTGGTGGCGGCCGGCTGGAGCGGGTTCTTCGTCTCCGGGCTTGCCCAGCTCGGCCTGCAGATCCCCGCTTCGCTCACGGCGGCTCCCGGAGACGGCGGTGTGTTGAACCTCCCCGCGGCGCTCGTGATGGTGGTGGTCACCATGCTGATCCTGCCCCGCATCGGTGGGTCGACGCTCTTGAACAACATCCTGGTGGGGTTCAAGCTCCTCGTGGTCCTCTTGATCATCGGCCTCGGGGTGTTCCTCATCAATCCGGGAAACTATGAACCGTTCAATCCGTACGGTTCCGGCGGCATAGCAGGCCAATCGGCGCCCTTGTTCGCGGGTGCCGCGGTCCTGCTCTTTGCCTACCTGGGCTTCGATACGGTGGCCGCTGCGGGCGGGGAGGCGCGCAACCCGCGACGGGACCTCCCCATCGGGATCCTGGTCTCGGTGGTCGTCTCCGCGATCCTCTATGTGGGCATGGCTCTCGTGCTGACGGGCATGCAGCCGTACGACACGCTCACCGGCCGTGCGCCTGTGGCGGAGGCGTTCATCACGGCCGGGTTCCCTTGGGCGGCCGCCGTGATCACAATCGGTGCCCTCGCGGCGCTCACCACCGTGATGTTCGCGTTCCAGCTCGGCGTCACACGGATCCTCTACGCCATGGCGCACGACGGCTTCCTGCCCCGGTTCTTCGACCGGGTGCACGAACGCACCGGCACGCCGTGGCGGATCACGCTCATGACGGGGGCCATTGTGATCGTGGGCGCTGCTTTCGTACCCATCGGGGACGCATTGGACATGACCGTGGAGAGCGCGATCGCGATGTACGTGCTCGTCTCCCTGGGGGTGCTGATCCTCAAGGTGACGCGGCCTGACCTGAAGCGGCGCTTCTCGGCGCCATGGCCGATCCCGATGCTCGCCATCGTCGTCATGGTCGCCATCGTGGCGGTCGGGTTCACGCCGGTGGTCCATTACGCCTTCCTCGCGTGGATCGGACTGGGCCTGCTCGTCTATGGTTTCTACGCCCATCGACGGTCCCTGCAACGCGATTCAGAGCGGGACGAAAAGGCGGCGGCCGCGGCTCAGCCGAAGCGCCCGAAACGCCGGACGGCACGCTCCACCAAGTGATCCAACCGACTCAGGCGCTCGCGGAGATGTCCTTCTTGCGCCACTCCTCGGTGATCTCGATGATCCGCGCATCCAGCTCGGCCTTCAGGGTCTGGACCTGCATGCGCACGGGCGCGAGCTCTCCCTTCTCCTTGTAGGGTTCCGAGTCCGCGAGGAAACCGTTGGCCAGGTCGCGGGGTTCCT
>CAYVRY010000026.1:0-20697 GCA_964452895.1 uncultured Halobacteriales archaeon
GTCGGTCCACCGTCTGAACAAGCGCACCCATCGGCGCATCCTGATCATCGACCACCAGGTGGCCTACACGGGCGGGGTCGGGATCGACGACCGTTGGTTCGAGAATAAGAAAAGTCCCACATGGGCGGACGTGCTGCTGCGGGTCGAGGGTCCCGCGGTCCGGAGGTTTGCCGGGATCTTTGCCGACCATTGGCGCGTCGTGACGGGAGACCCGCTCTTCGGCGCGCGGGCGCTGCGCAGACACGAACGCGCCGGCGACGCGAAGGTCCAGGTGCTGCAAAGCGGGCCGATGAGCGGGGCCGCCGGAATGCGGCTCGCCATGCTCTATGCACTGGAAGCGGCCCGCCACACGGTGCGGATCGTGACGCCCTACTTCATCCCGGACCCCCTCATGGTCGACCGCCTCGTCGCGTGCCGGCGGCGCGGCGTCCGGGTCGAACTCATCCTGCCTTCAAACAAGATCGATCATCAGGTGGTACGCAGGGCATCGCGCACCACATGGGGACCGCTGTTGCGCGCCGGCATAGAGATCTACGAACACCAGCCGACGCTCGTTCACACCAAGGCGCTCCTCATCGACGGGGCGTGGTGCCTCATCGGTTCCATGAACGTGGACGAGCGTTCGTTCCGGCTCAACGCAGAGATCGCAGCGGGTACGGTCGACCCCCGTGTCGTGAAGACCCTCGCCGGGCGCATGGACGCGTATCGGGAGGATTCCCGCCTCGTGGGACTGGAGGACTGGCGCGCCCGCCCCACGAGAGATCGGGCCATGGACCAGGCGGCAGGGGTCCTGCGGGTCCAACTGTGACGGCACTGGTTCCCATACCGCTCAGGCCGCCGCGGGCATCGAGGTCCGGGGATCCAGCGTGGATTCCATCGGGCCTGGGCCGGCAAGCGGCGGCATTCATCGGCACACGGGCCGCCCATGCGACTGTTTTGGGACCGGCAATGCCGGGCGCGGTCCCGCCATTGTCGCGCCCATTCGGACGAGACCGTCCTTTTATAGCGGGGAGTGGATTTGAACCACTGATCTGCGGGTTATGAGCCCGCCGGGATTTCCTGGCTACCCCACCCCGCTATCTGGGTGTCCCTGCCGAGTCCGACCCGGAGGGGGCAGGCGGCCGAATATAAGGCTCCTTTTAACGGTTTGTGCCTGCGATGGCGGCAGCTGCCTCACGGCATGGACGCATAGGCGTCCGTGAAGAACGCGGCTTCCAGCTCCACGGCGCGCACGAAGCGTGCCAGGAGTCGGGCTTTCGTGGCATCGTCGAGCCGGGCGCCTTGTTCGTCCGCCTCGCTTTTGAGCCAGTCCACGAACTCGCCGAATTCCTTCGTGGAGTGCATGTCGACCCATTCCTGCACCCAGAACCGTTGGCTGCTGGCGCCTTCGGCCTTCGCCCAGCTCGCCCATTCGTGGTAGGTCCATTCCACGGGCAGGAGCGCCACGATCACGGCGCTGTATTCGTATTCCTCCACGGCCGCCCGGAAAAGGTCCTCGAACGCGAGGGTCACACTGCGAAGCGGGGCGTCCTCCCGGTCACCCCGGCCCACCTTGAGTGCGTCGAAGCTGCGTTCGAAGAAGTCGTTCTCGTCGCTTGTGAGCACCTGCAGGAACTGGCTCAACCGCCGTTTTTGCTCCATGCCGGGGGCCGCGGCCACGCCGCGGGCGACGAGCCGGGTCAGGGCGTCCACGAACACGTGGTCCTGGATCAGGTAGTGACGCATCACGTCGTCGGGGATGGTGTCCGTGGCGATCTCCTGGACGAAGCGGTGATGGGTGGCTTCCTTCCAGCGGTCCCCGGCGGCCTGCTTGAGGACTTCGGAGAACGGTTGGTCGCTGCGTGCTTTTTTTGTCGCCTCGAAGGGTTCGGTGGTGGTCTTCATGGTGGGCCTCCTTGGGTTTCACGCTCAGGCGACGATGACCTCGCCGTGGCGGGACTCGATCTGCATCCGGGGTTTGGGTTGTTTTTTCGACAGGAGCGAGACGCCTTCGTTCACGGAGTTGCCGGGCAGCCCCACCAGGTCGCACAGGGTGGGGAACACGTCCACGAGGACCCGGGTGCCCACGTCGCGTCCCGTCGCCCCGGGCCCGTGCAGGAGCAGGGCGCTTTCGGTCTCTTCCCGCTTGTCCACGTAGCCGTGCATCCCCTTGATCGCGCGTTCCCGGACGTGGAAGTAGTCGGGCCAGAACAGGACGCCGGGTTTCGCGGCGAACATCAGGTCGCCGTAGCGCCGGTGCTGGAAGTCGATGCGCAGCGCCTTGCGTTCCTCCTGGCCGAGGATTGTACCGTAGTCGGCGGCTTCCAGGATCTTCGTGATCCGCCTTCTGGCGGTGTCGTTCTGGAACCAGATCTTGGCGAACGTGGAGTCCATGAAGACGACGTAGTCGCGTCCCGGTTTCAGGTTCTCCTGTTTCAGGTCCTTGAGCACGTTCACGCGTCGGCGCACCGGCGCCATGCCATGGTCGCCCAGAACGAGGAGGTTCACCTCCTCGTAGTTGTCCTGGAGGGCCTGGTGGAGTTCGCGGATCTTGCGGTCGATCTCGCCCAGCGCGGCGCGCATTTTGCGCACGTCCTGGTCCGTCTGGTCGTGCGCGCGGTTCCAGCCGGGCGGCAGGATCGGTCCGTGGCGGTGGCAGCCTTCGTCCATGGCGCTGAACTGGGCGATGTAGAGCTCTATGGGGTCGCGGCGGCGTGCGCGTTCGAGCACCATGGAATGGATCTCGTCGTCGTCGCCGCTTACGGGGTGGGCGCCGTAGAAGAACTGTTTCCCGGTGTCCCGGCACAGGTCGAAGACGCTGGTGAACGGCAGGGCGTCCGCTTCGTAGACTGGCCGGGTGTCCTCAACGAGCTCGAAGTAGGGCAGGAACTCTCCCGGGATCCAGGCGGGGTCCGTATGGAAGTTCCCGGTCGCGAGTTTCGTGACGCGTTTCACGGCGGCGCGCGCGGGCAGCATGTGGACGTGGCCCTTGTACATGCGGGCCAGGGGTCCGAGCCCGCGCATCCAGGCGAAGGGGGAGTTGTCGGGGTTGTATCCGTATGCGCTGAAGTTCTGCGAAACGTCCGGGTAGGTGCCGGTGAACATGGTGGTGCGTTGGGCGAACCCGGGGGGGCTCACGAAGCCGCCGTGTGTGCCTTCCTTCTGGAGTCGGGCCAGGTAGGGGGTGTTCTCTTCGGTGATGTAGTCCGCGCGGAAGGCGTCAAGGATCAACAGGATCGTGGTGCGTTCTTGCTTCTTCGAGGTGGGAGTGTTCGTGGTGGGCATGGGTTCAGGCTCCTTGGTGTGGGATCACGCCGCTCAGGTCGCGGCGGCGGTGGCGCAGGCCGCCGAGGTAGGCGAGGAGGAAAGCGAGGTCGAAGACGGGGCTCAAGGCGACGCCGGCGAGCCAGGCCGCGCCGCGGCCTCGTGCCATGGGCAGGCTCCGTGCGGCGCGCCGCAGCGTGGGGGCGTAGACGAGCAGCACGGCGAGTCCTATGGCAAGCGGATGCAGGGTGATCGTGGCGAAGACGAGCCCGGCGAGCACCGCGGCGCCCCAGGCCAGCAGGCTCCGGTGCACACCCAGGCGGGGCGAGAGCAGGCCCCAGCCGTGGCCTTCGCGCCGGTTCTTGATCAGTTCCTGGCGCAGCGTGCCGGCGTCTTTGTGGCGGACCAGCATGTCGCGTCGGTAGGCGACGCGGTAGCCCAGTTCCTGGGCCTGGCGGGTGAACAGGATGTCGTCCAGGGCGCTCGCGGGCCCGTCGTCCACGTAGCGCACCCGGTCGAAGACGCGGCGGCGCACCGCGGCGTTCACGTTGCTGGCGTAGGTCTCCGGGCTGCGGTCCGCGTCGTGGTTGAAGTGATGGTAGCGCATCCCGCGAACCGCGGCGGCGACGTTGGGCCGCGGCGGTGTGTGTTCCTGCCGGCCGTAGACGATGTCCGCTTCTTCGAGTTCGCTCACCACGGCGCGGGCCCAGCCCGGCGCGGCGGTGGCGTCGGCGCTCATGAACGCCACGAGCGGGGCGCGGGTCTCCTGCAGTGCGATGTTGCGCGCCTTCCCGATGCTCAGATGCGTGGGGGATGCGATCAGGCGCACGCGGGTGTCGGTCTTGGCGAGCTCTTGGGTCAGTGGGACGGTGCGGTCTCGGCTGGCGCTGTCGATCACCAGCACCTCCAGGTCCACGCCTTGCTGGTCCAAGAGAGAGCGTACGGCTTCCACCACGTTCGCCTCTTCGTTCAGGGTGAGCAGGATCACGCTCAATCGGGGTGCAGGGGTCCGGTCTTCTTGCGGGAGGCGCTTCATGCGGGCCACTCTTCTTGTCTCCATGCGGCTTCCCAGAACTGGAGTTCGTAGCGTGCGGACGTGAGGAATAGCGCGCGGTGGCGCTGGTGGTCCGCCTCGCTCGCCCCGGCGCCGGCTTCGTCCATGAGCTCGCGGCAGTCCCGCGTCAGTCCGCTGAACTCGTCGCTGGCGTACATCTCGATCCATTGCCGGTATCCGCTTTGTTCCGGGAGTCCATCTGCTTTCAGGTGCAATGCGGTGTCGTTGTAGCCCCACATGCAGGGCAGAAGGGCGGCCATGATGTCGCCGTGGTCCCCCAGGGCGGCGGTGCGCACGAGGAAGTCCGTGTAGCCCTGCGTGGTGGGCGAGGGGCGTGTGTCCTCCAACTCCTGCCGGGAGACCCGGAAATGTTCGGCGTATTGCCGATGCAGCTCCATCTCCGTGTTCAGGGTCTCATGCAGCAGCGTGGCGAAGCGGCTCATTTTGTCCAGGTCGGGGGCCTTCGCGGCGGCCAGGGCGAACATGCGGCTGTATTCGATCAGGTAGACGTAATCCTGGCGCACCCAATACTTGAAGGGTTCCTCGTCCAGGTCCCCCTTCCCGATCCCTTGCACCATGGGATGCCGCATCAGGGCGTTCCAGACCGGGGTGGCCGCTTCCTTGAGGGATTCGCTGTAGGTCACACCATGATATAGGGGGTAGTGCGTGAAGACGGTTTCGCACGGTGTGGCCACATCCGTCGTACTCGTGGCCCGACATTACCTAAGAAATCGCAGCGCCCCGGCACATGTTCGCTCCGGACCGTGTCGCTGCAGTGGCGCGCGGGCGAAGGCATCGGGGCTCGCCCGGCCCGGTCCAATGGTTTTGTCCCTCTAAAGGCTTAAGTCGAGGGAAAACGCATGTCGCCTCGATGCCGGCGTCGGTCCATTCTGCGCACTCCCACAAGCATGGCCCGCACTGCGACCACCCGGCTGTGGTCCACCGTCGCCACATCGATCACATGCACAACGGTCACCTGCATCATCAGGGCGACGGCCGGGTGGAAGAGCACGTGGTGGCCGTGGACGAGAGGAACCCGGACCGCTGCACACCCCGGCATGATTGCGGCGGCTCGGACCACGACGAGCGGCACGTGCACTCCGAGGCGTGCGGTCACCTGCTTGTCCCGCACGGCGATCATTTCGATCATTGGGTGCGCGACCATCTGCACCACCCGCACGGGGACCATTGCGACGATCATGGGCCTTTGGGGCGCAAACCACCTGCATCCCAGACCTGGAAAAAGCCGCATGGGCAGGTGGGTCGATGGCCTGTTTGGGGAAAAGAAGCCGAGCGGTCGCCGCCGATGCACACGACGACCTCTGAAGACGACCTCTGAAGACGACCTCTTAAGTGGAAGCCGCCATCCTTGCCGAACTACTACGACAGTCAAAAATCATTTATACGGACGACGGATACGAGGCCGTGGTGGCTCGCGTGGATGGGACAGGAAGCATAAGCCGATGGGTCGCGCTGACGATTGTATTTCTTCTTCTGACGACAGTTCCGCAAGCGGCCGGGTTGCCCTTGCAGCAGGCACCGCAGGCGACCGAGTGGGAGAAAACGATCGTCGTTGACGCGGACACAAACGTTCCAAGCTTATTCAACAGTCACTGCAAGGGAGACCAGCCGATCACCCACTCGCGCTACGCATATGTCGACAACGATGGGACAATATATGATCTCGATCTCGTTTCCGCCTGCGATGCCACTGCGACAGCAGGGAGTCATTCGGGAGCCCACCCGGACGCCTCCTGTACCTCCACGGCTTATGGGCACTTGGGATACCGTTGGTCACAGCCATGGACCCCGGTGCTCGATTCACGCGACTCGGGTGCGGACTGGGCGACCGTCGCTCAGGACTACAGGGACGCCGTCGCCCTTTCATGGGGCAGGGAAGTCTACCAAGACGTCCCCAGCAGCGTGGGGGGTGCCAATCTCCTGATGCTCTTCATGTACTACTCATGGGGCCCCGGCGAGGCCCTCGGGGGCGAAGGGGGGCCATCGGGGAGCCTCGATGGCGTGAACAAGATAGATTTCCGGGCTACGGACGATGGAATCCTTGCCTGGGCGGCGACATGGTCGATTGCAGGAATCGCGCACGAATCGGACCAGCGATACGACAGCGGCCGCGATTGGAGATTCGCCGTCGGGGGAATCCCAGGGGACTGGCATTTCCAGACCCTCGCCCGACATGAAGCAGGGCACACGTTCGGTCTCGACCACGTCGCGGTGACATCCGCGAACGAATGCCTGGTGATGTACCCATTCTTCGCTCCCGGCCAGTTCAAGAACCTGGGAGAAGGGGACAAACGGGGAATCCGGGCGCTCTATCCCTAAATTAGGTGCACTCCGAGATGGCCCAAGAAAGAATGCGAGGGGTCGGATTCGAACCGACGAAGGCCTGCGCCACAGGGTCCTAAGCCCTGCCCCTTTGGCCGCTGGGGTACCCTCGCAACCAGGGGGCGGCCCGGGGTCGACCTAGCGGTGTTTGATCCAGCCGTAGGTGCGCAGTTTGGCCGTGGCGCCGTAGCCGCAGGAGGCGCATTGGCTCTTGCGCATGTGGTATGCGTGGCGGCCGCAGCGGCGGCAGCGGATGTGGGTTTTGTGTCCGCCGGAGCGGGACGGGGTTCCCTTGCTCATGGGTGATCATTCCGGGGTCGGCCCGTTGTGCCGCGGGCACGCTGGGCCTTCCGGGGCGCCACGACACGACCTTTGGTATTTAACCGTAGTGGGGGCGATTGAGCGGCCCAAATCATTGCACGCCCGTCGTCGCGGCCGCCCGAAAGACCGGGCTTGTTCGGCTGTCATCACAAAACCATTATACGGGTGGAACCGGAACCGGCCTCGATGCGTTTCGGCCGTATTTCTGCCTGGGTCGTCTTGTCGTTGCTTCTTGCCACGGCCTTGGCGGGTTGTCTCGGCCCGGCGCAGGTGACGGCGTCCGAGGCGCAGGCGTCGGCGGACCCGGCGGCGGCCCGGTGGGACCCGGATGCGCGCTTGATCTTCGCCGCGGGCCTGGAGGGCCGGGTGGACAACGAGATGCTTCGTGACATGCTCAGAAGCGGGGCCGGGTTCGAGGACATGGGGTTCGAGACGTTGAGCGAGACCGACGACGACGGCGAGCCGTATTGGGACCGGATCGAGGAGGACGGTCAACCGGGCAACGGGAAGCTGGAGTTGTGGGTGTTCCATTATGCCGCGGCGGATTCCGAGAGCGAACTGGTGCTTCTTGTGGACCGCGACGGCGAAGTGCTCATCGAGGAGGAACGCGCCGGTTCGTCCTTCGACGAGCCGGTGGGGGATTATCAGGTGGATTCGGACCGGGCGATGCGCACGGCGAAACGGACCAGCCTGGAGCTTCGTCAGGTGCTCGACGCGTCGAACATGATCGTCGGTTCAGGTCTTCTCGTGGACCCGACCCATGGCGGGCCGGTCTGGACGATCAGCGGTTTCGGGGGCGACATGAGGAGTGTGCAGGGGGCGGTGGTGCAGATCGATGCGATGACGGGGGACGTGATCCATGAGGAGGGGGAGTCTTTCTTCTGACCCGATCCGTTTCGGACAATCCAGGAATGATCCCATGAACATGAACACCAAGGTGAAGACGATGTCGGGCAGGCGAATCCAGGCTGCGGCTTTTTTGGGCTGCGTCTTGCTGTTGGCCACGGCGTTGGCCGGATGCACGTCCACGTCGCCGAGCACGGCGGCCGCCCTTCAGGGTGAAGCGGATGACCGGGCCCAGGAGTGGGACTCCGGGGCGCAGTTGGTCTTGATCGTGGGTACGGAGGGGACGTTCCAGATGCAGGGCATGATGGACCAGTTCGAGCCGTTTGATTCCCCGGAGCTGGAAGAGGCCGCCAGGCAGGATTTCTGGGAGCGCGTGGAGGACGACCCGGAACCGGGTGACGGGAAGGCGGAGTTCTGGCTCTATGTTTACCGGGGTGGGGACGGCGAGCATTTGATCGTGGTGGTGGACCGGGACGAGAAGATCATCTACGAGGACCAGGCGCAAGAGGCGGAGGACCTGGGCAGTCCGGTGGGGGAGTATTCCGTGGATTCCGACGACGCGATGCGGATCGCCCTGGAGGCGAACGACGAGCTGGCGGGTGCGGCCGAGACCGAGCATTTCGCCTTCGTCGCGGGCCTGTTCCGGGAGAGCGCCGGGACGGACCCGAACTGGATCGTCGCCGGGGGCGGCGGCAGCAGCGAGGGCGGCGGCGGGGGCATGGTCCGCATCGACGCCACAACCGGCGACGTGTTGGAGACCCAGGGCGGCGGCGGCGCGCCCTCGAATTGGACCTGAGGCGCCGGCACGACCCCCTCGTGGGCCGGGGACGGCCGGGCTCCGTCTCTTAAAAACGGAAGCGGTGCGGGAGCGCCCGGAGGGCTTCCCGGCTCCAGAGGCCGACCCGGGTACAATAACAGTTTTAAGCCTTGATAAAATCGGCCACCCGATGACGGGTGCGGTCTTGTTTCCACGTCGAACGGCGGTTTTCGCCATAGGTCTGTTGATTCTGGCGCTTTTGCCGGTGCCGGGGGCGAGCGCGAACCCGGTCCTGCCGGGCTGCGTGGGGGCGCTCCATGAGGAGACGAACCCGGAGGTCTGTGAAACGGTCACCGGCCGCGTCTTCCCGGAGGCCATGGATGCCACGGATTACATCTCGTTTTGGGAGTTCCAGGCGGGCATGGATTACCTTCTTGCGAACCACAACAGTCCGAAGCGGGCCGAGATGTTCCAGGTCGCCACGAGCTACGGTCTGGAGAACCCGCTCACCGGGGACCGGGACCGTTTCCCGGTCTACATCGTGGAGGTGACGAACCATGACAGCCCGGTCCCCATGGACGAGCGGATCGAGCTCCTGTTCATGTTGTCGATCCACGGCAACGAGAAGGGCGCGCGCGAAGGCGGCATGCGCGTCATGGAGGATTTCATCAAGGGGACCGGGATGGCCACCGAGACGGTGCAAAACGGCGCCGGGATGCCGGACCCCATGGAGAAACCCACGGGCGGCACCGTGGAGACCTACGAGGACTACCTGGACTTCACCAAGTTGGTCTTCATCCTGCCGAACACGGACGGCTGGGTGGCGGACGAGTTCCCGTACGTCCTGGCCAACCAGTGTGCGACCCTGTTCTGCCGGACCAACGGGAACGGCACGGACCTGAACCGTCAGTCGCCGTCCATCGGGTGGCACCGGATCAACGTGGACCAGGGGCGGATCCCGCTCAACGAACCGGAATCCCAGGATTACGTCCCGTACCTGCGGGACAACTACAACTTCACTTACGCAACGGACATCCACGGCATGTTGAACCACGAGAACTTCGTGGCCATCATGATGCCGGCGGGGCAGTTGAACCCGGTGGAGCAGGCACGCTCCGTGCGGATCGCGGACACGCTGAAAAAGAGCCTGAACGAGGACGACTACTTCTCGGCCTGGCGCGACGTGCTGGGCCCGGCGGTGGAAACGGCGGACGAGACGCTGCATGAAGCGTCCCCCGAAGCAGAACCGGCGTTGGATGCGGTGTGCGAGACCACCGGGGAATGCCTCGGCGGGGGGCTGCCGGCGGTGGCGAGCGGGACCTTCGCGGAGTGGATGAGCGTCTGGGACGCCATCGGATACTCCGACTCGGGGTTCACGGGGGACTGGTTCGCCCAGCGTCATGGCCTGAACGCACCGGCCTACGACATCGAGTTGGCGTACAATCACATGGTCACGGACAGCCAGTACCAGGGCGCCGGCCAGGCCCTCAACGACTACCATGTCCACGCGGTGCGGCACATCGTGAAGAACCTCATGGACCAGGGGGCCCTGGACGTGCAGGTGACCTTGGAGACCCAGGGCACGAAGACGCTCTACCTGCCGCCTTCCCACGTGGCGACGAACATGGACCGCGACAAGACCTCACCGGGCGGCATCGTCCAGCGCAACGAGCATTCCCGCGACCTGGTCTACAGCGAGGACAACCCGTTCTTCGCGTCCGCGGGGGACTACTTCAGGGAGATGGCCCCGTTCGTGACCCACGGGGATGAACCGGGCGTACTCGACCGGGCCCGGGAGGACCGGATCACGGCAGACCTTCTTTCCGACTACGACAATTTCGTGATCGCAGGGAGCGCCATCGACGACATCGAGGACGACGAGGCGGCGCTCGACGCGATCCGGGAATGGGTCCAGGGCGGCGGGAACCTTGTGCTCACGGACGAATCCTTGCGATTCCTGGATCTCGCGGGCCTCACCGATGCCGGTGTGGAGAACACGGTGGGCTACGTCGGGGGTTTCGAGATGGACTACGACCATACGCTCGCCAATGACGTACGCCGGGTCTCGCGTCAGACCTACGAACCGGTCCCGCTGGGGTACTCCGTCGATTCGAACAGCGCACCCATGTGGGGGATCACCCCGTCGGCGTGGGACGCGTTGGACGGCGACCAGGTGGGAACGCTCTACAATTCAGAACACGTGGGCCTCGGGATCATCAGCGAAGGAGACGGCACGGTCCATGTGATCGGCGCGCTCCTGCCCGACCCGTCCGAGGAGTTCTACCATCCGTTCGGGTTGGACAGCTATGCGACGATCCCCACGGGGAACACGTTGCTGCGCAACTCCCTGGGTTGGGAAGAGCGGTTCAAGACGCCCGCCGTCCTGATCGAGGAGGACGGCACGATCGTGCGCAGTGAGACCCACCCGGCCTCGAACGATTCCGAGGTCCAGGGAGACGAAGCCGCGTTGAACACGACGCCGGCCCCCGCCGCCCTGCTGCTCGTCTTGACGCTGATCGCATTCTCGGCCATGTACAGGGGACGACGACGCCAATGAACAAAGGACTGGGCTGCGCGGTCGCGGGCATCCTGCTGCTCGCGGCGTTCGCCGGTTGCATCGACGACGACCTGGAAGAGGACCCGGACACGGGCAAGGACGCTGTGGTGCAGGAGGACCGGCAGTCGCACGACCTGTTCGGCTGGGTCGTGGACCCGTCGTTCGATCCCATCGAGCAGGTGAACATGAGCGTGATCGGGGTCCCCGATGCGGCCGATGACACGACGACGAACGAGACCGGGTTCTTTTCGTTCCCGAAACTGCCCCGTGGGGAAGAGCTCACGTTGATCGCGAAGCACGAGAAGTTCCTGACCCGGTCGAAGCAGCTGCTCTTGCCCACCGACGGCTCCATGCGGCTGAACTTCACCCTGGAACCGGCCCCTGATAAGACGCCGTGGAGCACCGTGCTCGAGTTCGAAGGATTGATCGCGTGTCAGGCCGTCATCGAGTACGAGGAAGCGCACCGGGCGACCAGCCTGGGTGCAGCCACAGCGGCGCTTTCCGGGCCCACCGGCCCCGCAGGGACTGCCACGGCGTCCAACGAGGACGAGGACGAGGACCGGATCGTGGTGGATTGCGGCGGCATGGACCCGAACAACGCGGACAGTTGGGAGTTCAGCGTGGGTGCGGACCTGGCCGGCGTGGTCGTGGAGGTCTCCTGGGAGGAGAACACGCCTTATTCGGAGTTTTTTCGGCTCACGCTGGAGACGGACGGTCACGGGGGCGACAATTCAACGCTCGCGCAGGTGGTGGGCGGGCACATCCTGTCCGCCCAGGTGAACAACCATCAGGCGCAGAAGTTCTACCAGGACGGCGGGAAGATCCGGGCCACGGTGGAGGTGGACCCGAACGTGGCCGATGAGGAGACCGGGACCGGCGTGGCGTTCGCGTACCAGCAGGAGTTCACGATCCATGCCACGGCGTTCTATGTGGATTCGCCACCGGCGACCTATTCGTTCCACAGCGAGTGATACGGGGGTCCATTTGTCGGACGTCCCGTTCATGCTCTCTTGTAGGTCCCCAGGATCACGCCGCTTGCGACCGTTTTGTCCTGCATGGCGGCGTCCAGCCGCTTGCGGTCGGCGCCTTCTTCGAGTTCCAGGTCCCCGGTGAGCGCCCAGAACCGGAGGTTGTAGCGGTGCGTGTCGCCGGGGGGCGGGCAGGGGCCGCGGTATTGGGTGACGCCGAAATCGTTGCGGCCCTGGGCGCCGCCGAGTGCCTCCACTTCCACGTTCTCGGGAAGCTCCCGGGTCGAGGCGGGCAGGTTCCAGACGAGCCAGTGGTTGAACGTGCCTCCGGGGGCGTCCAGGTCGTCCATGACGAGTGCAAGGGTCTTCGCGGTCTCCGGGACGCCGCCGATCACGAGCGCCGGGGAGACGTCCTCGCCGTCACAGGTGTGCTTGCGGGGGATGGGGGATTCCGGGGCGAAAGCCGGGGTGGAGAGGGAGAGGGTCTGTTCGCTTCGCGCGGTTTTTTGGGACATGAGACTCCGACCTGCCGCAGGGGTGGAGGCACGATAAGCGTGTCTCCACAGCCTTCGTTCGCTGGCCAGGGCGGGGCGTGCCGGCAACCTGTGCGCCTGTGGTCGGCGGAGCGTGCTACACTTCGACGAGGTTCTGGATCACCATGGGCGTCCGTTGCGTGAATTGTTCGTCGGCGTCTTCGAGCGAGTAGCTCTCGCCGCCACTCTCCATGTAGCCGTGGAGCAGGTAGTGCGCCACCGCGTTGTAGTTCTCGACCCCGGGGTCCCCCTCTTCGTCCGTGAACGTCAAGCGGGCCGTCAGGATGTTCTGCCCGGTGAAGAACTCGGCCGGAGCGCTGAACACCTTGCAGGCTTCCACATCACCGTCGGGATCCGGCAGTTGGGTCTCTTCCTGGCAGATCGTCTGGTCCGCAGCGGGACGCGTGGGGTCCGGGTGGAGTTCCATGGTCGTCGCGCCGGTGGCGCCGATGAGCGTGAGCTTGGCGTCCGACAGGTCCACCGGCCGCACCAAGCCCAGGTCATCGCTGGCCCGGTAGGGGATCACGTGGAACACGATGTCCCCGTCGGTCGGGGTGGCCCCGAGGGCTTCCAATGCGGGCGGCAGGAAGACCGGGGAGACCTCGTTCACCCAGGGCTCCCAATGCATGTGGATCATCATGACGATCCCGTTCCCGGCGGGGTCCGGTTCGCCTCCGCCCGCGGTGGTCGGGCCGCTGAAGGCCAAGCTCGCAATCAGGCTTACCGTCAAGATCACACTCATCCGTTTCATACACGCACCTTGCCCGCGTACCGCGGCGCAAAAAAGTACCCAGCCCTGTTTAAATGTGTTTTGATGGCAAGGGGGCGATGGAGGGCGTTTGCGCAGCACGTCGGGGGGTGGGAGGCGATTCTTCGGGAGGCCACCCGGGCGAAAGGCGCAAGTGGGACCCCTTGTTCGCCCGGGTGATGGCCCAGGCGGTGCGGCTGCGAAAACGCAGACGGCTTCGGCGCAAGGAAGCGGAACCGATCCTCACGGAGCTGACCGAACGTTTCGGCATGACGGGGATCCACCAGGAGATCGCCTTGGAGGAGGCCCAGGTGGAGCATCGGCCGGTCTACCTGCTCGATGGGCGGGTGGTGGCGTTGCAGATCGAGGAGCAGGTGGCTCCCGGGCTGCGTGGATTGCTGATGTGGCCCGCGTCCAGGCGCTGGGTGACCGTGGACATGGGGGCGGTGCGGTTCGTGACCAATGGAGCGGACATCATGGCGCCCGGGATCACGGCGGCGGACCCGGAGATCGGGGAGGGGGACGTGGTGTGGGTGCGCGACGAGACGCACGGGCGTCCGCTTGCGGTGGGCACGGCCCGGGTGGCGGGTCCGGGGCTTCCCGGCGAGAAAGGCAAGGTGGTGGCGAACCATCATGCGGTGGGGGACGCCTTGTGGCTGGTCGGCGAACCGGAGCGGGAATAGCGACTGGTCAAGCCGTTTCGCGGGCAAAAAGGCGGCCCATAACCGGGGCGCCCCCGGCAGTCTTAAGAATACGGCCTCAGGTGGTCGCCCTCGGGATGCCCATGGGACTGTTCAGTCGCCTCAAAGACCCGAGACACGCGTCTTCCTCGAACGGAGACTACATTGATTTGGAAGAGTACGCCGCGGAAGCGGGTCTCGACCAGAACGCGCTGAGCCCGGACACGACGTACGTGCGGGTCGCGGAGATCCGCAAGTATGACGAGTTGCGCGAGCTCGCGAACTATGTCTATCAGGGCAACATGCTGATCCTTGATTTCAGTCCCCTCAAGAACGAGGAGATCATCCTGAAACGGGTCACCAGCGAACTCAAACGCCTGGTCACGGACATCGACGGCGACATCGCCGGGCTCGGCAAGAACACGCTGCTCGTCACACCCACCGCGATGCGGATCGACCGGACGAAGCACCGCGGCACGGACTAGGCAGCGCAGCTCCACGCGGGCGTTTCGCGACCAGGGTGACCCGACGACTTTTTTTTATCTGCCCGCCGCAGCGGGTGCCATTGGGGCAGCCGGGAGGCTTTTTCCGGGGCGCTGCCCAGGGGCCGCACCGGGTTGACCGGGATGGCGGCGCGATACGCCGACTGAAGCGGCCCGGGGGGCCGGGGGCAAAAAGCGCGGCCCATTCGTGCGTCATCACGAAAAAGGCTATCTACTCCTGCGTCCACCTGAAGTGTGGTCCCCATGGCTTTCCGTGCTTCGCCTCTGCTCGTCCTGTTGCTGCTTGGAGGGATGGGTCTGGCGGGCTGCATGGCCAACGACCCGGGGCAGGACTCCCAGGACCCCCAGGACGACCCCGGTCTCACCTCGCCGGAGCGCGGTTCCATCGAGGGGATCGTCACGGGCCTGGAGGGGCCGCTGGCGGGCGCGCGCGTGGAGATCAGCCGGATCTACAAGTCCATGACGACGGGGACGGACGGCCGCTACCTGTTCGACGACCTTCTGCCCACGGATTACCGCTTGACGGTCACCGCGGAACATCACCGGCGGGCGACCGAGCGGGTCTCCATGGACTCGGGGGGCCCCACGAAGGCGGACATCGAACTGAGTCCGATCATGCTGACTCCGGACATCCCGGCCAAGTACGGCAAGCAGGTGACCGAGGTGAACAGTCCGGATACGATGTTCCTTTCCATGGCTTTGCCGGGCGTGACGCAGACCGCGGTGACGAACAACACGAAGGAGGCGACGTTCCCGGGCTTCTGGGAGATCGAACCGGAAGAGGGGTTCAAGATCACGGCGTTGGCCGTCGTGGTGATCTGGTTGCCGCTGCCGGAGCTTGAACAAGGGGTCGGCGTGCATTATTTCCGGGGCGAATCGCCCGCCGAGAACGAGTTCGTGGACGGGGCCACCACGGAGTTCCATATGCCGGAGCCCATTTTTGACGGGCCCACCTTCGCGTTCTACTCCATCCAGAACGACGACCTGGAGACCTGGGGCGACCGGAACTGGCAGGTGGGGATGTTCGCCACGCAGGACGGGGAACCGGCACCTGCAGGCGCCGTGATCGAGCACTTCGTGAACATCGTGGTCACCTACGTGGACGCGGAGTACGCGGACCAACTGTAGTCCGACCCACCTCTTGCGAGGCACTCGGGCGGGGGGGCGCCCTCGGAAACCCGGCTCAGGGATAAAACGCCTCCTGGAGGGGAACGGGCGGAGTAATGGGGGGACGGGGGGCTCAGCCCCTGCACCGTCACAAAAAAAGCTATTTACCTTGATATGCCCTACATGTATGGTTCCATGGCTTCCACACGCCTTCTCTCACTTTTGATGCTCACCCTGTTTTTCGCCGTCGCGGTCGCCGGTTGCCTGGGAGGCGACGATGACGACGCGGACAATTCGGACCCGGCTGAGACCGACGGCGACGAGACGGAGGGGGAGACCGACGAGGGGGAGACGGAAGAGGAACTGGAACCCGGCACGCTCACCGGCGTGGTGGCCGACGTGGTGGGGCCCGTTGAAGGGGCGAAGGTGTCGCTGATCCCGTCCGGCCAGTCCGCCGAGACGGATTCCGAAGGCCGATTCAACTTCGACGAGGTCGCACCGGGGACGCTGCAGGTGTCCGTCGCGGCGACGTACTATCTCCCCGCATCCGAGCAGGTGGTGCTCGACGAGGGGGGGACGGAGAGCCAAGACTTCCAGCTGGAGCTTCAGATGATCCCGGACACGGATGTGCCGTTGAAGTACGCGAAGATCGAGAACTACGTGACCGTCTTCAATCCGTTGGACCCGGACATCCTGATCGCCAGTGCCGGGGTACCCGGCGCCGCGGGCCCCGAGTTCATGGTGACGAACATGACGAAGAACAATACCTTCCCCGGCTTCTGGGAACTGGAGCCCTTGGAGGACTACCGGTTCGCCCGGTTCGACGCGGTGCTCTACCGCTTCGACGCGGACATGCTCCTTCCCGAAGACGTCCCCGATCTCCCGGAGGAACCCCCGAGGTCCGAACTCGGGTTGCGCTACTTCCGCGGCGAGGACCTCGTCGAGAACGAGATCGTCCAGGGGGAAGCAACGGAATACCACACCCCGGACCCGGTCCAGGCCCTGGATTTCCTTTGGGTCTATCAGTTCGAGAACGACGACTGGGAGGCGTGGGGCGACCGCAACTGGCAGATCGGTGTCACCGCGAATGACACCGACGGCTTACCGCTGGGCGCCGGTGTGGCTCATTTGATCTTGATCAACGCCCTGTTGGTGGACGAGGAATACGCCGAGGCCGTGGCGTGATCATCGCACGCCCAAAGAGAATGTATATTCATGTACAATCAGGACGACGTTTCTAATTTACCCCCCCGAACTTCTTATCCTGGAGTGACCGCCCCCTCATTATGCGACGGCGGGTTGACGATGGATGGACGAGAAAGCCTAGGGACCATCGGGCATTTGCAGCTGGCGTTCTCGTTTTCATCCTGCTTTTGGCCTCTGCGATTTCCGGTCCATCGGTTGGACTCCCTGAGAATCAGATGCGGGACGAAGTTTCTGGATCCACACGGGGACCGTCACTGGAACAGGACCTCTGTCAGTACCTGAACGGCCTGCTCTGTGACGGAGGGGAAATCAGTGACACTCCGGACTGGGCCGAACCCACGAATTGGGCAGGAGTCCGATACGCCTCAGACTTGGACCGTAGCGTTGTATGGGATTGCCATCCACCCTTTGTAACATGTGTGATCGCCGTAGCTTATGCACTTCGCACGTGCTACGAAATCGACGAATCCTTCCAGGTGATTTGGACTGAACTGCATTACCATAAATCAATCTGCGTCGGCGCTGCAGTTTCCGCTGCGGCAACGGCCACGTTGGGTTACACAGCGAACAGTATTGTTGAGGTGTATGCAGCGTACGGTGACGACGAGGACTCCACGGAGCTGATCGGACCTATCGACTTCGAGTGCTTCAATGAGTCTCTTTACCAGTACAAAACGGATTGCAATGCAGCCGCGAGTGTTGGAGACATCGCCTGGATCGATGGAGGAGCACCGTCCGATTGCTTCGAGTCGAGTGGGAGCGCCACAGCCACGCTGGGTGGCCTTTTCTCAAGCACAATAGGAGCAACCGCTCGCTCGAAGGACTGCCCGGAAGAAGATCTAGAAATCCTGCAAATATTGGACGAGTCCGTCGGAATAACGGTAGTGGATGGCCACGCGGTCCATCATTCCGAGCCTGAATTGGTAGACCTGACTTCTCGAGTGTTCTCTGCACCCGACGATGCTGACTTTGTGGACATCCCGGCTGAAAATCTAACCAATAAGCAGAAGTCTCTGATCCACGAAGCCATTTCCAGTTCCGTGACGGATGATTTGAATCATTTGCTCCCGGCGCCCTACACGATCCCCCCTATCCTGCAGGAACTCGTCTTAATTCTTGAACAAGACCTGGAGCACTCGGTGCGGTCCATCCCTATAGAAGACGTCCGCATCTATCACAAACCCGAATGATCATATCCATGAGTGATTTATATGACCTTGAACCAAACGTTTTGGACACTTGCGATTGTCGCCCTGCTGGCAAGCTCTTATGTCGGAAGTCCATCCAGTAATACTGATGACCATGAGCCGGAAAAAACCATACACTTGAATGAAATGGTAATTGAAACCGGAGCCTTCATTGTTGAAACCGACACAGTGGTTTACGCTTCAAGAGACACCATGATCCGGGCAGAGGCTATTGAAATCCATGGAGACCTCCGCGTGAACCGAAACAGTTCCACAGATGCACCAAGTCTGTATCTGTATGCAAACAAGACCATCAATGTGAAAGGCACGATCTGGATGTCGGGTGGGACTGATCGTCCCTCTATAAAGGGTCAAAACGCATCCCATGCTAATTCAGGCGGCCACGGAGGAGGCTTGGTACTGGTGGCCAAGGATCTGGTAGATATCCATCCTGAAGCTCGCGTGATCCTCGGCAATGGTGGACACGGCGGATCTGCGCACGCGAAGGGACATTCTCCCTTGGCGGTAGGCGGAGGCGGCGGAGACGGAGGATTCTTGATAATTGGTGCGCCTGAAGCACGCATGGACGGCAGAATCACCCTGGGCAATGGTGGAAGCCCAGGCCGTGCGATCTCCGAGACCACCCACCTTTCCCCATCAGGTGGAGTCCCCAAGCAAGGGGGCGCTTATGGCGGCAACGGTGGCAATGCTTCCTCGATTCTCGCTCAAAATGGTACGCTCACAGGCGAATCCATCGAAGACCGATATGAATGGCAAGCGGTCCGTTTAGACATCCAAGACCGAGTCAGCAGACCATGGAAATGGTCTGCTGGCAACGACCCGATTCAGGGGATCGGTAATGCTCGAGTTGAACTTGAGGAGTTCTTTAATGGTTCAATCACCGGAATTCTGCTACCAGAACGACTAACGGAGGATTGTCAAGCTCCTGATGGGGCGCCCGCCTCCTCATATGGCTTGGATGGCAGTCCGGGCGACATGGGCGAACCAGGTAGTCCAGGCCTAGAAGGAGGAAACGGAGCGCTGGGCGGGGCTGGGACAAAGGGCGAGGAACCAGAACCCGCCTATGGAGGCGACGGCGGAGATCCTGCTGCTGGCTGCGATGCCGGAAATGGCGGAGACGCAACTGCAGATGGGGGCACGGGCGGACGCGGGGGAGATGGGGGTGAAGGAGGTACCGGAATCTGGAGCGGGGGCACAGGAGGCGCAGGTCACTTCGGAATGCAGGGAGGCGGCGGGGGTTTCGCCAAGGGCGGCGCAGGGGGCGGCGGCGGCTGTGCCGACCGCTACAACGGAGACGGAGGAGATGCTACTACCAAAGGAGGAAGAGGGGGTGGCGGAGGACACGGCGGTGATGGAGGGTGGGCTGCCATGTACCCTGGAGGAGGTGGCAGTGGCGGTGGTCGAGGCGGCGGAGGTGCACAAGGCGAAGCAATCGCAGGAAAAGGGCACGAGACGGGCTGCAACGGGAAGGTCTACAGCGGCGAAGATGGCGCTTCGAGCGAGTCAAGAGGAGGCCCTGGATCTTCAGGCATGCACGGAAACCCCGGCGAATTGTGCCTATTTGAAGATTCGATCATGGAGCATCTCACTTGTCCACCCGACCTGCCCAATATAAGGCACGATTTGGTCCTTAGTTGAAAGAGGGAGTGTGATGATGGATTTTATAATGCACGCCGGATGGCTGGACCCATGCGGGCGACGGGGGGTAGGCTTTAAGTGACGAGGTCATACGGCAAGTCCAAGGTTCCTGGCATGCGTGGTTCGATTCTCCCCTGTTTGGCAAGCTGTATCCTCATCGGACTCAGCCTTGCTGGTTGCCTAGGCCTTGGGGACGACCCAGGAGAGAACACAGCCAAGGGCAACCCGGTTGAAACTGAAGCTCCCGAGCCCGCCGTGTACAATGCTGGAGGATGTTGCCTTTATCATTTTTCGGGCCCGTATCCACATGCCGATGAATGGCAATGGCCGTATGGGCACGAAACAAAATTCCCCTGGGCTCAAGAGAACGTGAGCGGCTACGCCGTCGAACTTTCGTGGGAGCCAGGTTATCCAACGAATGATGAACTCGCACTCTGGGTGGTTGAAAAAGGCTGGACGAGTAAGTCGTTCCCACCCGACAACCTCTTTGACGAGTATACGCCCGAGGTGGCCGTTGAAGGTTCGAGTCCCCTCCGGATCGCCTTTCCCGTCGACGGCGACATGGACGCTACCGATTACGCCGTGATGGTGCGTTCTGCAGGAGATTCTGTCGGAATCACCTACCACCAAGAGTTCGAGCTGGATTTTGCGGCGTTCCTTGATATGCCGTTCGAGCAGGACTGGTCAGACTTTTAACCGGAATCTTATAGTGGCCCTCGTCCCCTGGGGCTTTCCGGACCCGCCACCGCCCAACTTGGGACCTAAATAGCGTCAAGAACTGACGAGGTAATGTTTGCCACTGTGGCACCTCTTAAGGGCCCGTTCACTCGGTGGATTGACCCGCCATCCCATGAATGACGAACAGGAGCACATGGCGGACACACACCGATCACAATACGGCCTGATCGGGATCGAGAGCCGGCTGGAGGGCGAACCATGCGTTTGAACCGACTCGGCCCTGTGGCCCTGGTCCTTCGTCCCCCCA
>CAYVRY010000027.1:0-4006 GCA_964452895.1 uncultured Halobacteriales archaeon
TCCGCGACCTTGGCCGCGGCTGGCATCTCCATAAGCCATTGCATCACCTACACAGCCCCACTACATAAAGGAGCCGGTAGCCAATGCGCCTTGCCTGTAGGTCATTTCACGAAATGACGCGCTTTACTTCTGCTCCCGCAACGCCCCATGCGCGGCCGCCATGCGGGCGATGGGGATCCGGTATGGACTGCACGAGACATAATCCAGCCCCGCATCGTGACAGAACATCACACTGGCGGGGTCGCCGCCGTGCTCCCCGCAGATCCCCAGCTTGATCTTGGGCCGTACCCGCCGCCCCTCGTCGCACGCCATGCGCACGAGCCGCCCCACCCCTTTGGGGTCCATGGTCACGAACGGGTCATCGGGGATCAACCGGTCCTCCACGTAGGGCGTCAAGAACACCCCCGCGTCGTCCCGGCTCACCCCGAGCGTGGTCTGCGTCAGGTCGTTCGTCCCGAAACTGAAGAACTCCGCGTGCTCGGCGATCTCGCCCGCCGTGAGCGCCGCCCGCGGGATCTCGATCATCGTGCCCACCAGGTACGGCACCTCGATGCCGTGCTCCTTGAACGTCTGCTCGGCGACCCGCCGGACCACCTGGTCCTGATGCTCCAGCTCGCTGGCGAACCCCACCAGCGGAACCATGACCTCCGGTTCCACCTTCACGCCTTCCTTGTGCACGATGCAGGCCGCATCCAGAATGGCCCGGCTCTGCATCTCGGTGATCTCCGGATAGGAGATGCCCAGGCGGCAACCGCGATGACCGAGCATGGGGTTCGATTCGCGCAGTGACTCGATGCGCGAGTGCAACTCGTTCAAGTCGATGCCGAGCATCTTCGCCAGCGCCTTCTGCTCGCGCTCCTCGTGCGGCAGGAACTCATGCAAGGGAGGGTCCAACAACCGGATCGTCACCGGCCGGTCCCCCATGGCACGAAACAGCTCCACGAAATCATCCCGTTGCAGCGGCAGCAGATTCTTGAGCGCCTTGCGCCGGTCCTCCACGGTCTGCGAGAGGATCATGGAGCGCATGTGCTCGATCTTGCCCGGCCCGAAGAACATGTGCTCCGTCCGGCAGAGCCCGATCCCCTGGGCACCGAACGCGAGCGACACCTGGGCCTGGTCGCCCTGGTCCGCATTGGCCCGCACGCGCAGACGCCGGTGCTTGTCCGCCAGGGAAAGGATCCGGTCGAAATCCCGGTAGACCGGCGCCTGCTCGGGTTTCAGGGTCTTGTCCACAAGCACCTGGACCACCTCCGAGGGCAACGTGGTCAGCCTCCCTTCCAGCACTTCCCCCGTGAACCCGTCGATGGAGATCCAGTCCCCCTCCTTGATCACGTGTCCGCCCACCCGGATTTCCTTGGCCTTGTAATCGATGCGCAACCCGCTGCAGCCGGCGACACAGACCTTGCCCATCTGACGCGCCACGAGCGCGGCGTGGCTCGTCATGCCCCCGCGCGCCGTGAGGAACCCCTCCGAGGCGTCCATGCCGTGGATGTCCTCCGGGCTCGTCTCATGGCGCGCCAACAAGACGGTCTCCCCGCGCTTTTTCCAGTCCACCGCGTCGTCCGCCGTGAGCACCACGCGACCCGCCGCGGCGCCCGGGCCCGCGTTCAGGCCCTTGGCCAGCACCTTGCCCTGGGCCACCGCCTGATCCTTCTCCTTCGGGTCGAAGATCGGACGAAGAAGCTGGTTCAACTGCTCCGGTTCCACACGCAGGACCGCCTCCTGCTCCGTGAGGATGCCCTCATCGAGCATGTCCAAGGCGATCTGAACGGCCGCGAAACCCGTTCGTTTTCCGGTGCGGGTCTGCAGCATGAAGAGCTTGTCGTGCATGATCGTGAACTCGATGTCCTGCATGTCCCGGTAATGCTGCTCCAGCTTGTTGGAGACCTCCACGAGCTCCTTGTACGCCACCGGGAACGCCTTCTCCAACTCCGTGATGGCGCGCGGCGTGCGGATCCCCGCGACGACGTCCTCGCCCTGCGCGTTCGTCAGGAACTCCCCGTAGAACCGGCTCTCCCCCGTGGCCGGGTCGCGTGTGAAGGCCACGCCCGTGGCGCAGTCGTCGCCCCGGTTGCCGAAGACCATCATCTGCACGTTGACCGCCGTACCCAGGTCGTGCGGGATCTTGTTCAGTTCCCGGTATTTGATCGCGCGCTTGTTGTTCCACGACATGAAGACCGCGCCGATGGCCATCTCCAACTGCTCCCACGGATCCGTGGGGAACGGCTTGCCCGTCTCCTTCTCGACCAGTTTCTTCGCCTTGTCCGTGAGTTGTTTCAGATGCCCCGGAGCGAGTTCCACATCCTCCTCGACCCCCGCCGCGTCCTTGGTCTGCTCCAACAATTTCTCGAATTTCTCATGCGCGATCCCCAAAACGACGTCGCCGAACATGAAGACGAAACGCCGGTAGGCGTCCCAGGCCGCACGCTCGTTCCCCGTCGCCTTGATCAACCCCTTCACCGTCTCATCGTTGAGACCCAGGTTCAGCACGGTGTCCATCATACCCGGCATGGAGACCACGGCGCCGCTTCTAACGGAGACCAGGAGCGGGTCATCCGGGTCCGCGAACCGTTGCCCCGCTTTTTTCTGCAGCTCCTGCATGGCCGCCTTCACTTCATCGATCATGCCCGACGGCATCCGGTTGTCCTGCTCCTGGAACGCAAGGCAGGCGCGGGTCGTCAGGATGAACCCCGGCGGGACGGGCAGACCTAGCCGCGCCATCTCCGCAAGGTTCGCGCCCTTGCCGCCCAGAAGCTCGCGCATGTCCTTGCTGCCCTGCTCGAACAAAACAACGTGTTCGCCCATCAGCGTCGACCGTTCTACAGACGTCTCCATGATGAATCCTCTTGACGGGGCCGGGACCCCGTGTCAGTCACCCTACCCCGGGAGGATAGAAAGCGGTTGCGGTGTCTTTTCTCACACCGGCGGGGTCCCTTCACCCGGCACGCGCTCCGATGCGTCCGTTTTCTCCACCGCCCCGGAGAGCTGCTCCAAGACGGCCACAACCATATGGAACTCCTCGATCAACTCCTCCCCGGAGCGCCCCGTCTCCGACGGCGTGCCTCGGGCCCCTTGGTCCTGCTTCTGTTCCCCCTGGATCGGAGGCAATTCAATGGCGCCGCAGCGCGTGGGGATCCCTTCAAGCTCCACGGTGCGCATCACGTCGTAGAACACATGATTGAACACCCACAACCCCGCCTTGTGGCTCATTCTCACGGGCACGCGCTCCACCAGGAACTTGTCCCAGATCCCGTCCAGCGGAAGGCGGCTGCGGTACGCCACGGGCCCGTCCGGGTCCAGGATCGTGTCCTCCAGGCTCACCCCGTCCACGTCCGGGCGTGCGTCGTGGGCGTAATTCGCCGCGAACACCTGCAGCTTGTACTCCGCAGAACCCGGGTCCGTGCCCAACAAGAGAAAATAATCCGGCATCGTCTCACGAAGCGACTCCTTGACATCCCATCCGGCCCTCTTGTGGCTCCAGGGCAGCATGAGCACCTGCACGGCGACCCCCTGCACGGTCTCTTCGTCCGCCGCGAGCTTGCGGGCATAGGAAAGCACGTGCGCCGCGGCCTGGCCGGAGACCTCGGGGTCCTCGAAACCGGCCAACAAAAGACGAAGGGGCACAACCTCGCGGACCTCGATGCGCCATTTGAGTGTTCGCATCCTTGGCAGCGGTTTCCCCTCAAACTTCGCACTGACTTGCAGACGCCTGCTCGATCGCGCAGCGAACTGCGGTCCCGCCGGCACCGTGACGCGACGTCGGCGTGGATCGCCTGTTCGTACCCGTGCTGTCCGGACGCCCCGACAAGACCCCCCGCGGAGCCCTGACAAGATTCCCGTAGAGCCCTGACAAGATTCCCGTAGAGCCCTGACAAGACACCCCCGCAGAGCCCTGACAAGGCACCCCCGCAGAGCCCTGACAAGACACCCCCGCAGATCCGCGGTTCGCACCGCCGTTTGCACCCGTGCTGTCGAGCCGGTATGGCGCCCCCCGGGGCGACGCCTT
>CAYVRY010000027.1:4106-20385 GCA_964452895.1 uncultured Halobacteriales archaeon
CGCCGTTTGCACCCGTGCTGTCGAGCCGGTATGGCGCCCCCCGGGGCGACGCCTTTAGACAGAAAGAGGGGCCCTGCGGACTTGATGGCGAGCAAGCGGCGCGCGAGCACACCCGGTGCCCAGCCCCCCGCCTCCGCACGCTCCAGCGGCACTCACAGCCACACGTTCGCATTCCACATCGAGCGCGCCAAACAACACCGCTGGAGGCTCGGGCTGCTCGCGTTCGCCATGGGGTCGATCGCTGCCATCGAGGCCGCAGGCGGGATCCTCAGCGGGAGTCTGGCCCTGTTGGCCGACGCCGCCCACTCGGCGACAGACAGTCTCGCGCTCTTCGTCGCGTTGATCGCCACGCACGTGGTCACGCGGGCTGCACACGCCGGGAAGACGTTCGGCTACCACCGCGCCGAGATCCTCGCCGCCTTCGCGAACGCCGTCGTCCTGGTCGCATTGGCCGCATACATCATCTTCGAGGCGATCCGCCGTCTGGCCGAGAACCGTGCCGTGGACGGGGCGCTGGTCACCTACTTCGGGTTCACGATCCTCGTCATCGAGATCGTGGGCCTGCTCCTGCTGCGACGCATCCAAGGGGAAAGCCTGAACGCCCGCAGCGCGTTCCTGCACCTTGCCGCGGATCTCGTGAGCACGTTGGGCGTGATCGCCGCGGGCGTCGCGATCCATCTCGGCGGCGCCGCATTCTATTGGACCGACCCCGTGATCTCTGCGGGCATCGCCCTGCTGCTTGCGTATTGGGCCTACCGACTCATCAAGGAGACCGGCCACATCCTCATGGAGGGAACACCGGGCGACATCGACCCGGACCGCGTACGCCGGTTCCTGGAGGGCCTGGAAGGCATCAAGAGCGTCCATGACCTGCACGTGTGGACGCTCACTTCAGGGCTTCACACCATGAGCGCGCACGTGGTGGCCGACCACTTCGACCCGCGCCCCGAGATCGCCCAGAACGTGCGCACCCGCCTCACCTCCCAGTTCGGCCTGGGGCACACCACGATCCAGCTGGAAGACCCCCGCTGGCCGTGCGAAGGCCCCCACGAATGAATCATCTCCCGGCGACTCGTCACGGCTTTTGTAGTGCCACAGTCATGACTGAAGGTTGTGAAACAATGTGTATAAATCGACTCGTCGTTGAAGTTGTAGAATCGATGTGCTACCCTGGCCCGGAAGCGGTGGCCAGGCATGTGAGCGCGTTCCCGATCACCTCCCACCCCCACCGGAACGCCCTTCCACCCCGAAGGGCCAGGACCCGTCGGGCGGCACCGCGTCGCCCGACGGGACCCCTTTTTATGGCCCCAGTCTGCGAAGCAGTCCGCTTTCTTTCTACATGACTCCCACGCATTTTCCAGGGCCTGGAAGCACGGCGACTTGTCAAAAATCAAAAATAGGCCGGGTGAAACCCCAGAAGCGACTCCTTTCGCGAAGATGTTCGGATGGACCCGATTGGAGCCATATAATGTCCCCCCCCCTGTGCACCGGACGTGCAACAGGTACCGATTATAAACCCGAAAACCCTTTTGTGGCAAGAATTTTCGGAATCCGATCGCCTTTGACAGTACCTCAAAGCAACCCCTTCAGTTCTATCTGCGTAGGATAACCTTTATCATGCATTCCGGGATGGGCACCATTTGCTGGGGGCGCGATGGATATAGCAACGAAACCCGGAGGAAACAACAATGCCCACCACCATCGGCCAGCAAAAGCAGGAAGCAAGAACGACTGAACGAGATCGAACCCACCACACACGCCTCACAGGAGGAGGCAACTGATGTTCGTCGGGCGAGACCCGTTGGCCAGTGCGACAAGGCGCCGGATCTGTGAACACGTCACAAAACAACCGGGCCTGCACTTGCGTGCGATCGCACGCGGTGTCCAGTTGGACACGAACCACACGAAGTACCACCTGACGTACCTGGAGCAGCACGGACTGGTCACCAGTGAACGCGTCCATGGCTACTGGGCGTTCTACCCCAATGACGGTGCCATGGCGTCCGGACTCGGCGACCTGGACTCCAGCGAGAAAGCACAGCTCTTTCTCATCCGCAAGGACGTCCCCCGTCGTGTGGTGTCGAAACTGTTGGAGGTTGAAGAAGCGAACCACAAGGTGCTCCAGGAGGCCGCAGGAGTGAGCGCAAGCACGCTCTACTACCACCTGCGGCGCATGGCGGACAAGGAAGTGGTCATCAGCCGCAAACAGGGCCCGGCCCGCTTGTGGAAACTGAGTTCACCTGAACTCACGAAGCGGCTCCTGAAGGTGAGCGGCTGCGACGACGCGACCAAGATCGCCATGGAACCACTCATCAGGACGGCGGAGCAAAACGGACGCGAAGAGTCCACCAGCGAAAAATGGGAAACCAGACTTTCCCCGATCGAGAACGAGGTCTAAAGGACCCCAGAGCGAGCGGGAGGAGCCCGCTCGGAGCGACACCCAGCCGTCCGGAACCCACCGCCGGGCGGCTGGGGTGTGTCGTCGCACGGCCAATGTCACCGGCGACGCCAGGCTTTTATGCGACTGTCGGCTGCCCGCGCCTGGTACCATGGCCGGCAATGTGGCGGAAATCACCGACAGCACGTTTGATGACTACATCCAGAAAGACGGCGTCACGCTCGTCGATTGCTGGGCGCCCTGGTGCGCACCATGCCGGACCCTGTCGCCCGTCATCGAAGAACTCGCCGGTGAGATGAAGGACGTGCGGTTCGCCAAGCTGAACACGGACGAAAACCCCTCGTCCGCCCAGAAAAACGGGATCATGAGCATCCCCACCATGCTGATCTACAAAAACGGCGAGAAGGTGGACCAGCTCGTCGGCGCCCTCCCCAAGACCGAGATTGAAGGCACCCTGAAAAAGCACGTTTGACCGTGCGCAATCCGGCCCGGGCCCATGACCTGGCCCCGTCCCGCTTTTCCCCTGGGGGACACCGCCTGCGTTCCCCCCTGCGGGGCCCTTATGGCAGGCAGCCCCCGAAAGACAGACCATGGACCAGCACGAGACCCGGGTGCGCACGCGCAACGGAGTCCTCGTGGTCACCGACGACCACGTGCGCCTGGAACGCGGGCCGGTCCTACGGCGTACCACGAAGCAGATCCCGCGTGGCTCGCTCACGCGCGTGAGGCTCACCAGCCGATTCCACGCAGCGGGCGTCGTCATCGGCATCCTGCTATTGGCGGCTTCCGTCGCCCTCACCGTGGCCACCGCCACCGTGGCCGCCATGTTCCAAGCGCCGGTCTCCCTGCTCACGTCGCTCGCGCTCGTGCTTGTGGTCACCGGCCTGCTCTGCATGCTCGCCCTGCCCCTGAGCTGGCGCGCGATCCTCGAGGTCGCCGCCGGGCAAAAACGGATCCGCGTCTACACCGGCTTCCGGAAACGGCCGCAGCTGGAAGCCGCACTCGCCCGGTTGCACGAGCGTCCCCCCGACCGAAGCGAGCTCACAAGATTGAACGAGACGGGTCGCCCATCCAAGCGCGCATCGATCCGGATGAGACCGGGATGACCTGCGGGTCCTGCGCTTGTCCCTGCGGTCTCACACCAGCTCCAGCACGTCCATGCCCCGGCTCATGTCCCCCGTGAACAAGTACCCCTGATGGTACCAGACGTCCCAGATGCTGCCCTCGGTGTCGAAGCGGTCCCGGATCAGCGGCTCGGACGGGTCCGTGAAGTCCACAAGCACGACCCCCGCGGCGTAAAACCCCATCACAAGCAGACCCGTATCCTCGACCAAGCGACCAAAATGGGCCGTGCACGACCCTCCCACTGCATCCGTATAGGAAGGGCTCACATGACCCAGCAGCTCCGGCTGCGCTTCGTCACTGATGTCGTAGAACCAGAGGTTCCCCACCGGGCCACTTAGTGACCCGCCCATGGCCTCCGCGTAGAAGTCGCACCCGTTGATCGCCCCGCCCCCGG
The DNA here is from genome assembly GCA_964452895.1 of uncultured Halobacteriales archaeon. Lineage (GTDB taxonomy): Archaea > Thermoplasmatota > E2 > JACPAO01 > JAHWKR01 > CAYVRY01. Next base: position 8,024 of record CAYVRY010000027.1, read on the forward strand.
TCTCATCGCCCACGATCAACACACTCGCGTCGTGGTCCACCATGGCCAAATGGCTGAACGACAACGGGAAGACCGCCCCGCTGTCCGGCACCGTGGCGTCACCCACAAGCGGCAGCCCCTGCTCCATGCCCGGGTACGGGATCCGCTTGACCATCTGCGGGTCCAACGGGTCCGCGATGTCCCAGATCTGCGTTTGTCCATACCCCGCGCAATAGGCCCGGTACCGGCCCGCTTCGTTGTCGATGTGGAACGTGATGTCGTGGCAACCCTGTCCGTTGTCGAACGAACCCTCCACCGGGTCTTCCGGGTCGCTGTAGTCCACGATGTCGATCACACCATTGGAACCGCTGTTGTAGACCACCGGCGTACCCGGGACCACCGCGATGTTGTGGTTTCCGTGATCCGTGCTCACCGCCGCCAACAAGCTCGGGGCCGCCGGGTCGCTCACATCGGTGACATATTGCTCGCCACTGCCTGCGGTGGTCACCACGACGAGACGGCCGTCCGGGTAATGGATCGGGTCCGCGTCGCGCACCGGCACCTCGGCCGCCTCGCCCAGTTGGACCGGCGAGCGCGGATCGGAGATGTCGATCACCTGCAGCGGGCCGTCGACGCGGTGACCGATGAACGCCAGCGGGCCGAACACCGCGATCCCGCCGCCCGTTGAGGTGCCCTCGACATGCGTGACCGCCTCGATGCCTTCGATGGCCGCCGGCAACGCACGGCCCGCCGGTCGGTACCACTGGATCTTGCCGTCCGGGAGGACCTTGCGGGTCTCGCCGTCCCCGCTGACCGGGAGCATCCCGTTGGTGGGGAAGCCGAACGCCGGGTGGCTCTCGTATTGACCGGGCGGGACCCGGTCCAGGAACTCCAGCACCGCAAGTTCTCCGGCTGCGTCCTCCGGGTCCTCCGGAGCCAGACAACCGGCCAACAGGGAAACCAACAGGGAAACCGAAACAATCACGCCAAAGTGGATCCGACCACGCATGAGCTGGAGGACGGCCTTGGGTTTCTTACGTTTTGTGTGTCCAGCGCCACCCGGACCGGGTCAATACTCCGTGGGGATCTCCGAGAGGATCTGGGTGACCGCCTCCAACGCCCGCATGTGCTTGAGCGCCTTGAAAAGGGACCCCTTGAGCCGCAGGCGGCCCTTCATGAGCGCGGTCGCCTGCGTGAGGCGACCTTCCTGCACCGCGACGTACGTCTCGTACTCCCCCTCCACAACGAAAAGTGGTTTTAAGGGTCGCTTTTCGAACTCATCCAACGGACCCGCATAGATCTCCTTGACCTGGCCGTCGTCAAAATCGATGTAGAACACATCATCGACATGTTCCGGGGATTCATGCACGATGCACAGGATCGAAGCGCGGATGCCCTTGGTGCGCGCGAGGAAAAGCGGATGCCCCGCCACACGACGTCGGCCCGCCTCTACCCACTCCCTGGAGAGATACTTCATTGTCCCAGCCTCACTTGTGAACGACGGGACCTCCATGCGTCGGTGCAAACACCCATGCAGCCCTTCGTTGCCCATAAGTCCGTTTCGCCTGGTCCCGAGGGCCGAAAGCCCGCCTTTTCAGTGCACCAGCCGCGCGAGCACCTCCCCGGTCTTCCTGGGCGCCTCCAGGTGCGGCGCATGGCCACAAAACGCCAGCTCCTCGACGCGCGCCTCCCGCAGGTTCGCCCGCAACGCATCGAACGCCTCCATGGCCACCAGGCCATCCGCCAGACCCCACACCAGCCCCGTCTTTTCCGGCAGGCCCCTGATGTCCCGCGGGCGCAGGAAATCCTCCTCCCGCGCGGAATCCAACAGACCGCGATAGCCCGGGTTCTTCATGGTCTCCAAGAGCGACTGCATGGCCTCCACCGGCATCTGTGGTGCCGATGCATACAACTGCATGAGCAACTCGTCCACGTCTTCCAAGTGCCGCGGCGACAACAACTCCCGCTCCCGTTCCACCCCCTCGTACCAGGTCCCCGCCGGATTGATCAAGATCGGCGGCTGCAGCCGGTCCGCCAAGGACCGGTCCGCCAACAACGCGCGCATGGTCAACCAACCCCCCAGGCTGTGCCCCACCACAGTGACCGGACCCTCCTCGTCCACCAAGGCCCCCAGCAACTGGGTCAACCACGCCGTCGTGGAACCAAAATCCAGATGGTCGCGCCCCGGCGGAAGCGGCCCCCGCCCCGCACCCGGCAAGGCAGGCAGCACGATCTCGCAGCCCGCCAGCGCATGACGCAAACAGGAGAACCAGGTCACCGGCGCATCCCCCAGTCCGTGCACGACCACCACGCGCGGAGGCCGCTCGCGGCCACTGGAGAGCGGCCCGCGATGGAACAACCAGGATTCCACCTCGCTGCCCGCCGAGTCCACCGGCAACGGCGCCATCACCCGTTTCTCGAAACGCACAGGCGACGACGCATCGCCGCCCAAGGACCCCTCCGCATCCCGCCCGGCGGCGGACAACCTCGGACTCCCAGGATCCACTTCCCCATGCACAAGGCACCAATCCCCGCCGGACGGAAAAGGGCACCGGAGGCCGGGATGCGGGCAAGGGCCACGGGGTCCTACGGGGACCTGCGGGGACCTGCGGGGACTACATGAACATCATGCCGAACGTGACCAGGAAGATCACGATCACGACAAACAGCATGACCTTGTCGACCGTCTGCATACAAGGAGACCGCACGACGTCTCCCTATAAGGGCCTCTCGCTGGGGGTTCTCACGCCACCCGCTTGCGCGCCACCGCGATCCCGTCGCGCTCCGGGGAATGCCCTGGCAGGTGCGCGTGCAGGAACACCACGTCCAGGCCGTCCGTGTCCGCCAGCTCCCGGTTGAACGCCTCCAGCTCCTGGAACGCCGCGTTGTCCGCCACGATCAGACCCCGCGGTTTCAGGATGTCCACCACGTCCGGCAGGATCGGCAGGTAATCCGCCTTCTCGATGTCCAGGAACACCATGCTGAACGAATCCTCCATCTTCGGGAGCGCCTCCCGTGCATCCTCCTGATGCACCACGACCCGAGAGTCGTACCCGGACTCCTTGATGTTCGCCTTCGCCTCTTCCACCAGCCCCGCGTCGCGCTCGTACGTATGCACCTTGCCCTGCAACTCCTGCGCCGACTGCGCCAACCAGATCGTCGAATACCCGGTGGCCGTGCCCAGTTCCAGAATCTTCTGGCTGCGCGACATCAACGCCAACAGATGCAAGAAACTCCCCATCACGGGGCCCACAATGGGGATCTCCCGTTTCGCGGCGTCCGCCTCCATGCGCTGCATCAGGTCGGAGCGGTCCGGTGTCAGTGAACCGAAAAGACTCGAGACCGTCTGCTCATCCGGCACGCCCATGGCGGTGCGGACCCGGCCAAGGGACTTGAGCCTTGCGACTCAGACGCCGGCCGTCGTACAGGCCCCGGACAGCGGGCTCCATCGGATCAGTCGAAAAGCGGCTTCTCGATATCGTCCGGGTCCGTGGCGCCTTCCCATTCCAGATCCGCGTCCCCCGACGGCACCAGATAGACCACCTCATCCTGGACCTTCACCTCGAAACGCTGGACCTCGATCCCGTCGAAATCCGGGCTCTTCCCGGTCCTCACGTCGAACCGCCAGCCGTGGCCCGGGCAGGTCACCACGCAACCGTCCACACGACCCTGCGACAGACGCTCCGCGACGTGCGGACAAAGATCATCAATCGCATGCAACGTCCCGTCCACGTTGTACACGCCGATGAAACCGAAATCCGTCTCCACATTGCAGGCCGAGCCGGGCGGCAACTCCGAAAGCGGGACGACGCGGATCCACTCCATGGCCCTCACTGAAGGGACCAGCATGTAAGCCTTTGCGCCAACGGCAACCCACCCCGCAGTTTATAGGGGGCGAGGGCGGACCCAAATAACACTTAAAGCCTGGCGCGGGTTTGGTGGATTCTATGCGCAAGGTGGAGAGCGTGGTGCCAAGCCGCTGGCATGGACTCGGATTGTTCCTTTTGATCACATTGCTCCTGGCCGCTCCGGTCACAGGAAGCCTGGCAAGCGACGACCTGAACGAGGTCCTGTCGCACGCCGGAACCCCCGTGGCCGAAGCCGACGGGTCCGCTAAATCCGTACAGGAGACCCAGCTCCCCTGCCGCGACGATCGCGGCTGCCCGGACCTCACCGTGGACGCCACACGCCTCTACGTGGGCACACAACGAACGGAGAGCTTCAGCCCGAGCCACTGCGCCGTGCAGGAAGGACTCGTGGAAGCCGGCGACCGGCAACTCCTGCGCGTGACGTTCAACACCCCGAACCAAGGCGACGGAAGCCTCGAGATCGGCCACCCGAACGACCCGGAGAACGCCCCCTTCTTTACATTCTCCAGTTGCCACGGACACCATCATTTCGACGACTTCGCGCACTACCGCCTCTGGACCCCCACCGGCTACCTTGCCTGGGACGAGATCCGTCGCGACAACCCCAGTTGGACCGCGAGCCATGCGTTCGAACAGCACCCCGAACTGGAAAACGAGATGGTCGCCGGCCACAAGCAGGGCTTCTGCATCGTCGACCTCACGCCCGCCGCACCCACGCCGAACGGGCACGCCGTGCCCCCCGACCTGGGCCCGAGCCACAACTGCGGCAACCAAGGGATCAACCGGGGCTGGGCGGATGAATACATCTTCACGCTGGACGGACAATGGGTCGACGTCACGGGCGTGGACCCCGGCGTGTACCTGCTGGAAGGGGAGACGAACGCCGAGCACTGGTTCCAGGAGATGGATTACGCGAACAACCGCGCCGTGGTCCCCCACGTCGTCCTGCCGCACTGAGGCCCTGGGCCGCCGTGAATACTTTCGGTCACCCCCCGCTTTGGGTTAAGAACACCCCCGGGTGTGTCACTTTGGAGGCACATCCTTGCAGCACCACGACCCGCGCGGGCTGGAGACCCGGCCCGCCCCCCGCCGGTTCGCCCTCATCACCCTGTTCGCGGACGACTTCGAAGCCGTCGTCCGGTTCTATCGCGACGCCCTCGGCCTGGAGACCTCATGGACCGGCAGCTCGCCCCACGCCGAGTTCCACCACGAAGGGATCCGCTTCGCCGTCTTCCCCCGGGACGCCCTGGAGACCATGATGGGCGTGGACGCCGCGTACCCGTTCGGACTCAACGGCACCTTCAGCCTCGCCATCGAGTTCGACGACCCCGCCCAAGTGGACGCCGAACACCAACGCCTGAAGGCCATGGGGATCCCGTTCGTCTACCCGCCGCGCGACGAACCCTGGGGCATGCGCAGCGCCATGGTGCAAGACCCCGACGGCAACCTCGTGGAGCTCGTTGCATGGTTGCCGGAGGCCGGATGACCGACCCCACAAGGATTGAAAACAAAGGAAAAAAAGGAAAAGGAAGGGAAAAGCAGACGGTCTATTCCTGCCCGGGGTACTTCCCGTCGCCCACGTCGCGCGCAATGACGGGGAGCTTCAGGATGCTCGCATCGTCGCCCCAGTGCAGTTCCAACGGAGCGGGCCCGCGCGGCAAGGGCTCCCCCTGCGTGTTCGGGTACACCGTCAAGCGCAGCTTGTGACCTTCCGGGACCACGACGTCGGCGGGGAACATCTCCAGTTTCGCCTCGAACGTGTCGCCGGGCATCAGGTCCACCGGTTGCGTGCCGCCTTCATGGTAACGGATGTTCATCACGCCCCACGCGGCCCGCGTCGCGTCGCCGGACGGCGTCACGGAGTCCAACCGGGCCATGATGTTCCCGTCGCCGAGCAGGGTCGTGAACGTCGCGTGCAGCCGCGGCAATCCCGCGAAGCGCAACTCCTCGTCGAACGCGTCGGTCTCGAAGACCCATTGGCTCGGTGCATCCAGCGGGGCGAAAAGGGAATCCACGCCCTGGCCCGTGTTCAAGGTCAACCCGGACCCGGCGGACTGCGTCGAATTCGCGAGCACGCCCTCGCCGAGATGGAACTCGGTCCACGTCGGTGCCGGCGGCCAGGTCGACTCCGTGCGCCAGGCACCGCCATTATCCTGCACGTCCACGGTGGGACCGGTCTCCACGTCTTCGCCCTTGAGCTCCTGCTGGAACCAGCGCAGCATCAACTCGGCCCAGTCCCAGCGGACCGAGTCCGCCACGACGGGATCGTCCGACTCCACACGGCCCGCCCGGTCCGGCCAGTCGTGGCCCCATTGACCGAGCATCATCTTCACATCGACCCCCGCGTCCTCGAGCTCGCGCATGAACGGGAACGCCATGGTGGGCTCCACGTTCCAGTCCTGCAGACCGTGCACCAGGTAGACGCTGCCGTTGTAGTTGTCCAAAACCCGCTGGCGCCAATCCCGCACCTGCCAATAATCCGTGTTCACGTCCCCCGTGACCATGGTCGCGGGCCCCTCCACCGTGCCCATCACCATCTCCTCGCACGCCTGCTCGGGCCAATACTCGGTGCGGTATCCCAGGGGGTCCGTCGCCCCCAAACCGTAGTTCGTCCAGTACACGTAGCTGTGCATGATCGGACCGCGGAACTCGGAGGTGCCGTTGCGGAACATCAACCCCGCGACGTCCGAGAGCCCGGAGACCGGCACGATGGTGGCCAGGTACTCGTTCTCGAAACTCGCGCCGATCCACGGCGTCGTGCCGTCGTAACTCGCCCCGTAGAGCGCGATGCGCCCGTTGGACCAGTCCTGGGAACCGAAATGGTTCAAGGCCGTGTCCACGTCTTGTTGCTCGTTCGGTCCGAAGAACTCCATGCAACCCTCGGACGTGCTCGTCCCGCGCGTCGCGACGCGACCGTACGCGAAACCATGGGCCACCAGGTTCTCCACGAAGAACGCATATTCCCGCTGGTTGCGCGGCATGCTCGTGATCCCGTTGCCGTAATAGGGACCGATGTCCAGAATCACCGGCACGGTCTCGTTCCCGTCCACGTCGGGACGCCAGACCGCCGCATCGAGCATCACGCCGTCGTGGGCCTCGATCTTGTGGCGCTCCACGTCAAGCACACCATGGGGCCCCGGCTCCAGCACCCGGCTGTACATCCCCCTCGTGTCCCACTCGGCGTCCTCGAACCAACCGCTCCACGGGTCGTCGTCGGTGATCACCTCCGGGGGATCCCCCTGCAGACAACCCGCCAGGATCGTCACAAGCAGCAAAATGATCGGAATCGTCCTTGCCGGCCGCATGAAAACGGCTCGCTTCGCACCACGCATGCCCCCGAGGTCCCCATAGGGGATTTTAAGGTTTCTCACCACCGGCGCCCCGCTGGGTCTCATCCACGGTCCGCACGAGCCCGGCCCAGATCGTCTGCAGGTCCGCAGGCGGCTCGTGGAGGAAGACGAGGACCTCTTTGGAGACGCGCTCCCTGGCGGTGGCTGAGAGATACTCCGCCGGGCTTTTGCCCACACACCGCGCCAACAACAGGGCCGGGACCCAGGCCAGGGCCCGGCCCACGGCCTGGACGGGGTCCGGACGCTCAGGCTCCTTGAGTTCCAGATAGCCATCCCGGCTACCCTCGGCAAGCGCCAGGTATTCCTCCGAGAGTGCCGGTTGATGCACGGACTTCAACGCGAGATGGGTCCACAAGAACGCCAGGTCGAACGCCGCATCGCCGCGCGTGACCACTTCGTGGTCGACGATCATGAAACGGTCACCGAGCCGGGAGACGAGCAGGTTCTTGGGGCTGAAATCCCCGTGGACCAGGTCGTCGCGCGCAAAAAACGATTCTTCCAGGCGCCGCAAGGGCTCCATCGCGTCGGGGACACGGCGACCCGCCGTGACCAGATACGGATCGATCCGCTGCGCCCGAAACAACTCATCATGACGCAGAACGTCGGGGCCGAGGCCCGCCCCGAGGGCATGCAGGCGGGCCAGGAACAGACCCACCGCATGCGCCAGGCGGGGCTTCATCTCCCCCGAGAGAAGCCGGTCCTTCCAAGGCCGCCAGTTCTCCGGTGCCGCCTTGAAGACCAGAACGGGCCCGCCTTCGTCCTCCTGCAACGCGACCAGCGGAGCCGTCGTGCCCCGCGGGAGGCGCTTGCTGAACAACCGGGACGCCTCCGCCTCCGCGTGGGCGCGGCGCGTGGGGACGATCCACTCATCGGTCACATCGAACCGCTCGCGGGGACGCTTGACGACCCAGCGGCCCCCGGTCTCGGCGGCCACCACGAGAAGGACCTGTGCAGACACGCCGCCGCCCAGCTGCATCGCGATCGCGGAGGCATCCGGTGCGAGCAGGCCCGCCTGCGCCAGGGCGCGGCGGGCCCAGGGAGGCGGTTCCAGTTGGCGCGCCATGAGCCCGTGAACAGGGTGCCCCCTAAGGACTTCGGCCCCAAAACCCCCCGAATCGGTGCAATCCGGGGAGAATCGGCGCATTGGCCGTCATGGCAGTCGCCCCGTTTGCCCCGGCGGGAGCCGTGTGCATCGGGAACGGCGGATGTCGGGGTTTCGGAGTTTGGCACACCCCGGTCCTGCGTCATCCTCCAGTGCGCTAAATACCAGGCAACACGAAGGAACCTTGATGCGCCCCAGTCGGCCAGCAGGAAAGCGTCCACACGCCCGCCCCCCCTCATCGCACTCGCTACCCGGATGGCCCAATCTGCCGGGCAGCCCGGCCCGGACGCTGCGCCGCAGTTCACTGGAGACCGCCCACACCTTGCGCGGCGTGCGCGTGGAACTGGCCGAACTGAAAGCGCGCCTGGGCCAACGCAACGACGACGCCAAGGCACGCTCCACTGCAGCCGAGCGGTGAGCCAGGAGGCGTGAACGCAGGGACGCCGAAGTGTGTCTACTGGTGCTTCTGGCGCCGGAACCACGGTTCGTGCTTGTCCTTGTCGCGCCGTGAGGACGTGCGGACACTGGGACGCGTGTGCTCGCTGCCCTTGCCCGTCTTGTGCATTCCACGGTGGCGTCGACCGGCGCTGGTCTTGCCGCGCAAAACCCGCTTCCGGTTGCTCGGGTCACAGATCCAGTTGATCTTCGGGTCGCTCTTGATCACCGGGTGGCTCGGGTCCACGAGGATCACCTCGTAGTACTTGTGCCCGCCATCCTCGGCGACCCAATAGGAGTTCAAGACCTCCATGTTCGGATAACGCCGCGCCACACGCTCCTCGGCGATGGACTGGATGTTCTTCTTCATCGTGATCTTCTTCACGCCCATCTTGGAGGGCACCCGGCCGCCCGTGAAGCGGCTCTTTCTGAGGCCGCCACGACGCACGCGGGCGCGCACGACGGCGTAGCCCTGTTTTGCCTTGTAGCCGAGCGCGCGTGCACGGTCCAGTCGCAACGGACGCTCCACGCGCGCAAAAGAAGGACCGGCCCGCCATTCGATGAGGCGGTGCCAGTTCGCCGATCCATAGGACCGGTCCGGGGTCTGCCATGTCTTGCCGAGATGATGATACATGCTTTTGGCCATTTCAGGCACCTCTTGGTTTTCCGGGTTCACCCGAGACGACGCAGCGCGCCGAAGGGCACATCCCCAGCCTGAAGGACGGCATGCGCCGCCCCAGGAGGCCGCCGAACCCCTCTCCCTATTAAAGGCTTGGTGGCGACTCAAGTGGGAGGTGATCGTCACGCAGCTGGCGCAAAGGCCTAAGCCGCCGCCGGCATCGCGGGCGCGTGGTGCTCATCGAACCGGCCTCCAAGAAAGACCTGGAGGCCGTGATCCGGATCGCCCGGGAGACCCTCACGGAGACCTACGATGATGCGCTTTTTTTCACGATGCTCGAACTGGCGGGGGAAACGTTCCTGGTGGCCCGGGACGAGACCACCGGGGCCGTGAACGGCTTCGCCTTGGCGGTGCGACAGACACCCTATGAAGCGCGGCTCATCGTGATCGCCGTGGACCATGCCTTTCAGGGCCGGGAGATCGGGCGGCATCTGTTGCACGAGGTCGAAAAGCGGCTCCGGACCCGAGGCGCACTGGAACTCTCCCTGGAGGTCCGCGATGAGAACATGCGGGCGATCACCTTCTACCGACGCATGGGGTACGACATCCAGGCCGGTGTCCCGCGGTATTATTCCGACGGCGGCCGCGCCATCGTGATGCGCAAGGGCCTGTGAGCGCGTCCGGCTCCGGTCTATGGTGCCGAGGCGAGCAGGCTCATCGGGTCGTGGTTCATCTCGTCCACGTTGGTCGCGGCGAGCCGGTTGAAGCGCGCGACGAGCCGGTCGCGGTCCTGGCCCGGCGGCAACCGCTCGGCGACGGCGCCCGCGATCTCTTTCCCGAGCAGGAAGACCGCTTTCTTGTGCTGCATCTTCGACTTATGGATGTGCTGCGGAGCGACACCCAGATCGGCGTATTCCGCAAAAGTCTGCGGGGCCCCTTCTCCGTCCTGGATCTCCAGGAACCGTTTCACCTGACAAAGCAACGAGTGCAGTTGTATAAGTTCGTCTTTTTGCATTGATCCACCATCCCACGTACGGTCACACCAGGCCTTCCTCGACGCGCCCGATGGGCCCGTCCAAGACGACCACCGTTTCGTTGAATATCGAAAGGGTTTAAATCATTTTGGGGCGAAATCTCCTTTAGTGCCCCTATTTTCGGCCAAACACCGTGAGGAAAGGGGGTGGCCGGGGGGAGTGCCCGCCGGGGTCTTTTCGAGGCACTTGTAGGAAGGCTTGGTTCGGTATCATTTCAAACCAAAAGGAGCGGGGGGCCCGGGGGACGCGGCGGCGGGAAAAAACGAGGCCGGGGAAGATCAAGGGGGAAAGAGACGGGGAAAGCAGGAAACAGTGGGCGCGCGCCTATTCGAGTTCGCCCTTCGTGACGACCTGGACCTGGTCCGGACGCTTGGTGACATTGCCCACCTTGACGCCCACGACGGTACCGATCTTGCGGTCCCCGGCGATGTCGAGCAGTCGTTGGGTGATCACGCCGTCGAAGACCACGGCCGAGATGTTGTCCTTGGAGTTCTTCAAGGTGTCCGCGAGCTCACGGACCGGGATGTCCCGGGCGACCTCCTTGCCATTCTCATCAAGGAGGACCGCCTTCAGGCTCCCCGACACAGAACCCAGGATGTCGCGGTAGGTCGCGATCTCCGGTGCCAGTTGCTTGGCGGGCTCCGCCGGCCGCGCGGGGCGCTCCTCGTCGCGCTCCCTGCCTCTGGGCCGCCCGCGGGGCTTCTCCTTCTCCTTGGCGGGTTCCTCCTTGCGGCCCCGACGCCCGCGGCCGTTCTCGCGGCCCTTGGTCTCCCTCTTCTCCGGACGCGCCGGCTTCTTGGCATCCGGCTTCACGTCATCGTCGTCCGTCTTCGCCGCGAGCTTGATCCCGTACGTCTCGGCGTACTGGCCGGCGGGCATCTTGTTCGCCAGCGCCTTCATCACGAGCTTGTGGGGCAGCTCCTCCACTTCACGGGTCTGCGGAGCACGCGCCACGAAATCGATATCCGCCTGCGTCAAGAGCTCGCGGGCGATCAGCTCCCCGCCCCGGTCGCCGTCTATGAACGCCGTGGTCACCCGCTCCTTGCACAACTCCAAGACGGACTGCGGGACGTTCGTGCCCTCCACGGAGAGCCCGTTGCGAATCCCGCAGCGCAGCAGGTTCAACACGTCGTTGCGGCCCTCCACCAGGATGATGTCATCGCTCGAGGCGACCCCGGGCCCGGCGGGCAGACGGTCGCGACCCCACTGCACGATCTCGGCCACCTGGACCGCAGAGCGCACCTCGTCCGTGAGCACACCCGAATCACTGGAAGCGTCCTCGAGGACGTTGCGCAGAAGCTGCTTCGCGCGGTCCACGATCAGGTTGCGGCGGCTGGCGCGCACATCCTCGATCTTCTCCACCTCGATGGTCGCCCTGCAAGGCCCCACGCGGTCGATGGACTCCAGGGCCGCCGCGATGATCGCGGTCTCCACCTTGTCCAGGCTCGAAGGGACGAAGATCGTGCCCTCGGACTTGCCTTTCTTGGCGTCGATCTCCACCTCGATGCGGCCGATCCGGGCGCTCTTTTGCAGGTCGCGCATGTCCAGCTCGGTGCCCAGAAGGCCCTCCGTCTGGCCGAAGACCGCACCCACCACATCGGGCTTCTCGATCACGCCGTCCGCGCGCACCTTCGCGCGGATCATGTATTTCGTCGTTGTTGGATCCAAGTTCATCAGTATCAACCCTGTGCGCGTCGCGCACAAATCTGGAACCGATGGCGCAGGTCTCTGCTCTTGCGGTCTTTCCCCGCCCGACGAGGAGGCTGCCGGTCCGACCCGCCCGGCCCTTCACCCGGCCGGGGCAAACTGGCATGGCCGCGTAGACGGACCGTTTCCCCGCCATTCGGGACGCCCCAAACGCTGGGGCCTTCCAATCCTTCACCTCCCGGGCGTACCTGGACCGGTGGCCCAGGCGCTCATGGGGGTGTGTGGTAAGGCAGGGTGAATCGCAGCTCGGCTGCGGTGAGCGTGAGA
>CAYVRY010000028.1:0-20188 GCA_964452895.1 uncultured Halobacteriales archaeon
GCTGCCCGCGACATCAATCTTAAGCCAAGGACATCCATGCCCAGCCTCGGGTCATGACGCAAACCACCACAGCGAACATATCAGGCGAACAACGAGACAAATTCCAGCAGGAGGGATACCTCGTGCTCCCTGGCCTGATCGAACACACCCTCGTGGAGAAACTGCGCGACCGGATCGACGCGATCGCCCAAGGTGCCGCCCCCCTGCCCGCCGGCGTGCAGAAGATGGAGGAGCCCGCCGTAAAACGCGGCGACGTCGAAGTGCGGATCCCCGGAGCCGGCGTGCGCAAACTGGAAGGCGTCCAGCTGGCCACAGACCCCGCGGTGAAGAAAGCCGCCCACCATCCCTACCTCGTGCAGGTCATGCAGGAGCTTCTGGGCCCGGACCTGAAACTCCTGCGCGCTGCGGCCATGATGAAACCCCCGCGCGTGGGCAGCCCCAAAGGCCTCCACCAGGACGCCGCGTACTACCCCGTCGAGCCCCAGGACCACATCGCCGCCTGGATCGCGCTGGACCCCGCCACGGCAAAAAACGGCTGCATGGAGGTCCTGCCACGGCGGCACCGTGAAGGTTACCAGGAACACGAGACGCGCGAATATGAGACCGACGTGGTGATCCAAGGGACCACCGGTGAGGAAAGCGGGCTCGTGCGGCTGCCCATGCAGCCCGGCGACGTCCTGTTGACCCACTGCCTCACGCCGCACCGCTCCGATGCGAACCAGAGCGACGAGTGGCGGCGCGCGTTGATCCTCGCCTACATGAGCGCGCGCAGCCGCTACACCCAGGACGAAAAGGAACGCCCCGCCTGGGTCCAGAGCCTGCCCATCAGCGGCAAAGAGTACCCCGGATGCGTATGAGGCGCCCCGAAGCAAACCCCCTTCTATCCCTTCCGGCTCAAGTGGCCTTGTGCTTGCACGGGACGCAGAACGGCAGATTCTGCCCTTCGTGATCATCGGCGCCGGATTGGTCCTGGCGGGCCTCGCCACCCAGTTCGCCATCGGGCGCATGATGACCCCCTCCGGTGCCCAGGTCATCCTCTGGGCCCTCAGCGGCAGCGGCGGCTTGCTCCTCGTGATCGCGCTGCTGCTCGTGGGGTTCTACCGCGACCCCGAACGGACCGGGCGCGGTGGCCTGCTCTCGCCCGCCGACGGGAAAGTGATCCTCGTGGACGAACGCGACGACGACCACGTGGGCCGGGCCCGGCGCATCGCGATCTTCATGTCGCCCCTGGACGTGCACGTGAACCGGGTCCCCACCAGCGCGCAGCTTTTGTCCCTTCAGCACGACCCGGGTGGCTACCTGCCCGCGTTCCGGAAGGAATCCGAGCGCAACGAACGCCTCACCACGCTCTGGCGATCCACCGGTGAAGACGAAGACGGCCTGGGCGACGGCGCCCCCTTCAAACTCGTCCAGATCGCCGGCGCCCTGGCCCGACGCATCGTGCCCTGGGAAAAACCCGGCGCCCGGTTGCACCGCGGGGCGCGCTACGGGATCATCCGACTCGGGTCCCGGGTGGACGTCTACCTGCCCGAGCACGTGGAGGTCCAAGTGCGCCCCGGCGACCGGGTGAAAGCCGGAAAGAGCGTGATCGCCCACGCCGGGAAAACCGCCCCCGAAGCCCCCGCCGTCCAGGAAAAACCCGTCGTGCAGGTCGCGTGAACCCCGCCCCCATGCCCCCACGACAACATTCTTTTCGAGAATCCCCTGGAGCCATACAGGTCTCACAATGGGAAAAAAAGCCGTCATCGTCGTCGACATGATCAACGACTTCACCACCGGCGTGCTCGGAAGCGAAGGCGCCAAACGGATCCGCACGCCCTTGAACGACTTTCTCACCAAGGCCCGACAAAACGACCTGGTCGTGGTCTACGTGCACGACAGCCACATCCCGGAAGACCCCGAGATGCCCGTGTGGGGGGAACACGGCATGCGCGGCACGAAAGGGAGCCAGATCGACCCGGAAGTGGCGCCGCAAGACGGCGACGTCGTGATGCCGAAACAATCCTACGACGCGTTCAACGACACCCCACTCCAGAACATCCTGCGCCACCACAACGTGGACGAGGTCTGGATCACCGGCGTCGCCACGGACATCTGCGTCCAACACACCGCCTGGGGCGCCTTCCGCAACAAGATCCCCGCCGTCGTGCTCTCGGACCTCACCGCCTCGATCCAGGACGAGAACCACGAACGCGGCCTCGAATACATCAAGAACATCTACGGCCACCGGATCGCACCCTCGAGCGAGATGCTGCGGGAACTGGAAGGGGAAGGGGAGACCGCCACGGCGTCCGCTTGAACCCAACGCGACGTTCAATCCCAGTAACCCACGGTCTCATCGCGCATGTAGAACCCGCTGCGCGTGCGTCTGGTCTCGTCGCCACCGGGCGCACTGCCACAAAACACCCCGAGGCGGCCCGTCTCCGGATACTCCGCCACATCGGGCTCCTGCATGGTGCTCATACAGAGAAAACGCAACGGGGCGTCACTCCGATTGTGGACGCGATGGGCATGGTCCGGGCCCGCCGGCAACGCGACGTAATCCCCTTCCCTCAGGGGCACTTCCCCTTGCGGTGATTGCAGGATCCCTTCACCGCGGAGGACGAAGATCGCTTCCTCGTTGCCATGATGGAAATGATACGCCCAATCGCGTCCGCCCGGCGGGATTTCGTACAGGCTGCAACCGAGCCGCTCGGCCCCCGCCGCTCGGCCCAGGTTCTTGCGCAGAAAACGGGCGTCACTTGCCCGGGTCTCCTGCCAATCCGCCTCGGCCACATTTACGACGGTCATGAGGGCACGAGAAGGCCGTGCCAGCAAAAACGATTCGCCCCCTTCCTCCCCCCACGGCCTGCACGCCCACCGCGAACCCGGCCGTTTCCCTTATCCGTTGCCTCTTCATGCGCCCCCTCGCCGTCCACCATGCGGTGAGAAGGACCCATGAAGCACAACACAAAGCCCCACACCACGCCGACCTCCGGCTCTGCGCGGATGTTCCATATCGCGACCCCCGAAGAGATCCGCGCCGGGGAGACCACGGACGTCTATTTCCCGCGCGCCGTGGAGGTGCTGGAACAAGAAGGCCTCGGCGATGCCCACGTCTTTGCGGAACTGACCGCCGGCAAGGTCCCTGCTGCGAAGGACTTGGACCCGCTTGATCGCAATGGGATGCTCGCCGGACTCGAAGAAGCGGTCGCCCTCTTGGAAGGCCACGCGGTGAACGCCTGGGCGATCCCCGAAGGCACCCTGTTCGCGCCCAAGGACGACGAAGGCGTCCGGTTCCCCGTGCTGCAGATCACCGGGGCGTACCGCGAGTTCGCCGAACTGGAGACTCCGCTTCTGGGCCTCTTGTGCCAAGCCACCGGAATCGCGACGAAGGCCGCCCGGATGCGGGTGCTCGCGAAGGACACGAGCATCCTCTCATTCGGAATCCGTCGCATGCATCCGGCCATCGCGCCCATGGTGGACCGCGCCGCCTACCTCGCCGGCGCCGACGGGGTCTCCGGGGTGCTCGGCGCGAAGCGGATCGGCATCGAACCGCGTGGCACCATGCCGCACGCCATGATCCTCGTCTTCGGCGACAGCAAGAGCGCGTTCGGTGCCTGGCATGAACACACCGACAAGGCGATCCCCCGCGTCGCACTCGTGGACACGTACAGCGACGAATCCCGGGAAGTGGAAGCCGCCCTCGCCGCCATCGGCAAGGACCTGGACGCCGTCCGCCTGGACACGCCAGGCAGCCGCCGCGGCGACATGGTGGCCCTCGTCAAAGAGATCCGGTGGCGCCTGGACCAAGCAGGTCATCCCAAGGTGAAGATCTTCGTCTCCGGCGGCATCGACGAGAAAGACCTCCCGCCGCTCGTGGCCGCCGGCGTCACCGGGTTCGGCATCGGCACGAGCATCGCCGCCGCGCCGCCCCTGGACTTCGCGTTGGACATCGTGGCCACGGCGACCCACGGACCCTGGGCCAAACGCGGCAAGTTCCCCGGCGCCAAAGACCCCATGCGCTGCAACGATGCATTGTGCAACACCTACCGGGCGATCCTCCGCACGAAATGGGGCCGACCCGCGGAACAGGCCGCATGCCCCCAGTGCGGCGGTACCATGAAGAACCTGATCCTTCCCGTGATCCAGAACGGCAAGATCGTGCACGAAGAGAACATCGAGGCGATCCGGGAGCGCGCGCAGGGTGAACTGGCGCGGTTCGAGACCCTGGGTTGAAGGCCCACGTAAAGAAGGTCACACGGTCTCTTCTGCATGGTTGCCCGCCACGGTCAACGAGAGCGTGGCCCGCACTTTCGTCACCGTCAGTTCGTACGGCACCTGGCTCACGTTCGGCACGGGCAGGTCCGTGGTCTCGTGGAACACGATCACGTACCAGCCCCCGTGGTGGAGTTGGTCCTGGCTGAATTCCAGGCTCAGCTTGCCCTCCTCCGTATCCCAGCCCTGTTCCGAGTACGCATTGCGCCCTCGGAAGGACTGACCCACTACCACGTAGACGTCCTCTTCCGCCTCGAACTCCAACTCCAGCCTCTTGGTCCCTTCGTGGACCCAGAACTCCCGGTACACATCACCCAGTTGGTCCGGGCTGATCCGGATCGCGCCCAGGTGCGCCGCCACCACTTCGCCCGGATACTGCTCTGTCGCATGGTCGCGGTGCGGCGGCTGGACCTTCGTCAACTCAAGGCGATAGGGTACTGCTTCGGCACGCACCGGGGCCTCAGCGAGGCCGCCAGGCACCGCTTCCCCTTCGTCAAAGGACATGAAGAGATAGACCATCCAGGGGCCTTGTTCCGGGTCTGCGATCACAATCTCGCCCTGGCCTTCCTTCGTCGACCCCGAATGGGCGCAATCCGGCGGCGCCATGAACCCATGGGTCTCGAGCTTTTCCTGCGAACAACCCGGGCCCACTGCGCGCATCTGCAGGTCCGCGGCGGTGACGTTCAGGTCCAACCAGATCTCCGCGGTACCGTTTTCGACCCAGAACTCCCGATGATTGTCCCCCAGCTGGTCGTGCGAATACGCCAGTCGCCCACCCGCTTGCAGGGTGACCAGATCGCCCTCGTAGACCTCCTGCACTTCGACCAAGGCGTCCTCTTCGTCCCCGGTGGCCGGCTCGCCCCCGCCCAATCCCTCGTCGTCCAGACAACCCGCCAGCGCGAGCGACGCAACCAGCACGGGGACCCAGTACCGCATAAGCCAACGAGTCCCAATGGGACACTTGAAGGTTTCGTGCCGCGATTCCCGGAGGGTCGCAAGGGGTTTGAAGGGAGAAGGAGGGAAAAAAGGGAAAACCGGTCAGTTCCAGGGGTAGCTGTCTTCACCCGGGTTCGAGTCCATGAAGTTGTTCGGCCGGATCTCATAATCCACATAGTGCGGGGTCATGGAACCACGGTCCTCGTCCCGGGTGTCGTGGTAGACGTGCTGCGACACCCAGACCACGGGGTCGTCGATGGGTTCCGGCGGAAGCATGTAGGGTCCGATCTGCGCGTCGCCGGCCATCGGGTTCATAGGGACCTCGTACCCCACCTCGGTGCTGTCGCCTTTGTACTGGACGACCATGACGTCGAAGGTGCTGAAATCGTCGGGAGGTCCGTCCGAGTGCGCCGTGAGCTCGTAGCTGCGCTGATGGTTCTGCGCGTTCGTGTCCGCGGAGTCCACCACGCGCCACTTGGGGTGCGTCACATGGTCACGCACAAGCTTCGTCTCCAAGGGGGTTGTGCACCACGTGGTGACCGTGCCGATTCCCTTGACGGAGCAGGCCGACCCGTCCAGCGTGCCGCCTGCCAGGACGCCGCCTGCGATACGCGAGAACACCTGGAACTGGTCGTTGCCGTCAGCGGCCACGTCGAGGTCAATGCGCGTGTAGAGGTGGTGGTAATGGTTCGTACCCTGCGCGCCGACGGAGCTGCCGTCGATAAGCAGTCCACCCATGGCGATCACGGGCTCGATCACGCCACGGGAATCCAGGATCCAACCCTGCAGGAAGCGGTAGTTGTAGATGTCGAACCGGGACCAGATGGCGATCGCTTCCGCCGCGCCGCCCCGGTGCTCCACGCACACACGGTTGCCATGCAAGAGCGTTGACTGGTCCCCGAAAAAGCGCGGGCATTCGCCCGCCCCGAGTTGAAGCGCACCGCGGCCGTAACCAGGGTGACCGCCGGAACCGGGGGAACCGAGCGTGTCCTTGAACGGTCCCGTCGTGGCACTTTCGTATTGTGTGAGCGTGAACGGCACACCCATCTTCCACGCGACGGAGTCGCCGTGGAAATAGACCTGGTTCAGTTCAAGGCCCTGCGCGCGGGGGTTGTCCTGCTGCCAACAAAAATCCCAGCCGGCACCGCTGACATGGTAGGGGGCGGAACAGGCCGCCGCCGGGTGGCCGTCTTCTTGAGCTTGCGAGGCCAGACCGGGGTCCAAGGTGACCATCATGCTCAGGGCGACGACGCCGAACAAGAGGAATGACGCGGGTTTCATGCGTGCACCTCCCCAGAGTGGTCCATGCCAAGCTCGCGCGCCTCCAGGACCTTTTCGACAGAATCCAGGGAAAGGTTCACGCGCACAAACAGATCATGCTGGAACTCGCCGTCCAGTTCCAGCGCCACGAGCGCGCAGCGGTTGACCGGGCAGGCACCCGCTGCGGTCCCCGTCCACAAACGGGCACTCGTACCGACCTCCTGGAATTCCTTGGTCTTCAAGTGGTCCTGCAACCCCGGGTCTTCCAAGGCCATGGCTCCGGCCCGGTCCATCTCGTCGGTCGTCATGGGCGGCTGGTAGAGGAGCGTGGCATCCCGCTTTGCGACCTCTTCCTGCGTGAGATCCACCAAGGCCCAAACGGTCCGGTCGGTGCTGTACTCATAGAACCAGACGTCCGCCATGCGCGTCGGGTCGCCGCTCTTCATCCGCTCTTTGTCCGTGTTCAACGCGGCGCCGATCGTTTCATAGCGGTCCAGGCTCAACGCGAGCACCGGGTCCGCCAGGGCGGTCTCCACGGCAAAGTCCGCCTCCTCTGGTGATAGCGGGTCGAAGGGCAGCGGTCGGGCTTCGGGTTCACTCGTTGAAAGGCCGCCGTAGGCCAAAAGGACCAGCCCCAATCCAAGGATCAGGGAAAACGCCTTCCAGTGCCCACTGGCGGGACTCGCGATCTTCTTTCTTGGTTCCATTCACATCACATCCACCAGCACCCACCTGGGTGCCACTTGGTGGACCCCCAGAACCACGTTCCTTGATAACTTGCGCGGGAATCCACGACGAAGGGGCGGGATCGGTCCCGAACCTTGTCAATGCTTTTCAGCAATATGTCGGGGGGAGGTCCCCATGGGTGTTCACTCCATGCTCTCGAGGGTGATCTCGAAGTTGAGCCACTCGCCCGCGAACTGCTCTCGTCCTTGGCCTGGATTGTAGCCGTAACCCGCCTCCGGCGGGAACCGGATGTCCACGGTCTCCCCCACGGCCAGGCCCAAAAGCCCTTTGTCGAACCCCGGGACGGTCTGTCCGCTGCCGGGGATCGTATCGAACGAGCCGGAATCAAACTCCTCCCCCGAATCAAAGCTTCCTGTATAGGCGATGTTAACGGAGTTCTCGAAACCACTAACGGCGTCGACGAAGGACTCGTCGAACACGGGCCGGATCTCCAGGGTCACCGACGCATCCGGGTCGCCTTGCGAGACCACCTCCACCGTGAACGTCCCGTTGCCGCGATCCTGTTCGTCCACGCCGAACGTCAGATAGGTGACCTGGGCATCACCAGCACCACCCCCGCTCCCCAGTTCGACCGTCTCCGTCTCCAGCGTCACTTCCCATTGATCCGGGGCTTCCACACTCAGGTCGAACGTGTCTGCCTGGTTGCCTTCGTTGAGGATCCAGAACGCGACATAGTCCGTCTCCGCTGAGATCGTGGTCTCCCACACGCCCTCGTCGGTCTGTGTGTCGGCAACCAGCCCGGCGTCCACGCCATACACTGGATCCTCAGGCTCCTCCGGCTCGCTCCCTTCACATTCCCCGTCCAGGTTCACGCCTTCGATGGTCGGCGGGTCCTGTGGCCAGTCCGGTTGGCCCGTGGGTCCCGTGCCGGTGGGTTCCGCGGCGATCTGGTCCACCACGTCCATACCCTCCACGACCCGCGCGAACACGGTGTAGCCGTACTGATCCGCCCCGCCGGGTCCGAGGTTCTGTGTGTTGTCCACGGTGTTGACGAAGAACTGGCTCGTGGCACTGTCCGGGTCGCCCGTTCGCGCCATGGCCACGTTGCCCCGTTCGTTTGGAACGTCGTACTCAAGCGGGATCGGGTCGCGGGTCTGTTTCTGCTGCCCCGACTCGGTGAAGCCGCCGCCCTGGATCATGAAATTGGGGATGATGCGATGGAAGATCGTGTCTTCATAGAAACCGTCCTCCGCGTACTGGATGAAGTTCTCCACGGTCTCGGGGGCTTCGTCCCCGTAGAACTCCAGGAGGATGCATCCATGGGTGGTGTTGATCGCGGCCCGGTCGGCATCCGAGTCCGGATGGGAACAACCGGCGAGCGCAGCGGTCAACAGGGCGAGCAAGACGAGCGTGAGCAGAGGACGCATCGAGGTTCGCAAAACCACGTCCATTTAAGACTTTGGGGGGCTGCCCCTGAAACGAACCGGCCCATGGAGAGCCAGGTGCGCCCCGGCCGGCGGACCAGACATATACGCAACCGCCACCAAAACGGATAAGCGGTCCGCGCACAACATCACAGGCTCATGCCCGAGACGACCACTACCTCCCAGAAGAGAGCCGTGCTGCCGTGGACCCTGGTCGCGTTCCTGTTCGGGATCCTTGTTGGCTTCCTGATCGGTCCCGTGTTCTGGGCCTGAGCGATATGACTTCACTCGCATAGGACCCAACCCGAATGAACTCGGACCGAGACATCGATTCTCGTTTTCCTCCAAGGTGGCGGACGTTTCAGCCTTTCCCGCCTTTTTTCACCCTCTTGTGCCCCCGGAACAGGTCGTCCCACAGCTCGTGGACCTGGTCGTAGACCTCGGGAATGGGTTCATACCGCGCCAGGAGCCGCCGCAGTCCGTCCGCGTCCACCACGTGGAACCCTTTCTCGGGCCCCTTCGGCACTTTTCTGAGGATGCCGGCCTCCACGAGCTTGTCCAGGTGGTACGTCAAAGTACCCTTGGACCCTCCCACGATCTCCAGCAGGTCCCGATGCTGCATGGAGCCGTATTCCAGGATCGAGAGAACGATCTCCAAGGGCCGCTGCTGGCGCAGGAACTGCAGGATCTCCCGGTCCTTGGAGGACAGGTCCCGGTAGTCCTTTTGGGGGAAATAGCGCGTGAAGCCCCCCACGTGGACCTCGCGCACGAGCTTCTCCTTCACCAGATGATCCAGATGGTACCGCGCCAGGGCTGTGGAGGTGTCCAGGTGTTTCACGATGCCGCGCAGGTGGATCCCCGGGAACGAGTGGACGCACTCCATGATCTGCTGTTTCATCGAAGCGTCCGCTTGGTCGTCAGTCTTCTTCTTCAACGCTTCACCTTCCCGCGCGCGCGAAGAACGGGATCACCAACAAGACCAGGATGATCAGGTTGAACACGGCCGCCACGGCGAGGACCACGTCGTGATGGATCGGGTGGGGTTCCTGGAGTTCGTTCCACAGGAACAAGACCGATTTCAGGAAAAACACGAGAAACGCGGTGAACACGAAAAGAAGCCTCCAGTTCTCCGTGGCACGGTACGACCTGAAGGTGAACCAGGCGAGCACGGCGGCAAGAACGGCGACCAGGAAGAAACCCACCACGGTGGCCTGGCCGGCAGGGGGAAGCTCCACGAACAGGGGAGCAGCAGTGGACGCGATCCGGAAGGTCATTGACCGAGCGTACGCCGTCGGGATGAAAAATGGAACCCCAAGGGGACCGTTTCGGCGGGGGGTGGCGCAAGCCCGGTCGGCAGAAACCGGCCGGAAGGAGCTCTGCGTGAGCGCCGACGGTTATGCAACCGGGCCTTTTCAGGCCACCTTGCAAGAAGCGAACCACAGCCCGCTCAGACCAAAAACTATACAAGACAGCGCTGCTCCTCGTTCATCATTGGTCGAACAAGTGGCGAAAACACGCTGCTGGGCCCGATTGTGGGGACCCGGGAGGACCCGAGCGAGGTGGATGAAATGATGGTGGATGGCAAAAAATCAGGCGCGCACAAAACACGATTGGCCCTGTCGTTGATCGCAGTGATCGGGGCGGCGGCCCTTGCCGGTTGCTTCGGCGGGGATGACCCCTTGTACGGGTCGTACACGGATGCCCGGGCGGCCGTCGGTTCTGAACTGGAACCCATGGGCTCGGACAGTGACGTACGCCTCGGCGTGATCGAACCGGAGAACCCACAAAACGTGTCCACCGGACGGTTGGATGTCGTTGTCCTTCTTTTCGACGGCGCGACCGATGAACCGATCGCAGACGCCGGGATCGCACTGGAAGGCCGCATGACCATGCACGGCCACGGGACGTCCCCCGAAGAGGACCCGAGTCACGACGGACAGGGGGTCTACGCCGGATTCACCACCCTGAGCATGGAGGGGATGTGGCGGGTCCTTCTGAACGTCACGCTGACGGACGACACGAAGCTGGACTTCGTTCTCGAGATCATGGTCATGGACGGAGAAAACGGCATGGACGGCGGGATGCACGACGGGATGCACGGCGGCATGGGATCCCCGTTCGATTCCTATGATGACGCCCGCTCCGCAGACGGGGAGGCTTTCGCCCCTCTCGACGACCCGGACAACGACGCCCGCTTGAAACTCCTCGAACCGGCGGCCCGCACCGGCGTCGCGAGCGAGGCAGCGCCGGTCCACATACTCCTGTTCGACAACAGCGAGGACGAACCGGTCATGGACGCCGAGATCACGGTCCAAGCCGCCGCCGTGGACACCGACAACGTCACGGAGCCCACCGACGGGCTGATGCACACGGCTCACGGTGTCTATGTCGCCGAGTTCACGTTCCCGACAGAAGGACTCTGGGAACTGGAGTTCGAAGCCGACCTGGATGGCACGCTGCAATGGCGGGTCCTGGTGGCCGTCGGGGAAGACAGCCTGCCCGAGGACTTCGAGGACAGCTTCGAGGATGATTTCGGGCCCGGCGAATACGAGGAGAACCACACCTTCACGTTGGACTACACCCGCGTGGCGATCGAGCTCAACGTGAGCGTGGAGGGCACCCTCGGTCAAGCCACGGGCGGCCTTGAAGCGCTCACCGTGGTGGTCACCGCGCCGGATGGTACGGAACTCGATTCCGTGGATGTCGAGGCCGGCGGTTCCGAGATCCTGGAAATCTCCGACGTTGAGGCCCCGGGCGAGTTCAGTATCGATGTCTCCGGTCAAGGAGTCCAAGCCTCCTACACGATCGAGCTCAGTGTGGACTACGACGTCTAAAACCCTGACGCCGGCGCAACGGCCTGTAAGGTCCTGCGGCTGGATGTCGATCGCGAGTCATGCAGTGCGTGGCGGAAGAACCGGCCGGGACCGCCATGTCCAAAAAATATAAGGGCCAAGGATGTTTTCCAAAAATCGAAAGAATTGGTTTCCATGCGACGTCCATCCATACCCGCCGTCCCCATCACGCTCCTTCTCGCACTGATCGCCGTGCCCGTTCTCAGCGGCTGCCTGACGGGAGACGATGCCCAGGACGGCGTCCCCTTCGCCTCCTACGAAGAAGCCCGCGACGCACAAGGGACCGTACTGGAATCAGAATCCGACTCCTCGGTGCGGTTGAAGCTCTTGGAACCCGAGACGGAGGGGGTCACCACCGGTGAACTGGAGATCCTGGTGCTCCTTTTTGATCCGGAGGCCGACACGCCCGTGACCGACGCCGATTTCGGTGAGGACCAACCGGATTGCGGTTCGTCGCACGGCTTCTGCGCCGAGATGCGCGACATGGGACACGGCACGAGCCCAGAACAAGCACCGCAAGCCGTCGACTACGGGCTCTACCGTGGCATGACCACGATCAGCATGTCCGGCAACTGGACGCTTCACTTCCGGCCCCAGGTCGATTCCCAGATCGTGGAGTATTCCACCACGTTGCGGGCCACCGAATGATGCCGAACCGGGCTAGTCCCCGCCGCCGCGGGGCGTTCTCAGCACCGCCCCCAACGCCAGAAGGACCACGGTGATCCACGCCCAGACCGGCGGCCCCGCCCCGTCTTCCGTCTCCCCGTCCCCCTGCTCTTCAGGCGGCAGACCGGCGACCCCCGGGATGTTCGGGATGTCCCCCAGGCCCCCCGCCACCAGGAGTTGCGCCTTCATGCCTTTTTGCTGATGCTGGGAGACCCCGCAATGGACCATCACCGATGACGCCCGCGACCCCGTGATGAAGGTCCCCGTATCCTGCCCCGGTCCGTCCACTTCGATCAAGAACGTGCCGTCTGGATGGACCCCGTGCGGCATGAACTGGTGCCGGACGTCGTCGTGGTTCACGAAAGTCACCGTCACGCGGGCGCATGCGGGCAGTTCGAAGGAGCGCTCGTCGAACGTGAACACCACTCCCGGCATCCCCTCGGCGAAATCCTTCCCGCCTTCCACCGTGAACTCGATCTCTTCGCTGATCCCACTGCAGCCCGGCGGCAGGTCGTCCATGTTCTCGTTGACCACCTTCGCGGCCGCGTGCCCTGCGAGAAGTAGCGCCGCCACGACGAGAACAGGCACGCCGGTCACAAAGACCCTCCTCATCGCTCCCCCTCCCGTCGCCTCAAAACCACGATCAACGCGAGCAAGACCCCCAACAGCCCCATCAAGGACGCACCATTTGCCATGGGTCCCTCTTCGACATCGTCATCCTCCTCCTGCTCCGAGACCTCGCCGAAGATGTGCGGTGCACCCAGTTGACCCCAGACAGGAAGCTCCCCCCGATAATACTCCTGCGTGAAGAAGACGTCCAAAGGCATCACGGTCTCCGGCATGTACGTCGTCGCGTTCTGCCAATCCTTGTACACGACCAGTGAGATGTCGCCGCCTGGATTGATCCCCTGGGTCGTGGTGGCGTGCTCCCGGTGGTCGTGCAGGAACCAGGCCCCCGGGCCGTAATTGTTCAACCCGTCGTCGGTCGTGTTCAACGTGGCATCCAGGCGCTGGGCCGCCGTGAGGGTGAGCACGTCGCGATAATAGGGGACGTCCAACCGGACCCCGTCCGCATGCGTGACGCGCATCCTGTGCCCGTGTGAGTGCAGGGAGAGCGTCTCCTCTCCGGCGTTGGAGATCCGCAAACGCACCTCCTGGTCCGGTTCCACGACGACGAGGGAGTCCCGCAGCGTGTACGGGAACGAGCGGCCGTTGAGCAGGAAATAATCCGCGTCGCGCTGGGTGGAGTCGTATTCCCGGTTCATCGCCTTGGCCACCACGCGCGGGTCGTTGGAATCATTGACGAGTTCGTTCATCTCCTTGTCCACGTCCTGATAGATCAGGTCGTACTCCTGGTCGTACTCCTCCAACGTGGCCTTGGACGGGTGGCGTACGTGCCCGGCTCCCGGGTTGAACGTCTGCACCGGGTTGTCCGGGCGGTCCTCCTCGATGATGATCGTCGTGGCCAACCCCATCATGACGTGCTTGTCCGGCTGCACGTGGCAATGGAGGAACATGGTGCCCGGCTCCCGTGCCCGGAACGAATACGTTCGCGCCTCGCCCGGAAGAACGGGGGTCTCGCTGAAATGGGGCACCCCGTCATTGCCCTCCCCCTCTGCGGTGATGAACGGATGGTCCACGCCGTGCAGATGGATCGTGTGCGGGAAATAATGCGTGTTCTCCAACCGAAGGTTCACCCGGTCGCCCTGTTCCACCCGGATCGGGGCGGTGGGCATCCGGGCCAGGTCGAAGAACCGGTCCGTCGCGTGGTCGATGGTGGACTTCGGCGTGAACACCCAGAACGGCGGGGTGATGCCCGGCGCGATGGGCGAGCCCACCGCGAGGTCGTCGTCTTCCAGATGCCACCCGTTGAGCTCCGCCACTTCCAGGGTGATGTTCACCACGTCCGGATCACCGTCATTGTCCTCGTCGCAACACTTGACCACCGCGTCCTCGTGCAAGGCGTTGCGGTCCAACAGTTCCTGCGGCACGTTGTTCGTCCCGCGCACGAACGCGGCGATGAGTTCCGGGTTGTCCGGGCGGCACATGGGTGACTCCTGCATGTCCACGCCCAAAACGGTCTGGTTCGTGCGCCACTCGTCGTAGTCCGGGGCGTCCGGGCAGGGCGGTTCGCCGCGCGGGACCACATAATCGACGGACGGGGCGCGAGGTTCCCAGGGGGCCCCGCTTCCGGGCTCGCCGCCTATGTGGGCCAGGGACGGTGCGCTGAATGCCGTGAGCAGCAGGATCGCAAACACGAGAAAGGCCGATACCCTGAATTTCATCAATTGTTTTCACCCGGATGGATTTTTTCCATTAATGGGAAAGAGGGGTCGTTTGTAAGCCTGCCGGCCCAGGTTGGCCCCGTCTCACCGGGAGGGGGAGGCGTTCCTGCCGCGACGGCAATAAACGCCGCCCACCATGGCAACGGCCATCAGGACCAACAAGGCCCCGGGCCCGGGGGCGCCGTTGGTATCATCCAAGGGTTCGATGTTCAATTCACTGTCGATCTCGAAATCCCCCCGCGCCTGCAACCGGACCGTGACGTCCTCCTCCATGTCGTTTTGAAGATAAATGGAGTACACCCCGTCCTGCTCGGCCGTGAACTCCCCGGCCTCATTGGTGGTCGAATCAAAGCGCTCGTGATAGACCTCTTGACTCCCGTCATGGCTGTGCAGGTCCAGATAGACCTCTTGTTGGTCGTCGGTCGCGGCGCTCCAAACGATCGTGTCGCCCTCCTGCATCTGCATGTTCAACTCGGCCCACGACTCCAACGCAAAACGCACGTCATACTCCTCTTCCTGGGCCCGGGCCGTCTGCGCGCCTCCCAACAAAGGGGTTGCCAATACCAATGATCCGATCACCAGCAGAGCGATCCATGCGCTCGCCCCGGGTCTTTTGGGTTGCATGCGAGAATCTCCAAGGCGGGGAGCCGGGCGCCCACTGAAGAACCCATCGCCGCAGGCGTTCGTCCCTGAATACGCCTGCATCTGCGTGACCCGGATCCGCGATACAGACTGGAAAACCAGCCCCCCGGAATGCGGCCCCCGAGCGAAAAGTTCGAACAATGACAAATAATTTCATATAGGGGTTCTGGCTGTGACCTTCGCTATGCTCAAGCGATTGATCCCGCTGGCCCTCGCCCTGGGCGCCGCACTCGTGCTCCTGCCCGGGGCCATGGGGCACGTGACCACGGAGACGGACGACGGCCAATACTTCATCACCACCGGTCAGCAAGGCGAACCGGTCTACACCTTCCAGACCACGAACCTGGACCTGATCATCCGGGAGAACGACAACGGGGAACAGGGCGACGAAGTCCCGGGCGTCCACGAGAACCTGAGCGCGACCCTGATCGCACCCGGCGGGGAAGAACTCACCGATGGACTGACCCCGCAGTTCGGAGCCACCGGGAGATACGAATTCGAAAACGGTTACGCGCTCACGCAAGGAGGGATCTACCTGCTCCGATTGGAAGGCACAGTGGGCGATACGGACGTCACCGGCGAATACGACATGCCCGGGCCCATCGAAAACCAAAACGACGTCATGTTCCCCGACGAAGGGCTTCCCAGCCTCCGGGACGTGGCCGAACTGCAGGAACGCGTCGACACGCTGGAAGCGGAAGTGGACTCCCTGCAGGCCCAAAGCGATGGAGAAAACGGCGGCCAAGACGACGAGAACGGGCAAGCCCCCGGACCCGGTGCCCTCCTCGTGGTCGGTCTGGTGGCCTCCATCGCGCTCGTGATGCGCCGCGTGCGAGGATGAAGGACCCTCGATCATGCCCACCACGGACCCCCGCCCGCATGCGACCCGACGCCCACGCGGGTCCCACCTCCTCCCGATCCTCCTCATCGGCATGCTGCTCGTCGCCGCCGCACCCGCCGAAGCCCACGCCGAACTGCTGCGGGCTGAACCTCGGCAGAACGCGCGCGTGGACGACCCCCCTGCCCTCTTCGTGTTGTCATTCTCCGAGGAACTGGAACCCCGACACGCCCAGGTCCAGGTCCGCGACGCGGATGGAACCGACCGCGCGACCGGCCTGGAAATCGTCGGAGAAGAACGACGAAGGATCGAAGTGGAGACGCAGGAACTCGAACAAGGGGTCTACACGGTCCGATGGGACGTCCTATCCGCGGTGGACGGACACACCACCAGCGGCGCCTACCTCGTCGCCGTGGGGATGGACATCCCCGCCGGCACCGAACTGCCGGAAAGCGAGCAGGTGGCGGACATCCGGTTCTGGGAGACCCTCGCCCGCGCCATCGCGTTCGGCGGCGCGAGCCTGATCGCCGGCATACCCACCTACCTGGTCTACCGGTTCCGCTTCGTCCCCATAAAAGGCTGGACCCACGTCCCGGTCACACACCGCGTCACCCGGGAAGCCTTCCTGATGCGCGTGGGCGCCATGGGCGGCATCGTCTCCGCCGCGGCGGTCATCGCGATGATCATCGGCCTCGCCAGCCGCATCGGCGAGGACCCGGTGAGCGCCGTCGCAACCACCACGAACGGAACGGTCCTCGCGCTGCGCGCCGCCTTGCTGCTCATCGCCGCCGCGCTCGCGTTCCAGAGCGCACGACCCGGACGAAGACGGCTCCCCTGGACCGGTGCCAGTCTCGGCTTCGCCCTGGCCGCCCTGCTGGTCACCAGCCTGAGCGCGCACGCCGCCAGCACGGACAACGGGATCACGACCCTGAACGTGGCCATGGACTTCCTTCACCATGCGGCGGCCGCCGCCTGGATCTCCGGGGTGATGGCGCTCCTGTTCACCCTCCCCCGCATCGAGGACACCCGCACCGCCGGGATCCTCGTGCGCGACTTCAGCCCTTTCGCCGTGGGCGCCGTCGTCCTGCTCGTCGCCACCGGGATCTACGCCAGCCTCATCCACCTGGACGACCCGTTCACTCTAGGAATTCCAGGCAGCGGATGGGAATGGGCGCTCTGGGCCAAGATCGCCCTGGTCATCCCGCTCATCGCCTTGGGCGCCTACAACCGCTACCGCCTGCAACCCCGGCTTCTTGCCGGCGTCGAAAGCCCGACCATTCCCCGCATCAAACGCTCTGTCCGCGCCGAAGTCGTACTCATGGCGATCGTGCTCCTGGCCACCGGAGCGATCACGCACGCCACGCCGCCGTCCGGCGGCGGCGACGACGACGCCGGCCCCCTTCCCGGGCAACTCACCGAATTCGAGGCCGAAAACGGCGACCTCTTCCGCGCCACCGTGCAACCCCAGCCCGTCACCGTGGGCGTACAGAACGTCACCGTGCACATGGAACCCGCTGACGGGCTCCCGGAGAACATCAGGCTCTTTCTCACGATCCACAGTCCCGGCGGGGACGAGACCGGCCCCCTGCGTCTTGAACGCCTCCACGACGAACACCGCTGGTACGTCCAGGACACACTATTCACCGAGAGCGGCGGATGGCACCTGATCGTGAACGTCCAAGGAAAGGACTACCGAGAGACCTTCGACTTCGTGGTCGAAGTCGAATAAGCGCGACCGGGAATCCTCTTTTTATGGGAGGTTGTTGCGCCGTCGGCCTGCAACCAGAACCACCGTGGCCAGGGCAAAAAGCCCGATGATCCCCGGCAACGCAGACTCTTCTGGCTCGCCCTCCAACGGCTCGATCCCTTCCCGGCCCGTCTCGTCGAACTCGCCTTGCACCCGCAACCGGATCTCCACGTCCCCCGGGTCCTCGCGCTCCACTAGGATGCTGTACCCTCCGTCACGAGGTGCCGTGAAGGGACCCGCTTCACCCTGCGTGGAGGGATACTCCTCATGGTTCTCCACCTCGTTGCCCGAATGGCTGTGCAGGTCCATGTAGAACGAACGACCATTGAGCGACTGCACATCCCAGACGATCATATCGCCGGCCGCCATGGCCATATTGAATTCGGCCCAATCCCCACTTTCCACCATGAACCGAAGGTCCACGCTCGACTCCTCTGCGTCGGAATGATCCAGATGCGCCGTCGCCGCGGGGACGATCAAACCCAAGACCAAAAGGCACACTGCGATCCGGCATACCCGGACGCGGAGCGGACCCGATCGGAAGCTCATCATGACCGGCTCCAGGCCCGTGCAAAAAAACCTTGCGGGCCCCGGCCTTTTTCAGCCTCCGGATCCCGGCCCCACAGCAGGGCGGGGCACAGAAAGACCATAAACCCCCTAGGCCCGGCGGGAGCCATGGTGTGCCCAGGACCCGGCTCGAAGCGCCTCGCAATGACGCTTTTTGCCCTGATGATCGCGACCGCGTTGGCAGGCTGCCTCAGCGGCGACGACGTGGACGGCGGCGACGACACGGGCCCCGACATCGAATCCAGCTGGAGCCGGCCCCTCCTGCAAAACGGCACCGTCTTCACGCCCGCGAAGATCCTGGATGATCTGCGCGCCGGCGGCGAACCCGTGATCGCCGTGACCGAACGAGGGACGATCATTGTCTCCGCGCACCCGGGTTACACGCACTTCCATCCGCTTCCCGCCTCGCCGGAACTCCTGCTGCCCTCGCAGACCCAGGTCTATCTGTGGCGCTCCACGGACGGCGGCGACAACTGGGACCACGTGAGCCTGCTTCCCGCCCAGAGCCCGAACTCGGGACCGCGCGGACTCGGACAAGGCGTCTCGGACCCGGACCTGTCCTATGACCACACCACGGGACGGATCTGGCTGACCGACCTGGAGGCACTGGCCGCTTCCAGTGTGTCCTGGTCGGACGACGACGGAGAGAGCTGGATCTTCGGGAACAACATCGCCAGCGGAGGCCCCATCGACCGGCAATGGCTCGCCACGCACAACGGGACCGCGTTCTTCACTGGGAACTACTTCCCCACCTCCGTATGGCCGCCGGGCTCCGGCGAACCCACCACGGACTTCATCGCATCACAGGATGGGCTGGTATGGGAAGGCCGCGGCATGACGCCCTGCAACGGCGACCCCGTGACGAACCCGACAACGGGCACGATCTACCAGGCCTGCGGCGAGGGGTTCACCTTCTCCACGGACGGCGGTTACACCTGGGAACGCGCCGAAGGACCCGTCGGCTGCGGGCTGTGCGAAGTGGGCATCGACGCGACGGGTACGGTGTACATGGCCGGCGGGACCGAGGACGGCACGATCAGCGTCGCCTACACCCAGGACGACGGCGAGAGCTGGTCCGATCTCATGGAGATCACGCAATACTTCCCGGAACTCGCCGACGCGGGCGACGTCGCGGCGATCTGGCCCTGGACCTCAGCGGGTTCCGAGGGCCGCCTCGCGGTGACCTTCCTGGCGGCCACCGGCGTCGAATCCCGCACGGACCCGGACGCCAAATGGCACGCGTACACCGCGCTGATCGTCAACGCGACCAGCGACCCGGAGATCTGGCCCGCGCGGCTCACCGAGACCCCGCTGCACGAGGGTGCCGTGTGCGTCGGGACCGTCTGCCAGGCGAGCACCGCGGTGGAGGCGTCCGGCGACCGGCGTCTCGGGGACTTCTTCGAGACCACCATCGGCCCCGAGGGGACCCTGCATGTGAGCTACACGAACACCGCCGAGAACCCGGATCATGCCGTGGGCCACGTCGCGTACCACAAACTGATCGACGGGCCCCCGTTGGTGGTCGGTGAGGTGCCCGCCGGGTTCCCCACGCAAGGGTGAAGCGACCTTTACCCCGGAATCGCGTGACCCGAGGCTTCAACGCCGGGACAGCGGAGGAAACAACCCCTCTTGGTTCGAAGGGCTTTCGAACGGGTCGACCCTCACCATTTACAACAGGCGCCCCCATTCCCACTCGCCAACAGACTTGGCAGGGATCGGATGACCGCTCGCATACTCCACACAGCAGACCTGCAGATCGGACGCCAGCCCAGCCGCTTGCCTCCCCACGTGAAGGCCTCCCCCAGCCGGGTCTGGGAGCACATTGTCCGGTACGCCATTGAATATCAAGTGGACGCCGTTACCCTCGGCGGGGACATCGTGGACGAAGAGAACCGTTTCTACGAGGCCTACGGACCACTGGAACGTGGGATCCGTGCACTCTCACAAGCCGGGATCCCCGTGATCGCCGTCGTCGGGAACCACGACGTGGAAGTGTTCCCCCGGCTTGCGGATTCATTGGACAACGA
>CAYVRY010000029.1:0-19702 GCA_964452895.1 uncultured Halobacteriales archaeon
GACCACGGCCGGGAGCGTTGACCACACGGCGGCGACCGGCGGTCCTTCGGGGCCAACGCGGCGCCCGCCGCCGCGAAGCGAGCCGCCGCGGCGCCCGCGTGAACGCCAGTCTTTCCCCGATTTTTTCCCGCTTCCCCTCCTTCTCCCACCTGGGCGAGCGGGCCTTCGCCCTGACGGCCTGGAAGATGCTGTTGATCGCCGCAAGAATGCCATTCGCCAGTCGGGATCGGAACCGGTTGACAATGGCGCCCCAGTGGTTGTCCACGGTTCGGGATACGTCTTAGAAGGGGGCGAGAGTGAGGCAGCGTCTCCAGCATGTGGCCGATGCGTGTACCCGGCGTGTGGAAAACCGTCGCCGCCCGTTGCGATTGCTCGCGCCCTCCGGGTCGTGGCCGCAGCGCTTGGCATTCCCGCCATCCCAGGGGCGATCGCCTGGGTGGAGGCGCGAGGTTCGATAAGATGTGTGGGCAAAGGTGGCTGAGGGCGCCGGAGACCTGTATATATGGTTGCGGGTTGGAAGGAATTGGCAATCCTTTTGTGCTTCCGGATGGAGGCAGGGAGCCGGGTGACCACCGGGTTGCTGGGTGTGGATCAAGTTGGATTGTAAAAACCAAACGGACATGTACGCGTCATCGAAAAGGAAGACCATTGCGAGGGGGACGGGTTTCGCCTTGACGCTCTTGTTCGTGCTGTCACTCGTAACGGCGGCGGGGGCGGGAGGGGCCGGCACTGTGGACGAGGTGAGGGATGCGGTGAACGATACCGTGTGCAGTGTGGAGGAAACCGCGATGTTTGCCTGCGGGGGCGTTCCGCTGTGGGAGCCCCGCTACGACGGTCCCGACAACGGCCTGGATTCCGCGCGCGACGTGGGCGTGAGCCCCGACGGCTCCACGGTCTTCGTGACCGGGCGCAGCTCGGGCACGGGCATGCCGGCCGACTACGCCACGATGGCGTACGACGTGCTCACTGGATTCGAGTTGTGGGTCGCCCGGTACGATCCCAACCCTTTCGACATGGCGAACGCTTTGGCCGTGAGTCCGGACGGCTCCACGGTCTTCGTGACCGGCGAAAGCGGGGACTTCTTCTTTTCCGCCGAGTTCGCCACGATCGCCTACGATGCGGGCACGGGAGAGGAGAAATGGGTCGCCCGCTACGATGGGCCCGTGGGCGGGTTCGATGCTGCCAGCGGACTGCAACTGAGCCCGGACGGATCGGTGCTTTACGTGACGGGGTCCAGCATGGGGGACGGAACCGGGAGGGACTTCGCCTCGGTGGCATACGACGCGCAGACCGGTGAAGAGCTCTGGATCGCCCGGTACACGGGACCCGCGGGCAGCCACGATTTCCTGCATGCGTCCGGGTTGAGCCCGGACGGGTCGGTGCTGTATGTAAGCGGCTCCAGCACGGGGGTCGGCACGGACTTCGATCAAGCGGCGGTGGCGTACGACACGACGGACGGAAGCGAGCTGTGGGTGGCCCGCTACGACGGGCCGGCGAGCAGATTGGACGTGGCGTCGTCGCTGGGAGTGGACCCCGGCGGCTCCGCGGTCTACGTGACCGGCCGGAGCTCGGGGGTGGGGACGGACGCCGATTATGCGACCGTGGCGTACGACGCGGCGGACGGGAGCGAGCTGTGGGTGGCCCGCTACGACGGGCCGGCAAGCGGGTTTGACGTGGCGCATGCCCTGGGTGTGGATCCGGACGGCGCCCTGGTCTACGTGACCGGCAGGAGCTCGGGCGTGGGGACGAACGCCGATTATGCGACCGTGGCATACGACGCGGCGGACGGGAGCGAGCTGTGGGTGGCCCGATACGACGGATCTGCGGGGGGAGGTGAGGTCGCGCGGGCGCTGGGCGTGGACCCGGACGGCGCCGCGGTCTACGTGACGGGTCAGAGTGCGGGCGACGGCACGGGGAACGACTACGCCACGGTGGCCTACGACACGCAGACCGGCGCCGAACTGTGGGCGGCCCGATACGACGGCTCCGCGAACGAATGGGATTCTGCGCGGGCGTTGGAGGTAAGCCCGGACGGCTCCCGGGTTTTCGTGACCGGGGAGAGCACGGGTGCCGAGACGCACCGGGACTACGCGACGATCGCGTACAGCACGGTTCCCTTGCCTTCCGTCCCGCTTCCTGTTTGACCGGCACCGAGTACCAGGGGGACACGTCCCCTCGCCGGGAAGTGGGTTCACTCAAGGAGGATACTCCGGCGTATGATGGAAGCGTGCAGTGGGCGGTCCCTGCGAGCCGGGCTGCCTTTGCAAAAAAGGGTGGAAAGGGCGGGAAGAAGGAAGGAAAAGGACCGGGCCGCCTAGTCGGATGTGGCCGTGACGCTGACGAGGGCCAGACCGTCCTCCGTGCTGGCGTAGGTCGTGACCGGCCAACCCGCCTGCGGGGCGCCGAAGATCCCGAACTCGGTGTCCACATGTTCGACGTCGATCAGATTCACCTCGAAGGTGTACATGACGTAGTAGAACATCGGGCAGCAGGACGCGATCATGACCGTGTAGGTACCCATGGCGGCCACACCGAGCTCCAAGGCCGGGGCGCTGCCGTCGTAGGTCCACTGGTCGCTTTCACACTCGGTCTCGTCGAGAGTCAGAGTGCAACTTTCGGATGCGGGGACCGCCGGGTCCAGCCGCTCGTCCGCACTGGTCGAGACCGCGCTCATCGCAAGGACGAAGAGCACCGCGATGCCAATCGCCCTGAATTTCATGTTTTTGTTCACTTTGCATACCTCCATTGTCCACCCTCACCACGGGTTAAACAGAAAGGATACAACAAGAATCCTATATTAACGTTGATGGTCGTCAGGCTGTGCGTCGTTGAACAAGGCTTGGATTTCGGCAGGACGGCGCGTGCTTGAGGGAGCGGGCGAAGATTGGCGAGTCCCCTCTTCCGCGGCCGATGGCCCGATGCGGTATCGTGACCCCCATAGCCAACGCCGCGTCGTGGAGTCTTGTTCCCCGAAGAGTTCCCTGTTCATGTCCGCGGACGTGATCTCCACTTTGCCCCTCCCCGGGTCAACGCGCCCGCGTCACGCTCCTGCGCCCGGCCTCCCGATCGGAGACGTGCTCGATCCGCTCCAGACGATCCTCGTCCCACTGGTGAAGACCACATGGGTCCTGTCTGGGACGGGGCCAGGTCGGTCGCGAGCAGTCCGCACCTGCGTCTGTGGGATGAGTGGGACATGTCGCTTCGGCCCGGCGCGTTGACCGCAAGGCGGCGACCGGCGGTCCACACGGGCCAGCGCTTATCCCTGCGCCTCGGCTCCCCGGGGTCATGGCGTGGCCGTTTTCACGTCGGGGCAGGCCGGCGGAACCCACGAAGCCGGCCCGGGTCCTGTCGCAGGCCGACCGTGCGGTCCTGACGGAACTAGAGACTTGGCTGGCGCAAGAGCGGCCCGAGTTGCGCACGCGGTTCACCCCGGAGGCCGGGTTCCATGTGTTCTTGCCTGCCGAAGGCGAACAGGTCCCGCTCATGGTGGTGCGCTCGCGCACCGGGAAACTGGTGCGTCTGGAGGTCCGGGATGAACAGGTGCGTCCCCTGGCCGACCGGATCGTGAAGGCGTTCGAGAAGAAGGGGCTTTGGAGCTTCAACGGGGTGGTCCGTCAAATGGATCCGGAGCCCGGGTCGCAGCGCCCATGAGATGAATCAAGGGCCGGTCTGCCGGGTGGCAGCAGACGGCCCGGGCGGGAATGACAGACTACGAGGAAACCACCGCAAACCTTAATTCGAACAGGCCCACCCCCTCGGCCTATGTCGCGGATTGGCGTGCTCGTTGCTGCAGCGCTCTGTTTGAGCGTGCTCGCAGGGTGCATCACGGGTGAGACTCAAGATCAAGATTCACAGCCGGATGAGGCTTCCTGGGCTTTGTCCAGCGACCGGCCCATGCCGGCGGGCAGTGTGGC
Organism: uncultured Halobacteriales archaeon; assembly: GCA_964452895.1. Lineage (GTDB taxonomy): Archaea > Thermoplasmatota > E2 > JACPAO01 > JAHWKR01 > CAYVRY01. Next base: position 3,915 of record CAYVRY010000029.1, read on the forward strand.
CCGCGATTACCTGGAGTCGTACGTCATGGAACACCCGTTCCGGTTGAACAGCGAGGCCACCCAGGATTTCATGGCCGAAGCGCGCGACAGCCTGGAGGCGATCCTGGAGTCCCACAACGTGAGCGTCCAGCGCCACGATTACGGCTCCGGCGTGAACATGCTGGGGATCATCGAGGGCACCGAGGACCCGGAGCAGTGGGTGGTTCTCTCGGCCCATTACGACACCACGGAGTCCACGGTCTATGGAGCCTGGGACGACGGCACCGGTGTGGCTTCCCTGTTGGCGCTCGCCGAGGTGCTCCCCCAGTGGGACCTGCCGTTCACCGTGGTCCTCGCCTTTTTCGATGAAGAAGAACAGGGCCTCGTGGGCTCAGACCATTTCGTGAAGGATTTCGACAAGGACGACGACGTGGACCTGGTGGCGAACATCAACATGGACCCGCCCGGTCTCAACTGGCCGTGCGGCGACGCGACCGGTCACTTCCCGGTGAAGATCATCCATGACACGGACAAGGTCGCTGATGAGGCCCTGCCGCGCTACCTCTGGCTCGAACAGGCCCTGGAGCACGGCCTGGACACCGTGGGTGTACCCGACGACGTGCGGGATTACAGCCCGGGGATCCCCATCGCCGCCGCGGGCGGTGAAGGGCTGACCGGGACGAGCGACCACGCGAACTTCAACGCGTTGAACATAGCGAACGTGTTCCTGGGCGGCACGCCGACCACCGCGGCGGGCCCGGACGACGACGATCCGTTGGTGGCCGCCTTGACGTACCCCTTGCACACCCCGTTGGACACCCTGCAGGCCGTGGAAGCCCGCTGCACGGGCGGCGACGGGACCCTGGCCGACGGGTTGGACACGACGGTGACGACCGTGGCGCACACGCTCGCGTACATGGGTGAAAACGGCGTCGCGGCGGACCTCTGAGTCGGCCTCACCCGGATGATCATGATCCCGGCTTCGTCTTGACGGCGGCCGCCGCGAGGCGTTCCAGGCGCCGTGCGACCTTGCCGGCGTCCCGGTCCACGAGGTAGAGGGCCGGTTCGATCCCGAAGCCGCCCGGGTCCACGAGGGCGAACTCAACGCTTGGGGCCGTGAAGCGGACCACGCCGGCTTCGTCGCGTTTCTTGGGGTGTCCTTGGACAAGGGTCTCGCCGCTCTTGCGGGCGGCGTCCAGCACGTCGCCGGTCCCGGCCAGGTTCATGACGAGCCGCACGCCGGGTGCGTCGCGTTGGGCGTGGATCAAGACGCTGGCCAGGTGGTTCGATGCGCCGAACTCGGGCGGCGCGTGGGCCCGCAGCGTGCCCTGGACCCAGGCGAGGCGTCCGGGGAACGCGGCCACGTCGCTGCGTGCGCGCGCGTCGGGCAGTGCACCGGCGAGGTTGATCCCCACGGCCGGCGTCAGCGCGGCCAGGTGGGTCTCTTGCAACCGGTTCAGCACGCCGAGCAGGGTAGCAACGAGTCGTCGTTGTTCTTCCTGGTGTTCCCCGGTGGTCAGGGCGAGCGCGCGGCACCACGGGTTGTCGACGGTGTCATGGGAATGCGCGTCGGGGGGCGGGGTCTGCACGTCCAGTTGGCTGATCTCCTGTGCCATCTGGTGGACGATCCATTGGTCTTCTTCCTGCGGTCGCGGCGCCCCGTTTTTCAGGTACTTGGAGACCATGGCCTGCGAGACGCCCAGGCGCCGGCCGATCTCGGCCTGGCTGTGACCCGAGGCGGCCAGGCGCGCCGCGGCGTCCTGGCGGACCAACGGGAACACCCGCTCGGCGAGACGGAAACAAGGCGGCAGCACGATTCACGGGTTATGGATTGTCAATAAAAAGGTTATGGGGGCGTTTGCCCCCGGGTGCTTGTCGGCACTCATAAGTCTCGTCATCGGGCGGCTTGCGCCCTCGGCGACGGTTCGTTCGTCACGCCGCTGGCCATGCACCGGCACAGGAAAAGTCCATCCTTTGGCGCGGTTCATTGCAGGAATCCGAGTCCTTCCAGGCGGGCGGGCAGCGGCACGAACGAGACCACGAGGATCAGGATCAATACGAGCACGAAGAGTTGGCGCCCGCGGTCCAGCGGTGTGGTGTCGTCCAGGGGCACGGGATGCCGGACGCTGAGGAAGAGCACAATGATCAGGACCAGGTAGACCCAACCGGCATAGAACAGGGTCAATGCGGCGAGCCCCGCCAGGGTGATGTAGCTGAGGATCGTCATCCGGTCGCCCAGCATGGCGCGCGCGATCCCGCCGCCGTCGAAGCGGCCCACCGGCAGCAGGATGACCCCGGTGAGGAAAAGGGCGGTCCATCCGGCGAGCCCGGTGGGATGCAGGAACAGGTCGTCCCGGTCGTCCATGAGCCAATCGGAGAGGAGACTGAAGACCAGGGGTTCGCCAAGGGGGACGCTCAGGCGTTCCGGCACGTGGTATTCCAGTGAGGCGGTCACGGCGTGGGTCCCGTTGGGCAACTCGAACAGGATCGTGGCGTTGGTCTGCTGCTCGATGGTCCCTTGCGTCGTGTTCGATGCGAGTTCCTGGTCGCCCGACCCCATCGCCTGCCAGTGCAGGGTGAAGTTCACGCTCTCGCGCCCGGTGTCCGCGCCGATCACGTCCATGCGCCAGCCTTCGTTCCCGTAACCGCGCCCGGCGGTCTCGACCCGGAAGTCCACGCTGATGTTGTGCGCCGTATGCGGCTGATCGGGTTCACTCCGGTGGAACCGCCCGAACAGGGTCTCGTCCCCTTCACGCCAGGTCGTCCCGTCCGGCGCGGTGACCGCGAGCTCCAACTCCACGTCCTCCGGGGCGGCGATCCCCGTGCTCAGGGTGAGGCCGAAGCCGAGGATCACGATGAGCACCGCGATGATGAATCCGGCAAGGGGCCCCGCCGCGGCCAGGTCGAAGAGCGCTTTCCGGTTCGGCGTCGGGCTCTTGAGGTTCGACACGGAGCCGAACGTGGCGATGGAGGTGGGGATCAGGATCGGCGGCACGGGGATCAGCAGACTGGTGCGCAGTTCGACGCCGTGGCGGCGCGCGACGATGCGGCGGGCCGCCTCCTGCACGCCGAAGAACAGGATGAGCGGCAGGGTGAACGTCAGGAACCCGTTGAGCAGGTTCCCGGGCTGGATGATGGCGGCGAGTTCCCGTTCACCGGCGTAGTAGGTCCAGACGATGCTGCCGGCTGCGCTCAACGTGAGGACGGTCAAAACGGCGAGGATCAGGGGAAGATGGCTGCGGGTCTCGCGGGATTCGCGGGGGCGCCGGGTCACCACGATCAGGGTCTCGCCGCCTTCCTCGCGCAGCATCGCCATGATCTGCGGGTCGAGTTTGGTCAGTTCCTTCTGGAGGTCGGGGAGTTTCGCCTCGATGTCCGCCTTGTCCGCGAGGACAAAGAACGCGACCAACAGGGCCCGGTCGAACCCGGGCAGCGCGTCGCGTTCCTCGTAGACCCGGAAGTAGCGTTCAATGAGTTCCCGTACGGATTTCTTGTCGAACCCGTATCCCGAGAGGCTGTCCGGGATGCTTTTCTTGTCGCCGGAGGCTTTCGGGGGGGCACCGGGGACGGGTTCGCGGCCGCCTTCACCACCCGGGTCGCTCGTGGGTGTGGGTGGGCCGGGGGGCATCGGGGGCTCGCGTGGCAACGGGGCGCCTCAAGCCCGCTGCCACAAGCTCGTCTTTTATAACGTCCCCTGTCTCGTCTCCGCCTGCGCGCTTCACGGGCTGCCAAGAGACGCCGGGTTGTGCACGCTCCCGGGGTCCAGGTCCAGTTCTTCGCGCGCCGCATCGGCCACTTTCTGTTCGTGTTTTTGCGGCGTGAACACCCAGAAACGCCAATGGTCCGCTGTGGCCCCCTCCAGGGCCGCCACGAGGCGGGAGGCCTCCAGGAGCGGGACCGCGCCGCCGTCACGCATCAAGACACGCAGCCCGGTCTCTTTCATGTAGCTCGGCGGCGGCACGTCGATGAGCACATGGTGCGGTTCGACCTGGGCGCGCTCGGCGATCTGTCGCTCCAGGCGCCGACGACGTGTCGGGTCGTCGGTCAGCGCAAGCAGACCCGGGATCTCCCGGGCGATGTCCAGGCGACCTTCGACGGCGCGTTTGTAGAGCCGGCGTTCATCCAACCGCTTGGCCATCTCCGCGGCCTCCGGCGGGCCGTCGCTCATGCGTTGCAGCAGCCGGGCGTCGTCGAGCCGTTCCAGGTCCTCCACGGTGAGCGCATCCGCTTCGAACAGGGTGTGCACGCCGCTTGTGATCATGCGCTCGATGCTGCGGCAGGTGTGATGCATGTAGACGGAGGGGTACATCATGAAGCGGGTGACCAAGAGGGACTCTGCGGCGGCCAGGCTGCGCACGTCCAACGCGATCCCGTCGTCCACCAGGGTGAGGCCGGTGAGGATCCGGTCCGTGTCCACGGCCATCTGCACGCCGGTGTAGAAGGCGTCGCGCAGCAGGTAGTCCATGCGGTCCACGTCCAGGTCGCCGGAGACCAGGTGGCCGATGCGGCCTTTTCCCTCGATGGCGTCGGCGACGCGGTCCACGGGGATGTCGTGCGCATCGAGCACGCTGCGCAGCGTGCTCCAACGGACCAGGTCGACGCTGAGGTCTTCATGCCGGCGGCCCACCTCGTTGAGGAACTCGTCGCTGGTGTGGCTGAACGGCCCGTGGCCCACATCATGAAGCAGCGCCCCGGCCATCACGACGCCGGCGTCCTCGGTTCCCAGCGAAAGCACGCGGGCGGCCTGGCGGCCCAGGGCGTAGGCGCCCAGTGCGTGCTCGAAGCGGGAGTGGTTCGCCCCGGGGTAGACGAGGTGGACGCCGCCCAGTTGACGGATCCGGCGAAGCCGCTGCAGTTGCGGCGTGGCCAGGAGGTCCAGCACGAAGGGTTCGAGGGGGATCGAACGGTGGATGCTGTCGCGCACGGTGTTCAGCCGGGGGGCCTCGCCCATGCAGGTTGGGAGGAGGAACAGGTCCAAGTGGGTTGCGTCGGGGGATTGGGCTCGTGGATCTTGCCAGGGACGAATATTGGGCTAAAAATATAAGTGACCGGCTTGTTGTTCCTTGGGATGATTGGTGAAGTCATGAGCATGAAAAAACGCAAGACCTGCCTGGTCGCCCTGGTCCTGGCCGGGCTGCTCGTGCCCGGTGTTCTCGGCGATGGCAGTGGCGAGACCCGGGAGTTCACCTATGTCGGCGGGGCATCCATGGATCATCAGCTCACGGAGCAGTGCGCGGAGCAATTCGGAGGGTGTCCAATCGTGGTTTACAAGGGGACGAATCTGGCTTCGTGTGACGATGCGAAGGGGGTTGCGGGACTTGGAGCGGTGGGCGTCGGTGGCGGGGTGTTTTGCGGCGTGCCGGCCGGGGCCCAGGTCCGCGTCCAGGTCGACGATGGGGTGCATCCGGAGCCGGTGGCGTCCTTGTCCTGCCCGGTGATCTGGGGTGGGGGTGATCTGCTGGACGGTCTCCCAGTCCAAATATGGTCTTGGTATCATTTCGGTGTCGCGGATCCCGTTTTCGAGGGGACGGTCCCCGAGGCCTGCTTGTGGGACGATGCGACTCAGATAGAGGTGTACCTGCAAAGCGGGTCCGCCACCACCGGGACGGTCTCATTGCGCGTCGGTTGAAGGGAGGCGCCGTTTCCCGACCGATGACAAAAAACCCCCGTCGAGATGCCGAGAACAGCTTGGTTGTTCACAAGTCTTTTCCGATGTGGCGGGCTCGAAGGTTCTGCTGCCAGGTGTGGTGGCGGAGACTGAGTGACAATGCGAACCGAAATCCGAAGATCATGCAATTTCCTGCTGGGTGCCTTGCTGGCAGCGATCTTGATCGCGCCGCTTCCTGCAGGCAGCATGGAAGAGAGTCCCGAAGGCGACGCGTTCTACGGCGTGGATCGGTCCCAGGGGCGTACCACGACGTATACCACGTGGCTCCCGCCCGGCCACGGTGTCCAGGTGACGCTCACGCCGCACGGCGTGGACCTGGCCCCGGTGCCCGTGGGCCCGGTGCCCCTGAGCCATGACGAGAATGGTACGGTGGGATGCGCCGCGGTCCCTGGCGTCACCAGTGAGGGCTGGGCACCGAGTCCCTTCGGCGACTGCGAACCCGATTACGAACAGATCGAATGGCACGATGTCCCGGTGCAGCGTCTTGTTTTCGCGACGAACGGGGAATACCGGGGCGCCGTGGAAGTGGTGAATTTCCCGGAGCCCTGGGACGCCGAGCGTCATGGGGTCTTCGTGCTCTCGTGCAATCTCTCGGGCGCGGCTTTGCTCGACACCACGCAGTTCTTCCATTACACGGAGGCGACGTGCAGCTTGTTCGAGTTCGGCCTCCCGCTCTGGGAGTATGATGAATGGCGGGCGCGTGTGCGCGCCGAGGGGAACTTCGACACGGACCCGGACCAGCTCTTTTCCATGGCGATCCTGGAGTGATGATCCTGGGGAGAACAATGATGCAGACCGCGCTCGGCCTTGTGCTGGGGGCGGTTCTTCTCGTGAGCTCCGCCGCTGCGGGACCGGTTCCGGCCGGCGTGGAGGATGGGTCCCTCGCTTCCGGGCGCCACGGTGAATCGGATGCAGATCGGGTGCGCACCGGGTCCATCGTGTTGCCGGCGGGGCAGGCGTTGGTCGCGAACGTGGACCTGGTCACCCATGAGCTCACCTTGAGCGCGGTCCCCTTGGACCCGTTCGTCGTACCGACGGAGGGTCATGAGGACGACCCGAACTGCGTGTCGTCCGAACGTCGCGCCTGGGTCCAGGTGGACCAGCCGGTGAACCTCAACGGCCCTGGCCCCGTCGGCGAGACGGGGGTGCCGGGATTCACGGGCAACTGTAGGGACTGGGGGAACATGGACCACGGCGTCGAGGCGTTGACGTTCGTGCTCGCCGAGCGGTATGGGGGGCGTGTGGATGGTGTGGACGCGCCCACGCAGAGTTTCTTCGTGCTGGAGTGCGAAGGCTCGGGCCTCGCCATCGGGCCGTTGGCTCCGGAACCCGTCGTCTTGTTGTCGTGTGAATACCGGCAGGCGGGGGTGGACGCGAGTCGCTTCACGGAGTGGGACTCATTGCTTCAACTGCAGGGCCAGACCGTCGTCGGCAGTGGGTACGGGTTCGCCTACGCGCTCTTCGAGTAGCACGTCACGCCCGGATCCAGGCGCCCAGGTCGTTGAGCCATCCCTGCAGGGGTGAGTCCATGGGCCACGGGTGCAGTTCGGCGCCGATTTCATGGAAGGCAGTGGCGTAGGTGTGCTGGGTCAAAAGCGGGGCGGCGGCGATGAGTGCCAGGGAGGCCACGGCGATCCCCACGGTGGTCCAGTCCAGGGCGCTCCAGCGTTGGCGCCAGCTCGGTGCTTGCTGGGCGTCCGGGGTCTCTTCTTCTCCCCGGTGCGCCTCGCTTTCGTCGTCGGCCTCGTCCGCGGCCCCGTTCGCGGTGCCGGGGGCTGCTTGCCGGCTCGCGGCGCGCCCGCCCAGTTGTTTCGCGGCCCCGCGCACGACCAAGAGGGCGTCGTCGATGGACAGGAGCACGCCGCGGATCGCCCGTTGCAGGACCACGAAGCGCGCACTGGCGCCGGCGGCACGCGCCGCGGTGGAGAGACCCAGCACACCGAAGACGGCGTGGATGTAGACGGCCAGCGCGAGGGCGATGAGGATCAGCGCGGCGTCCAGTTTCACTTCCCAGAAGGCCTCACCGATCACCCGGTTGCGTTCATGCGCCTTGTGGCGCATGATCTCGAAAAGCAGGTGGAGCGCGACGACGACCACGAGCCAGAACAGGCTGATGATGAGGGACAGGACCACCGCGGCTGCGATGTACAGGACCAGGAAGCTGGGGCGCTCTTCATGGTCGATGGCCCATTGTCGCAGGCCGCTTTGTGCGGCTTGGGGTTTGTTGGGGTTTTCTGCGACGATGTAGTCGTCCATGTTTTTGCTCCGCTATGTGTTCATCCGGGAGGCGGGTCCGTGGAGGCGGGGCTCGTGGTGGCCGTGTCCTGGAACTCGTTCTCCTGCCATGCGAGCGCGATCGCGATGAGCGCGGCGACGGCGAGCCCGGGGGCGATCACGTAGCCGCCCAGCGTGATCACGTTCAAGACGGCGGCGAACCCGGCGAGCAGGGGGGCGCGCTGGTGGTAGAGGAGTTGTGCGCCCACCATGGCGAGGATCCCGGTGGCCACTTGCGCGATCCCCCAGAGGATCTTCGCTTCTGCGACGACGCTCACTTGGTCGAAGATCACGCCCAGGCCCCATGCGATGCTCGTGGTCCCGGAAAGAAGCAGCAGCAGGCTCGCCGCGAACGCCTTGTCCGGCCAGTCCCACCGGGTCACGCGGTCTTGGTGGTGTACCTTGTCTTCGCCTTCGCGTTTCGCCAGGTAGAGGAACACCAGCGCGGCCAGTGCATGCAGGGGGCCGATCCCGAACAGGGAGAAGGAGGCCACACTGAAGAGCGCAGCGAGCACGCCGAGTCCGATCTTCAGGGTGCGCCAGGCGTAGAGTGCGAGCCCGAGGGCGATCAGGGAGAACGCCACCGTCAATAGAGGCGGGTAGTTGTCGAACCAGGGGGCGAGGTTGTCGGAGAACCGGATGTCCGTGATCAGCACGAGAAGGCCATGGATCAGACCCATGGCGGAGGAGATCGCGATCAGCAGCGTCCCGTAGAGCAGCTTGTCGGGCCACACCTCTTTGATCAGGACCTGTCTCGGATCACGCGCCCCGGCCATCCACGAACCTCGGCTGAGGACCGGACTCGGTCGTTGATAAACGTAACGAATCGGCAGAGTGGGGGCGGGGGGGTCGAATCCGGTCCGCGCGCCGGCGCCGGGCCCTCGCCTTGTCGTACGCATGGTTTAAGCGGTCTTTGCCTGTGCGCGGTCTCATGCGGGTGTTGTTTCCCACGGACGGGAGTGAACAGACGGAGGGTTCCTTCAAGAACCTGATCAGGCTGCTGGCGGACAAGCCGGGGCTCGAGGTCACCGTTTTGGTGGTCCAGCACACGGGGATGGAGGCGGCGGACCCGGAGCTGGTGAACGAGTTCGACGAGGACGAACGGGACGAGATCTTTCCCACAAAGGAGTCGGGGCAGCGCGCCATCGAGTCGCTGCGCCAGATCGCAAGGCCGTACGGGATCGAGGTCCGGGGCAGTGTGAAGCCCGGGAACTTCCAGAAGGTGATCCTGCAGGAGGCGGCGAAGTTCGACGTCCTGGTGATGCACGAGATCTCCAAGTCGAATCTGAAGGATTTTTTCTCGGGGTCCAAGATCGAGCGGTTGCTTCGCGGGGCGGAATCACCGGCGGTGCTCCTGGTGCGTTCGGACGTCGAGCTGCCGGAGCCGGCTCTGCGGGGCACGCAGGCGGAGAAGGCGTAGGGCCCTACGTGTACATGGCCTCGATGATCCCGCCGAAGTGGTCGTCCACGACGCGGCGTTTGACCTTCAACGTGGGCGTGAGCTCGTCCTGTTCCTGGGTGAGTTCCCGGGGCAGGATGCGGAACTTCTTGATCTGCTCGTAGCGGGAGAGCTTCTCGTTGACCTGGCCCACCTCGTTTTTCAGGAGCGCCTGCACCTTGGGGTCGTTGACGAGTGTTTCCGGGTCCCTCGTGTCGATCCCTTCCTTCTCGACGAACGTGGCGAGCGCTTCGAAGTTCGGGGCGATCAACGCGGAGATGAAATTGCGGTTGTTGCCGATCACCACGGCCTGCGCGATGTGGGGCTGTGTCTTCAGGTCGTTCTCGATGGGTTGCGGGGCGACGTTCTTGCCGTTGGAGAGGACGATGAGTTCTTTCTTGCGGTCGGTGATGAAGAGGAATCCGTCTTCGTCGATGTAGCCGATGTCGCCGCTGCGGAACCAGCCGTCTTCGAGCACTTCCTTGGTCTCCTTGTCTTTTTTCCAGTACCCCTGCATGACGCACTTTCCCTTCACCAGCACCTCCCCCTGGGGGTATTTCTCCTCGGCCAGAGGGTGGTCCGGGCTCTCGTCGATCCGGATCTCGACTCCGTCGATGGGCAGGCCGACGCTCCCGAAGCGCCGTGCGGTGGGGGAGTTGCAGGTGACCACGGGGCTGGTCTCGGTCAATCCGTATCCCTGATAGATCGCGATCCCCATCGCGGCGAAGAACACCTCGATCTTCTTCGCCAGCGGCGCCCCTCCGCTGATGAAGAATTCCAGCCGTCCGCCGGTGCGCTGTTTGATCTTGGAGAACACGAGCTTGTCCGCCCGGGCGAGACGCTTCTCGAGCTTCGCAGGCAGGGGTTCGCCCCGCACGGTGTGATCCGCGGCCTCGGCCCCGACCCGCATGGCCCAATCGAAGATCTTGCGTTTCACGAAGGAGGACTGTTGGACGTTCGCGTTCACTTTCGCGTACATCTTCTCGTAGAGGCGCGGCACGCTGGACATCACGTGCGGGCGCACCTCGACGATGTTCTGCGGGACCGTGGTCACGTCCTCGGCGTAGCAGATCGTCGCGCCCACCGCGATCATCGCGTAATAACCGGCCACCCGTTCAAAGACGTGGGACAGTGGCAGAAAGGAAAGGCACGTGATGTGGTGGTTCATGGGGACCGCCTGCAGCGCGCCCACCACGTTGGAATGGAAGTTGTTGTGCGTCAGGACGACCCCTTTCGGGTCCCCCGTGGTCCCGCTTGTGTAGACGATGGAGGCGATGTCTTCTCCCTGCGTGGCTTCGCTCCGCTTCTTCACGGCGTTGTGCGTGTTCGTGGTCGCGTCGGCGCCTTCCTGCTCGAAATCGAGCATCGCGACCATTTCCTTGGTGGGTTTCGCGACGGGGTCGAAGACCACGATCCGTTTCACCGAGCGCACGTTCTCGGATTTGACGGCTTCACGCACCAGTTCGGCGAGCTCGACGTCCTCCACGAAGATCACTTTCGCGCCGGAGTCCTTGAGGATGTAGCCGGTCTTCGTGGCGTCCAGGGTGTTGTAGATCGGTACGCTGGAGGCGCGCACGTGCAGCGTGGCCAGGTCTGCCACCGCCCAGTCCGGCCGGTTGCTGCTCATGATGGCGACCCGGTCGCCTTTTTTCACGCCTTGTGTGATCAGGGCGGCGGCGGTGTTCATGACCCGTTCGCGCACCGTTTCGTAGTCTTGGCCCTGCCAGGATCCGTCCGGTTGTTTGCTGACGAGAAAATCCTGCGATGGTTGGTATAGATCCGCGGCCCTTTCGTACAGTTCGATCAAGGTGCCGTCGAGCCCCCCCTGGGTGGTCCTGGGGTTGCTGGTTCCCTGCGGCTGTTTCTTATGGATCAGTTCCTGTGAGCCCATGGCTGGTTCCCCTGCAGCGATGCGCTGCCGGGCGGCATAGGCTGAGGGCCTACAAATAGAGAGGGGGCGGACACTCCGGTGCGGGCGGGGCGATTACGGTTCACCGACTCGTGCGGCGGCGTGCCAGGGCGAGTGCGCCGAAGACGCCGAGCAGGACCACGGGCACCATGGGGGCCGGGGAGCCCTCCTCGTCCCCTTGGGCGACGCTGCGCGGCGTCACGTCGAACGTCAACGGGATCTCCACGGCGTCCGTCTCAAGCGGCGGGTCGGAGGATGCGGCCGATGCCATGAACGTGAGTGTGTGCTCCCCGTCCGCTTCATCGGGGACCAGCACGTCGAAGGTGATGGTGCCGACGCCATCCTCGCCTTCTTCCAGCGGCGAGGCGACGGTGATCGGATCGATGCTCACCGCTTCCCATTCTTCTTCGCCTTCTTCGGCCTCCGGGAGCTCCAGTTCGGCGTCGCTTTCCACGGCGGTGTTCGAACTGGACCGCATCTCGATCTCCACGGTGACCTGGTCCCCTCCGATCACCTCGACGGTGTCGTTGAACGCGGAGAAGGTGACGTCCACATAGGGGCCCACGGTGGCGGCCGTGCTGGCCGTATCATTGTCCCCTTCCAGCTCGTCGGATACGTTGTGGGAGGCGACGATGGTGATCGTCTCCTGACTGCCGGCCAGTTGTTCCGTTGTGGCGGTGTAGGTGATGTTGAACGATTCGGTCACGTCGTCGCCCGGTGTGCAGTCCGGGAAGGCCTGGACGGTGAAAGACTCCTCATCCGCGGAGATCGTTCCTTGCGCGCCATCCTCCAGACTCGCGCCGAGTTCGATGTCGCCTCCGACCGGGGCCGGCAGCAGGTCCCCGCAGGCGTAGGTGACGGTGACCGGCACGGTAGCGGAGGTCGATCCCGGGAACGCGGGTCCGCTCCAGGCACCGGTTTCGAGATCAAGGGCCGATGCCGGGCCCGTGCCCATCAAAATGGTCACAACAATGATGAGGGCAAGCAGACTGAATGTTGATTTCAGGAGACCGGACATGTTCAATCAACCGCAGCCACCCGAGGCTTGGCCTTTAATCTTTGCTACATGGTGCGGTCTGGGCGGGCGGTTGCGGTGACCCCTTTTTCTGTTTTTCCCGGCGCGGCTGGCGCTCCCTGCCGGGCCGAGGTGGCCGCGGTCCGCTCCTTCAAGTAAGCGGGACGCATGGTCCGCATGATGTCCCTTCGACGCGTCGCCATCGTCGGTGTTGGCGCCACTCCGTTCGGCAAGCACTCGATCTCGAACCGGGAGATGCTCTCCTCGGCATCCATGCAGGCGTTGGAGGAGGCCGGTGCGGACCCGAAGGGACTGGGGGGCGCGTTCTTCGGCAACGCCTTCGCGGTCACGGAACGGCAGGGGCACATCGGGCCGTTGATCATGAGCCACTTGGGGGCGGGGGAGGTGCCGGCGACCACCGTGGAGGCGGCGTGCGCTTCCAGCGGCGCGGCGTTCCAGGAGGCCTGGTTGCACGTGGCCTCGGGGCGAAGCGACCTGATGCTCGCCGGCGGCACGGAGAAGGTCTCCAATGTGGACACGATCACAGCAACGGGGTATTTTTCGTACGGCTCGGATTACCTGTTCGAGGGCGGCAACGGGGCGAGTTTCCCGGGCCTGTATGCGGCCATGGCCACGGCGTATCTGCATGACCATGAGGCGACCCATGAGGACCTCGCCGAGATCGCGGTGAAGAACCACAAGAATGGGGTGCACAACCCGAAGGCGCACATCCAGAAGGAGATCACGGTGGAGGACGTGCTTACGGCCATGGAGGTCGCAAGCCCGCTCACGCTCTATGACTGTTGTCCGTTTTCCGACGGCGCCACGGCCGTGGTGCTCGCCAGCGAGGAGGTGGCCAAGCAGTACACGGACACGCCGGTCTGGGTGCGCGGGATCGGGCGCAAGGGCTCCATCGCGGGCCTGCATGACCGGGAGTCGTTGACCTCGATCCCGGCCTCCAAGGCCGCGGGCGCCGAGGCGTTGGAGATGGCTGGCCTCGGTGTCAAGGACATCAGCTTGTTCGAGGTGCATGATTGTTTCACCATCGCGGAAGCGATCGCCACGGAGGACCTGGGGGTCTTCGCGCCCGGGCAAGGGGCGAAGCAGGCGCGCGAAGGGGTCACCTATCCGGACGGCAAGGTGCCCGTGAACCCTTCCGGGGGGTTGAAGTCGAAAGGCCATCCCGTGGGCGCCACGGGGGTCTCCCAGATCATCGAGGCGGTGATGCAGTTGCGCGGTGAGAAGGGCAAGACCCAGGTGGACGGCGCGGTGAACGCGCTCACGCACAACGTGGGTGCAACGGGGGGCAGTTGCGCCGTGAGCGTACTCGGGAGGGACCCGAAATGAGCCAGGATGCCCATCAAGAGAGTGTGCGGGCGGGGCTGCCCACGTTCAAGGAGCAGCACAACAACCTTCGCGACGGCAAGATGCAGGGGTACGTCTGCCGGGAGTGCGGCCACAAGACGATCACCCCCATGGTCCGGTGCGTGTGCGGCGCGCGCAGCTTCGAGACCAAGGAGTTCGCCACCACGGGGAAGGTGGCCACCTACACGGTGCAGCGGGTCGCCATGGAGGAGTTCCTGAACGACGTCCCTTACGCCTGGGTGGTGGTCCAACTGGACGACGACGGGCCCCGCGCCACGGGGTGGATCCCGTTCGTCTCGAAGCACGACGAGATCCAGGTCGGCGACCCGGTGCGGCTCACCACGAGTTACAAGCCGGGGTGCATGTTCGAGAAAGCCTGACAGCTTTCTCTCACTGTCGCTCCGCTCAGTTCGAGCGCGCTTGAAGCGCGCCCCCAACGGGGGTTCCGCTCAGGACGAGACAGTCTGACGGCTTTTCCTCACCGTCCTCCGTTCAATCGGAGACAGGCCGAGGGCGCTTCGACCACCATTTCGCACCGCCGTTACGCAGTGTATGGGGCCGAGCCACTGGGGATTTTGGTCCCGGTTTCACCGATGCTCACCGCCACCTCCTCCTTCTCCGAAGGAGGAGGTGGCGGGACAGCAAATGGAACGAATACCTTCGGTGACCCCCCTCCATTTCCTCTTTGAATCAAGTCTCTTTGAGGCTCAATTATGACGAACGACAGGAACGACCAAGAGGAAGACACGAGCAAGTCAGAGAAGGAAGTGTTGGATCTGGTTTTACGTGTGGCTGAGCGGTCGACCGACATGGACTTGCATAGCGTCGTCCTCCACCACAGCGAAATCGATCGTTCAATCAAGCTGGGGACTGCGACTCTAGGCGGTATTCTCATCGTGGTCGGGGTTTTTGCAACGATCCGATACGTACCCAGCGGACTCCAGGTTGTGATCTTGATTGTCGGCATCTTGATGAACTTGATGGCGATGCTTGTCTGGATCTTCACGAAGACAGGGATATCCTCGCCGAAAGAAGCGGCAGTGGGTCCTGACTTGCACGGTCTTGTCGAACGATGTAATGATTCGACGTTGAGTCGCGGAGATGTGCAGTACTCATTGCTCCAAGAGTACACCAGGAACGGGGATGACAATCAGCGGTTCATCAATTCATTGGCCGATGGCCGCAGGATTGGGGTGCTCTTATGGGCAAACGCGGTCTTTTTATATTTCCTCGGTTTTACATTGGTCTTGAAGGCCGCGCTTGGCGGGTGATTCCATGACTGAGGAAAAGAAAGCCCCAAGGAAATTCCGGGAGGTGAAATTCGGGACTCGCTATCTTGCCGTGAGTGGGAGCTCGAAAAAGACCCGCCCGAAACGAAGGGATTGACGCCCCACGCCCGGGAAGGCCCGGTTCAAAACAAAGGTCATCAGCAGGGACCTCAGTGGGAATGGCACTGTAATCGGACCGTACACAAAACATGGGGATGCGATATATGTCAAGAACTTCTCCGCAACCCGAAGCCGGTTGGGCCCCGGAGTGTAGGGAACACTCAGGTCCCGCTGTAGCAATGGAACAAGTGGTAGTGAACCTTCAGTTCCCTCGCGGGGAATTGCCGGTTCGCGGATTTCGGTGTTCCTTTTGTCGGGCCGAACGATTTTTGGGCGCTACGTTCACTCGAGCCCAGAAACAGGGCCAACGCCTGGGTCTTTTTGATATCGAACGATAGGTAAGCTTGTTCTCGTGTCGGCCCCGCCATGGTCCTGTCGGGATTTTGCTGTGGGTCAGTGACGTGTTCAATTGCGCCCGTCAGGCCGGAGACCGCGGCATGGATGCAGGGCAATAGTGGCACGGGGTTGTAAGCGGGTTCAGAATGCGCCTACTCGCCGCGAAAATCCAACGCCGCGCTGTTCGTGCAGTGGCGTTCCCCCTTGGGCCCGGGCCCATCGTCGAAGACGTGCCCGAGGTGCGCATCGCACTGTGCGCACACGATCTCGGTGCGGACCATGCCGTGGCTTGTGTCTTTTTTGCGTTCGACGGCTCCCTTGATCTCCTGGGTGAAGCTCGGCCAGCCGGAACCGGAGTCGTATTTGTCGTCGGACCGGTAGAGGGGCGCGTCGCACACGATGCAGTGGTAGGCGCC
>CAYVRY010000030.1:0-19323 GCA_964452895.1 uncultured Halobacteriales archaeon
TGGGAAAACCGTCGATCCCGGCGAACTTCTTGAACAAGATCGCCTTGCCCTCCATCACGGGCAAAGCCGCGCGGGACCCGATGTTGCCCAGCCCCAGGACCGCGGAGCCGTCCGTTACGATGGCCACCTGGTTGCCCTTGTTCGTATACTCGTAGACCTTGAGCATCTCCTTCTGGATCTCCTTGCACGGCTCGGCGACCCCCGGGGTGTACGCCAAGGAAAGGTCCCGGGCTCCACGCAAAGGGACCTTCGACCGCACTTCGATCTTGCCGTGGCTGCGGCGATGGAACTCCAACGCCGCCTCCCGCGTCACTTCTTCAGGGTCCGAAGCCGCACCCAGATCTTCATAACTCATCAATGTCCTCCAAGACGCTGCGGCGCAGCGAGCGGCAAGCCCATGATGAGGTTTACGACGGATCGGGCGGGTTTCTACGTCTTGATCGGAACGCACGCCCGGCAGGAAGACCCTTCCGGGGGCGGCCCTGGCTCAATCCGCCCACCCGGTCCGCCCCCACGAGCGCCACCTTGGCCCTGCCCCCGCGTCGTTGTTAGCACAATCTTCGACTCCCGGCCCATAAAGCACGCGACGAATGGATGAAACCGCTCCCGCCGCACCCCCACGAGGGAAACCCATATCACACATCCCTGCGTGCCATTCTTTCGCGTGGTCCGCCTGTTCCGTTAATGGGTCTCTTCTCGGTCCGGGTCCCGCGCAGCAAACACAACGTGGTGACGACTCGTGGTCTCGACTCGCAACAGGACAGCCCGAATGCCGACTGGACCGTCCCAGGTCCTTACAATCTTGATTACCCTCGCCTTGTTGGTGAGCGCCGTCCCGGCGCCCGTTTTGGAGCCCGTCATGGCCCATGCGGAAGACGGGCCCCTTGAAGGCGACCATGGGCACGCCGAGGGCGACGGATTCTGGCACGTACTCGAAGGGTTCGCCACGAAGACCGGTTTCCGCCTGGTCTTCAACTGGGACACCGAGGAACCGATCACCGGCGTCGTGCGCTGGGGCTTCCAGGAGGACGAACTGGACCGCATCACCTTGCCGTTCGCATCCGGGGTGGACAGCGCCCAGATCGCGATCACGGACATCGACCGCAGCGACATCGGGAACACGGTCTACTGGCGCGTCCAGGACCAGGCCACGGGCATGATGAGCCCCGTGAAGTCGTTCTCCGCGACGAACGCCTGGACCAGCGAGGCCGAGGACGGCATCTACGAGATCGACGCGGTCATGCAGCTCGATTCGAAATCCCTGCCCGACGGTATGAGCTCCACAGAGGGGCTCGAGTTCCTTTCCAATAGCATGGACGTCTTCGCCGAAAGGATCTGGGACGCCACGGACGGTTATGTCCGCATCGGCACGGTCCTCGTCACGGACACCGTGCTGAACAACCCCGCCTACCTTCCGTCGGGCTTCCCGCTCTCATGCGCCCCCGGGATGAGCGAGAGCCCGGTGCCCATGCAGCACACCCTGGCCGACTTCATCGTCCAGACCACCGTCCCGTTCGACAGCAGCACGTGGGGCCCGAACCCCATGATCGACAACCCCTGCACCGGCTTTTACGTCGGCCGCCTCGGCCAGCTCGTGATCCCCTGGGGCGACGACCTGCACATGGCTTCCGTACTGGCGCATGAATTCGGCCATTACGGCTTCGGTTTCGCGGACCTCTACCCGGTGCTCACAAGCACGGCGAACTGCGTGAACAACGAATTCGACATCAGCATGATGCACAACTCCGGGGGATGGACGGGCTCCCAATGGCGTCTCTCACAGATCGACCGGGGCCCGGATTTCACACCGTGCAATTACGGCAACCAACCCGCATCCTGGCCCATTCTAGTACAGCGCTACGACCGGATCCCCCTCGAAGGCCGCTTCGACGACCCGGAACACCCGCAATACGGACAACCCGACCGCTCCATCGGCGACCCCACACAAGCCCGGGGCAACCCGGACGGCGGCGCCTTGGACATCTTCATCATGGACCACGTCCCCGGCGCCTCCAGCATCCGGCACTATGTGGAATCCGAGAGCGACGAGCCCGACGACCCCACCACACGGATCACCTCCCCCGCGGACGGCGCCAGCGTCCCGCCCGCCCCGGTGGACGTTCAAGGGGTCTCGGACCGGCGTGGCCTCGGCGACGAGGACGCCCCCATCGCCACACTCGATGCGGACCCCGACCGCGGAGCCGCCCCCCTGGACGTCACCTTCGAGATGTCCGCAACCGCCCAGGGCGAGCGAGCAATCGCAAGCTGGGAACTGGACCCCGGTGACGAATCGACCATCTACACGGACACCGGCGGACCCCCCTCCACCTTGGACCACACCTACGAATCCGACGGCATTTACCAGGCCGTACTCACCGTCACAGACAACGAGGGTTCCACTGGTGAAGCGGGTCGCGACATCATCGTGGAAGACCCCAATGAAGACCTCACGCGGATCGGCACGGACCCCGCCGGCGACCTGGAGACCGGTCCGTGCGGCTCGGATGCCGTAAGCTGCGACCGCTCGTGGGTGGACCCCGCCTCCGACGGACTGGACATGCGTGCCGCCTACGTCGAGGAACGCGGGGCGAACCTGCGGTTTTTCGTGGAAGCCGAAAACATCGACGATCTGTTCAACGACCCACAAGGCGACCCCGGGCCCGGCGACCCGGCCCACATCGTTTCGTACTCCTTGACTGTGCACTTCGAGACCTCCCCGGCCACGGTCTACCAGGCGATCATCCAACGGGAGACGGGATCGAACGATCTCGGCGGCAGCCTCGGTAAGTCCTTCTGCGTCCCCGAGGCCGGCTGCCTGACCTCCATCAGCACGGGTTTCGTGGCCGCGCACGACCCCGAAACGAACCAAGCCTGGGTGGACATCCCCAAATCCGAGTTCCCGGAGGGCAACGTGCTCGGTCTGATCAACGAACTCCAAGCTTCATCCTCCTTCACCCAGGAAGGCGCCCAGGTGCAGCTTGTCACGAACATGGACACCGAGCTGCAGACCGTGGACAACGACTCGTTCACCTACGACGAGACCGAACTGAACCTGGGATTCGGTGCCAACTCGCTTCAGGTGCGCGACCCGGAAACTTCAGTCCCCGAAGACCCCGAGATCGTTGACGCCGCAGGCGACGTGACCTCCGCGGGCCTGCCCGTGGACCACATGGACATCGAAGCCGGCTGGTTCGACAACGACGAGAACTATCTGTACGTGGGCCTGAAACTCGGCGACATCCCCGCCGATCCGACCACGACATCCCAAGTTGCGTACCATGTGAACTTCCGTCCGGACTGGTCGAACGACCCCGGGCAGGACTTCGGCGCTCCGGCAGCGAACACCTTCACGGGCCTGCGCGTGCAGGGCATCCTGAGTCTGGTGGGATTGGACGAAAGCGTCACTACAGACCTGGAACACCACGCGGAACTCCAACATCTCTCCGTCGACCCCGACGGCCTCAGCCGCTTCGGGAAAGTCACCGACCTGCAACTCGTCGACGTGGAACCGGACACAGACATCATCTGGTGGGCCGTCCCCCGCCAAGCCCTGGCGGACCCCGGCCCGGATGACACCTTGAGCGAGCTCTCGGCCGACGCCGTTCCTGCCGTGCGCGGGATCGTGACGTTCGGAACCGGTCTCGGAGACACCGCCGAAGCGAATCCACCGGGTCGAGACTACTCCTGGAAAGACACGCAACTGCAGCTGGAATCCGCTCCCGGGGGCCCCTACTCCGGAATGGTGGACTCATCGATCCCGCTTTCCGGCACCGGCAGAGGGGGTACGGAGCCGTACACCTGCGCGTGGGACGGACCCGCCGAGGCGAGCTTCACGAACGCAAGCGCCTGCAACACGGACGTCGTCTTCAACGAGACCGGGACCTTCAAGGTCGGCCTCAACGTGACCGACGCAGACAACACGACGGCCCTGGCGAACGCCACCGTCAATGTCGCCGAGATCAGCGGGGAACGCATGGAGATCTACCTGGACGGGGAGAACCTCGCCGGGAGCACCGGAATCAACACGGAAACCGCGGCCCGCGCCGAATGGACCGTGCCCGTCGACCTGGAAGGGCTGGAAGGCGAACACACGATCACCGCGCGCTGGTTCGACGCGGACGACGAACTGCTCGACGAGCACACGATCAGCGTGAACGTGAGCCCCGACGGCGGCCCCCTTGTCACCATCGACGAGCCCGAAGAGAACGACACCGTGGGCGGCACGGTCCCCATCGCCGGCACGGCAGGGCACGGGCAACCGGAAGGCCAAGTGGGCTTCGGGGAGGAAGGACTCTTCCAGGAGGAAAGCTCGACCACACGCGAAGGGACCATCGACGCCGCCTGCCCCGGTTGTCATCCGGACCGCACCGGGGTCTACCCGGGCGCCCTGGAGTCCTCCTCGACCTGGTGGTTCGGCCCGGATGCCCCCACCAACGGTGTGGACGGAGTCTGGCTGAACGTCGCGGGTTTCGCCGGATCGAACTACCGGTTGGACGCCGAGTTCGGCTCCCCCATGGACATCTACTTCTGGGCGGATTGGGTCGACTTCGACAATCTGGGCCGCAACGTGGGCGGGAATTTCCCGAAGGAAGGGAGCGTTCCGGGCGGTGCGAACTGGGCGTTCGTCTACATGCGCGCCCCGGACGTCCCCCCGGACCCGGACCATGGTTATCTTGATACGGCGCAGTTGGAGCTCTTCCCACCGATCAGTGCCCCGCAGAACCTGGAGACGTTGGGACTGCCGGGCTCCGTCGAGCTCGATTGGGAGGCGCCGCAATGGGACGGCGGTTCGGACCTCAACGAGTACCGGGTGTGGCGCGACGGTGCGCTTCATGCCACGGTTCCAGCGGAAGACACCACATTCACGGACGACGACGTCTCCGCGGGCGAATCCTACATGTACGAAGTCTCCGCCGTGAATGAAGCGGGCGACGAAGGCCCGCGCGCCGGCCCCGTTGCCGGTGCCCCCACGAGCGCAGACCTGACCCCGCCGTCCGCCGTGGACAACCTGATCGTCGAAGACACCACGAGCACCACGGCCACACTCTCCTGGGACGCCGCCACGGACGACGGCACCGGCGTGACCCATTACGAAGTGGAACGCGACGGGACCCTGGTGGGCGAACCCACCACCACCGCCTTCACGGACACCGGACTGGCACCCGAGACAAGCTACACCTACTCCGTTCGCGCCGTGGACGGCGCCGGCAACAAAGGCCCCACCTCCGACGTGGACGCGACCACCCAGGCGTCCAGTGGCGACGAACGCGTCGTCGTCGAGATCAACGGCGACACGATCGACGAGGTGGCCGTCAACGCGGACGGCGGAATCGTGGACTGGGACACCGTGTGGGACACCGCGGGCTTCCCGGACGGAACGCATACGATCCGCGCCACGTACCATGATGGCCAAGGCGGCTCCGCGTCCACCACGGTGGACGTGGAAGTGAACAACGAGCCCAGTGACGCGTTCGTCACGATCGACGAACCCGAGGACGGAGCCGAAGCCCAACCGCCCGTGAACTTCGAAGGCCGCTTCAGCACGACCGGCGAGGAACCCACCCAGGCCGTGGAGGGCGCCGACCTCGGTGATTTCCTGGACGACCAACTCGCCGACTGGGTCACGGACCCCTTCGTACGCAACGCGCTTCGCGGAACGGACCTGAAGAACCTCACCGCCGACCTCGAAGATGAAGAAGGCTATCTGGCCGTCTACCCGGACCTCGACGAAGAAGGCGTCTACGTGGTCTACTGGGAGGCCGACGTCCCGGAAGGCGTCCCGGAGACCTCCAGTGAAGGCCACATTGTACGTCACGTGGACAACACCCAACTGCGCACCCTCGAAGACGCCGCGTTGAATGAAGCCGACGCACTCAGCGTGGAGGAGACCGCCGAAAGACTCGATGGGCACGACGGACCCAACGCCCCCGGTGTCCTGCAAGGCGCCGGGCCCGGTGGGGCGATCCACATGCGCAAGGCGAACGCGAACGGCGCGTTGGGCACCTCGATCTGCACGGCGAGCTACCTGTTCGAAGACCCGCAGACCGGCAAGTACTATCTCGCCACGGCGGGGCACTGCCTGTTGGACTCCAACATCCCGCAATCCCAGGCGGACTCCGAGACCCGCCCGGATGCGCGCGCCCGTTGGGTGGACCTCTGCTATGCGAACTGCGTCAACAACTGGGTCGGACTGGGCGACTATGTCCGTCTGCAACCCAACGAGACCTACCATCCCGTGGCCTGGGCCCAGGCCAAGGGGATCGGCAACGACTTCGGACTGATCGAGATCCCCCCGGAGCTCAACGAGGTCCTGCGGCCCTGGCTCTGGTTCTGGGGCGGGCCCACCGGCATCGACCGCCCCAGCCTCGGCGACCCCGTGGTGCATTACGGCTTCGGCATCGGACTCGGGCAAGCGTTCCCCACCCAGGGACGCCTCGGAGTGACCCTGAGCGCCTCCCATGGCGGCGGCCTGAACGCCGTGGGCTGGATCAACGGCGGGGACTCCGGTTCCGCGTTCGGGACCGCGTTCCCGCGCACCGACCGCATGGTGGTCGGCGACGGCGCCGCCGGTGCACTGACCCACGCCATCGTCGAGGTGGGCGCCCCGCTCATGTGGGGCACCGACCTGCAGCGCGGCCTGGACGATGCCGAAGGGCCATTGGGCTTCAGACCCGGACTCGTCAAGGAAGACGCCGAGATCCGGACTTTCGATGAACCGCCGCCCGACCCGGAAGAGACGCTGGAGGCGACGATCACCTCGCCGGAAGAAGGCGCCACAATCGATGCAGGCGAGACGCCCGAATTGACCGTCCGAGGGACCGGCGAATTCCCCACCAGCGGCGCCGGTGGGAGCGAGACGCGCACCTTCTGGACGCACCGCAGCGACTGCGGCGGGGACGACGTGTTCTGGATGGACGAGGAACAAGGCGACGAACCGGACGGCGGCGACGGTTGCGGCAGCCTGGCCGGCCCCATCGGTCCGGTCTGGGAAGCCCTGATCGGCGAGATCGAATCGACGCATCCGGCAGACCCGAGACCCGACGCGACGATCCTGCTCGACGACGAACGGGACATTGAAGCGACGATCATGCTCAGCGGGTACAGTGGGTTCACCGGGAACCCGCAACCCGTACCGGTGGTCCTGGACGCCACCGTACGGCTCTCCTACGGAGGCACGATCGTGGGGAGTGACCGGATCCAGCAAGAAGTGATCCTGGAAGGACAGACCCCCGTGTCGTTCGCCTTCACGCCGCAAGTGGACGCGATCCCGGCGGATGCCGAACTGCAGCTCGCCTTCATCGTCCATCACGCCGCCGGGCCCGTCTTCATGCACCACGGTGGCGACACCGGTTCCCACGTGGACGTCCCCGTCGCCGAACCCCCGGACAACCGCGTGGAACTGAGCGTGGACGACCCGGAGTTCAACGAAACGAATCTGCTCGGCGTCACGGGCCTCGAGAACTGGGATGCGCCGTGGGACATCGCCGGATTGCAGGGCGAGAAGACCCTGTACGCGCGTGCCCTGCAGAACGACGACACGCAGGACCCGCCCCACGCGGTGACGGTGAACATCGAATCGGACCAGGTGGAAGGCCCGCAAGCGGACTTCACGTTCGAAGTGGAAGACAAGACCGTGACCTTCACGGACACCTCCACACCCGGAGACGCCGCGATCGACAACTGGGCCTGGGACTTCGGGGACGCAAGCGACTCGGACCAACAGCATCCCGTACACACCTACGAACAGACCGGGACCTACACGGTCACCTTGACGGTCACGGACGAAAACGGCCTGGACGACACGACGGACGCAAGCGTGAGCATCTCCGACTGGTCCGTGCAGCTGCGCCTGAGTGACCCGGACGGGGACGAGGTGTTCGGCTGGACCCCCGTCGCCGGCGGAGTCACCGGCGACGCCGGATTCTGGGACCACGAATGGGACCCGGACCAGGGCGTGGCCGCAGGGACATACCTCGTCGAGGCCCGGATCATGGAAGGAAGCGAGGTCCGCGACACGGACAGTTCCACGTTCCAAGTGCCTTCCGAGTTCGAGATCACGATCGACTCCCCCGAGTCCGGGCAAGAGGTGGAACCCGACTTCACGGCCTCCGGTCAGACCCAAGGCGCAGGGGGACCCGGTGAACCCGCCGGCGGGAGCTTCGTGCTTCCAGACGGGAGCGTGGACGAAGGGCACTTCGCCTTGAACGCCATGGACGACCCCGCGTTCGACGCGATCGACGAGGCGCTCGCCGACGAGGCCGGTTACGCGGGTCTCGGCCCGGCGACGGATGGCACCCGTACGCTCTACGCGTTCTTCGAAGGCGATCTTCCCGAAACCCTGCCCAATGAACTCTTGCCGACAGGGTGGAGTCTTGAAGCGGTTGAACCCGTCTGGGAACGTGCCTACCTGGAAGACGTCATCACGGTGGACCTCTCGAACCAGACCGAGCGGGAAGGGCCGCCCCTTCCGGAGATGGCACAAGGCATCGGTCCCGGATCCCGGATCCACATCGACCGGATCCCCGGCGCCAGCGGATTGCGCGGATGCACAGCGAACTTCGTATGGGAAGACCAGAACGGGGACCTGTATCTGGGCGCCGCCGGTCACTGTTTCCTGCCGGAAGCCGCGACCGGCACACACGGACCCGGTGGGAACCATGACCCCGGCAACACCCGAACGCAGGTCTGCGTGTCGAACTGCCAGTTCGGCGGGCAACTCGGGTTCATCGTCACCGGAAACTTCGTCACGCTGGGCGACGTGGTTTATGCCCGACAGGCCGGGGCCGGCGGAGACCGGGCCAACGACTTCGGTCTCGTCCGGATCCCCGACGAACACCGCGACCTGGTGCGGCCCCACATGCCCATGTGGGACGGACCCGACGGGGAACAAAACGCCGGGCTCGGAGACATGACGGTCCATTACGGCAACGGGCTCGTGGTGGGCGAAGCCTGGCCGATCATGGGTCGCGCGGGCATCGGCACCAGCGGCGGCGGGAGCGATTACCTGGCCATCCATCCCATCACTTTCGGGGATTCCGGATCCGCGCTCAGCATCGGCACCATCACCGCCAACGACCAGGTGCTGCGAGGCACCGAGGCCGGCGGCGTGACCACCCATATCGCATGCTGTCCTGGAATCGCCGGGGGCCCCACGATCAGTCGGGTGCAGACCCTCGCATCGCAGGCCGGCCTGGAGATCAGTCTGATCACCCAGGGGACCGACGTGAACCTGCCGGACCCCGAGGCGCCGGCTTCGCCGCGCAACCTGGTCGCCAGCCCGCGCGACTCTGAAGTGGAACTGGATTGGGACGAGCCCTCCTCGGACGGTGGAGCCGCCATCGAGAAATACAGCGTGAAGTGGGGCACCGACTCCGGCGGCCCCTACACAGATTCCAAGGACGTCGGCACGACCACGACCGTGATCACGGGCCTGACGAACGACCAGACCTACCACTTCGTCGTCAGCGCCACGAACGAGGCCGGAGAAGGGGATGATTCCCAGGAGGTCAGCGCGACCCCGCAGACCGCCGTGGAGACCCCGAGCCAACCGCGCAACCTGCAGGTCGCACCGGGCGACGAAGAGGCACAGCTCTTCTGGGAACCCCCTGCCGACGACGGCGGCGCGAGCATAGACCATTACACCGTGAAATGGGGCACGGACAGCGGCGGCCCCTACCCGGACTCCGACGACGTGACCGGGACTTCCACCGTCGTCACGGGCCTCACGAACGACCAGACCTATTTCTTCGTGGTCAGCGCCACGAACGAAGCCGGAGAAGGTGATGATTCCGACGAAGTATCCGCGACACCCGAGATAGACCCCTCGGACCCCGCCTTCAGCGTACAGGTGCGTCTCTTGGATGAAGACTCCACGCTGGTGGACTGGACCGACGTGGACGCCTACGACGGCACATTCTGGTCGCACGCCTTCAGTGACACACCCGAAGGGGCGGCGACCCTGGAAGCCAGGTTGCTCGAGAACGGGGACCCGGTAGCGGACGACGTGATCGACTTCCAGGTCGTGCTGGCCAACCAACCCCCGGTCCTGGACCCCATCGGAGACCAGCATGTCGACGAAGACGACACCCTGGAATTCACAGTGAACGCCAGCGACCCGGAAGACGATCCGGTCAGCCTGAGCGCGGGCCCGCTGCCCGACGGTGCCAGCTTCACCGACCACG
This sequence comes from uncultured Halobacteriales archaeon, assembly GCA_964452895.1. Classification (GTDB taxonomy): domain Archaea; phylum Thermoplasmatota; class E2; order JACPAO01; family JAHWKR01; genus CAYVRY01. The sequence continues at coordinate 10,182 of CAYVRY010000030.1, forward strand.
GCGACGGCACAGGCACCTTCAGCTGGACCCCCGGGTTCGAGCAGGCCGGACAATACGACGTGACGTTCACGGCCAGTGACACGGACCTCACGGACGAGGAGACGATCACGATCACCGTGGACGACGTGAACCGGCCCCCCGTACTGGACCCAGTGGGCGACCAGACCGTCGACGAGGACGAGGTGCTGGAATTCAGCGTGGGCGCAAGCGACCCGGACGGTGATGCAATCGACCTCGCGCCGGACCCCTTGCCCGCCGGCGCCAGCTTCACGGACCACGGCGATGGCACAGGCACCTTCAGCTGGACCCCGGGCTTCGAGCAGGCCGGTGACCACGACGTGACGTTCACGGCCAGTGACACCGAACTCACGGACGAGGAGACGATCACGATCACCGTGAACGACGTGAACCGGCCGCCGGCATTGGACCTCATCGACGACCAACAGGTGGATGAAGAACAGCTCCTGGAGTTCAGCGTGAGTGCAAGCGACCCGGACGGCGACACACTCGGCCTGACAGCAGGCCCCTTGCCGGACGGCGCCAGCTTCACGGACCATGGCGACGGGACCGGCACGTTCAGTTGGACCCCGCAACACAGCCAGGAAGGCGACTACGACGTGGAGTTCAGCGCCGACGACGGCGACCTCACGGACACAAAGACCATCACGATCACCGTGAACCGCGTGAACGCCGCTCCAGAGCTCGAGACCATCGCGGACCAGGTGGTGGATGAGGATGAGCTTCTGGAGTTCACAGTGAGCGCCACGGACCCGAACGACGACCCCTTGAGCCTGGACGCAGACCCCCTCCCGGATGGTGCCGTCTTCACGGACCATGGCGACGGGACCGGCACGTTCAGTTGGACCCCGCAACACAGCCAGGAAGGCGACTACGACGTGGAGTTCAGCGCGGACGACGGCGACCTCAGCCACACGCAGGCGATCACGATCACCGTGAACCGCGTGAACGTCGCGCCCCAACTGGGAACCATCGGAGACCAATCGGTGGACGAAGGACAGAACCTGGAGTTCACGGTGAGCGCCACGGACCCGAACGACGATCCGCTGACCCTCGACGGCGACCCGGTCCCGGCGGGCGCCAGCTTCACGGACCATGGCGACGGCACCGGGACGTTCAGTTGGACACCGGGATTCGAGGACGCCGGTCCATACACCGCGGAGTTCAGCGCCCACGACGGGGAACTCACCGACAGCGAAGCCATCGAGATCCTTGTGATCGACGTGAACCGGGCCCCGGAGCTGGATCCGCTTGCGGACCAGGAAGTGGAAGAGGACGCCCTGCTTGAATTCCCGGTGAGCGCGAGCGACCCGGACGGCGACGGCGTCACATTGGATGCACAATCGCTGCCTGCGGGTGCGACCTTCACGGACCACGGCGACGGCACCGGGACGTTCTCGTGGACACCCGACTTCGGCCAACAAGGGGACCATGACGTGTCCTTCACCGCGGACGACGGCGACCTCACCCATACGCAGACGATCACGATCACCGTGAACCGGGTGAACCTGCCCCCCGAGCTCTCATTCGTCGAGGACCAGAGTGTGGTCGAATTGGATCAACTCGTCTTCGGCGTGAGCGCCACGGACCCGAACAACGATGCGTTGACCCTCACCGCGGAGCCCTTGCCCGCCGGGGCGGGGCTTGCGGACCACGGCGACGGGACAGCCACCTTCGAGTGGAGTCCACAGATCGGACAATCCGGCGTCTATGAGGTCACGATCACGGCGGCCGACGACGAACTGCAGGACGAACAGGTGGTCGTGATCACGGTGGATCCGTTCTTCCCGCTCGTGCCGGTCCTTGAGATCGATCCCGCGGTCACGGGGCCCGGCGTGCCCACCACGCTGGATGCCACAGGCTCCCATCAAGAGCAAGCCACCATCGTGCGGCTCACCGTGGACCCGGGCGACGGATCGAGCCCGTATGAAGCCATGACGCCGGCGAACGCGTTCTTCATCCACGAATACGAAGCCGCCGGGGACTACACGGTCCACCTGGAGATCGAGAACGAGCACGGCGACACGAACCAGACCACGAAACGCGTGGACGTGACGACCGTCCAGAACGTGGAACAGGACACCTGGCACCTGAGCCTGCAAGAGGGCGTGGACAGTGCCCAAGCCGGCGACACCGTGCTCGCCCACGCGGCGGACTACAAAGAGAACGTCGTGGTGACCAGCGACAACGTGACGATCCGGTCCGCCGGACCCCAGGAAGCGGTCCTGCGTCCCGAGTCCGGGTTCGCCATGGACGTGCAGGCGGACAACATCACCCTGGAGGACTTCCGGTTCGAGACCGCGCAGGACGGTGGCGGGATCCGGGTGGACGCGCAATCCGGCGGCACGATGACGGTCCAAGACAACGTCTTCGTGGGACCCGGGGCCCATCTGGGTTCCGTGGCCCTGGATGCGTCGCAGGCCACTCCGGAACTGCAACTCGTCGCCGAGGGCAACACGGTGGAGGTCCACCAGGAAGGCTTCGTCATCGACGCCGTGGCCTCCGCGCAGATCCACGGCAACGAGTTCACGGGTTCCGCGAACGGTGTGCGGCTTCTTTCACAAGCGGGTGCGAGCACGATCACGGACAACCACGTGAGCGGCGCCAACGGCAACGCGTTCGAGATCGCCGGGACGGGTCACACCCTGGAGCAGAACACGGTCATGATGGGCACCGGGACGGGGATCCTGGTGACCGGGGACCAGCACCAGATCGTGGACAACCAAGTCCAAGCCAGCGGGACCGGGATCCGGCTCGCCGCCGGTGCCGAGGACAGCTCGACGATCGACGACAATGAACTGCGGGACAACGACGTCGGTATTGTCGTGGAGACCGGGGCCGCCGGCACGCAGACGTTCCGGTTGAACCGGATCTACGGCAACGACCTGGGTCTGAGTGCGCAAGAGGACACCAGCGTGGACGCGCAGAACAACTGGTGGGGCCACGTCGGCGGGCCCCTGTTCGGCGACAGCGTGGAAGGGACCTCAAACTGGGTGCCCTGGTGCCTGCAACCGGATTGCGCCGTGTAGGACAAGGACGGATTGCCGCCCTGAAGCGGTTCTCGGCCCGCATGCAAGGGACGCCATGCGCCCGCCGAGCGACGCTGCCGCTGGGGCAAGGGGGCAAAGGAGGGGCAGGGAGGCATGGGCCACGAGAGGCGGTGCTACTCCTGGATCACCGGAAGTTCCTCTTCGGCCTGGAAGAGCGTCCCGCTGGCGCGGTTCTCCTTGTAGATCTCCTGGAGCTCGGTCTGCCACCACCATTGCTTCTGGCCGAAGGCGGGCTCCAGCTCGTCGAGCCAGATCGCGTTCTCGTCGTACTTCGCGAAGAAGGGGATGTCCACCCAGTCCGGGTTGCGGCCTTGCAGGAACCGCAGTGCGATCACCTTCTCCCCGCCGGCCATGGTGGGCCCGAGGACCTCCACCTTGCCCGGTTCCGCGCTCATGCTCGGTCCGCGCACCGTGCGGCCCAAGCCCGAAACGAGCTGGTACGCCTGGCGGTAAATCTCCCAGCCTTTGACGAGGGGGATCCCGAAGTAGTCCTGGGCGCCGGTGTCGCGCACGACGAACATGTAGTACGGGATGATCCCCATGTTCACTTCCTTGCGCCACTTGTCGGCCCACTCGATGTAGTTGTCGTTGATGTTGCGAAGCAGCGGGGTCTGCGACCGGATCTGGGCGCCGGTTGCGCGCACCCGGCGGATCGCTTCCCGGACCACCGGCGTGGAGATCTCCACGGAGTGGTTGATGTGCGCCATGATCGCCAGGTGCTTGCCGGCCTCCGTGACCTGGCCCATCACGTCAAGAACGTCGTCCGCTTCGTCGTCCGTGACGTACTTGTACGGCCAGTACGAGAGGGACTTCGTCCCGAACCGGATCGTGTGCAGGCTGGGGATCTCCGCCTCCAGGAGCGGCTCCACGTAGGCGCGCAGCAGTTTGGACTTCATCACCATGGGGTCACCGCCCGTGAAGAGTACGTCCGAGCACCGCGGGTTCTCCTGCAGGTACTCGATCAGTTTCTCCACTTCGGTCATGGCGAACTTCATGTCGTCCATCCCGACGAACTGGGGCCAGCGGAAACAGAAGGAACAGTAAGCGTGGCAGGTCTGGCCTTGTGAAGGGAAGAACAAGCAGGTCTCGGGGTACTTGTGCTGCATGCCCTGGAGGCTCTCGCCCAGGATGTCCGGGACGTTGTGCTCCATCTGCCCGGCCGGGTGCGGGTTCAACTGGTGGCGGATCTTGTCCGCTTCCTCACGGACCCTTTTCTTGTCCTCAGAGCGGACCGCCGCCGCCATGGCGTCATACTGGTCCGGCTTGAGCATGTCGCGCTGGGGGAAGTTCAGCACGAACATGGAGTCGTCGGGGACGCTGTTCCAGTCGATGAGTTCCTCGACGACGTAGTTGTTCGTCTTGAAGGGGAACACGCTGCCGACCACTTCGATGTCGAAGATCTGCTGCTCGGTGAGGTGCTCCTGGACCTCCGGGATCTTGCGCAGAGCCGGCATCGTGTAGGATTTGTATTTTTTCGGCTCAACCTCGTTGGCCGCGGCGGGGTGTCGGGTGGGGTTTTGTTTCCAGGGCATGGTATTTCCTCCGCGAGGAGCTCGGGGCCCGCCGCCGCGCAGCCCCGGGTTCGCACCTTCGCGCTCGAATCGGTGTGCCTTCAGCCAAGGTCATTGATAACGGCTTCGACGAAGAGAGAGGTCCCTTTAATAAGGAGGGGAGGGTGGTGAAGGGTCCCTTTTATCGCATTATTCTCTTTCATGCATCGGGAAAAAAGGAGGAACAAACGGGGTTTGCGGCAAGATCCACTCCTTACCGATTTCCCCGCCTGCTAGAGAATGCTCAGGATGTCCGCCTTGGTCACGATACCGACGAACCGGCCTTCCTTCGAGACCAGGACCGCGTCATGGCGCGAAAGGAGGTCTTCCAGGATCACGAAGCGGGTGTCGTCGGATACGTTGGGCGGGGCGGGCCCCATCACCTGCTCCACCGGCGTGACCGACAACGCGAGGGGGTCGTCCGTCTGTTGGACCCGCCCGATGAGCCCCAGGACCGAGACCAGGCCCACCGGGCGATCGCCACTGAGAACCGGTAACTGTGAGAAACCCCGGTCCCGCATTATTCTCACGGCCTTCTTCACGGGATCCTTGGGGGAGACACTGGCGATCCCTCCATGGATCAGGTCCCGGGCGAGGGGAAGTTTCTCCGTGGCCGCCTCGTTGAGCACACTGACCAGCCGCTTCACCGTGGAATAACGGGGGTCCACGTCCTCCTTCTCGATCCGGGCGACGAGCGGCTGACTCATCTTCGCCCGGTTCGCCACTTCCTGTTGGGTCAGTGACAGTTCGATCCGCTTCTCCCGCAGATCCTTGCCGGTGGGCAGGCGAAGCATCAACCCCACCTATAACCCCCATGCATATAATTCCCGGGGGTTTGTCGGCGCCCGAAGAGCTTCCCCTGGAGCCCGGGCGCTCAAATAGCGCCGCCCGATGGCCAGGTTTGTGCCACGACGGCAGGAGCACGCACCTCCCGCCCGCTCAAGCCCTGAGAAGGACAGCGCGGACGATTTCGACCGCCTCGCCTGGTTGTACGACTGGATCCCCGTCCCCACCCACCCGCCGCGACTGGCCCCCCGGCTGAGGGGCATCCATGGACCCGTGTTGGACCTCGGTGGCGGCACCGGCAGGTTCAGCGCGCGCATGTTCGACCCCGACAAGGCCCGCATCCTCGTGGCGGACCCGGCCGCGAAGATGCTCGCCAAGACCCGACGCAAGGGGCGACGCGTGGAAGGGATCCGATGCATCGGGGAGGCCCTGCCGCTGGGCGATGCGTCTCTGGCCGCCGTGGTGATCACCGAAGCCTTCCATCACTTTGCGCACGGGCAACAAGACATCCTCCGTGAAACCGCGCGCGTTCTGAGACAGGACGGGCTTCTCTTGATCGAAGAACCCGACCCGAGCCGGTTCATGGGCCGGTTGATGAGATGGGGGGAAAGGAGGCAGGGGATGAACAGCGTGTTCCGGTCCCCCCCTGAACTGGTGCGCATGCTCGAGCCTCATTTTGGTTCGATCACGACGGCGCGCACCGGATGGTTCACCTACTTGGTGGAAGGACGGGACCCCATTGGATGAAACCGCGGGAAACATGAACGGGCCCGCCTCAGGTTTTTTCCTTGCGGTTTTTCGTAGTCGACTCTTTGGATCGATGTCTGTCGACGTACGTCAGTTCAACCATGTATGCTCGCAACCAATGCATCAGCGACCTGGATCCCTTCATCGAGTTGGATCTTCTCTACGCGGTCTGCGAAACCGTATCGACCCAACGTCCAAGCACCCAAAACCCTGGACACCTGCTTTGCAGTGACTGATGGTGGATCAGGCCGGCATCATTCAGCTCGCCAGCAACCTGATGTTTTCGTGGATACGAACCATGATGCATCAGAAGCAGGGCTTTACTCGCCAGTTCCGCAGCGTGACGGGCATCATCGAAGGCCGCATTCCACAATTCGACATTGGCCAATAGACGCGCCGCTTCCAGAAATTCCTCGGCCCGCTCCTTCAGCTCCTGCACTTCCTCGTCCATGGACTCAATACTCCAGATGGACAGAACCCTCATGGCGGTTCGTATAGACTGTTTTGCCATGTTCCCGCACATTGCGGGAGATGCCTTCCGGAAGCTCCTGGAAGTCGCCGATTATGCGCAGATCAAGTGGTCTTTTTGCCCAAAGGTTCGCTTCGTCCACCAAATCGCGCACCTCGCCGTCCTGTGCTGGGTCCTCTCGCATCAGGAGAATATCCAAGTCACTTTTGTCCCTTGCGTTTCCCTCCGCACAACTACCATAAACGAGCACGGAGAAAGGCTGGTCCTTCAAAGCGCGCACCAGATCACGAAGGAATCGTACGAGGATCGCATGGGCAGGTTCATCCGGGACCCGTGTGACGAGCGGAAAACGCCAATCCACTGGATCGTTCGTGTTCCACGAATCCATGATGCCCCGCTCCGGGTCTACCCACAACGCGGCAAAATAAGGCACGGCGCGGTACCGAACTTTGGGTCCCCGTCCTTCACGGACGGCCATCCCCTGGACGACAAGTTCCTGGAGATGCCTGTGGACGGCAGCGGAAGACAGGCCGGTCCACTCGGCCAACTGTTTGATGTTGGTGCCTTCGGGGCCTGCCCGCCCCACAAGAAGTTGGAGAAGGGTCCTGCCCGCCTCCTTCGGCAATTTTTCTATATTCACTAATATCAGAATATTCGAATATGCACTTAAAGTTATCGTTTAGCTCCCATTCTGCACATGCGCCCCCCTTGCATACAGCGGATACGCGCTGGGCCGGTCCCAAAGGGTCGAAGCGAACGCGATGTGGGGCCGGCCATCCGAACCGAACGCGACCCACGGATAGTCGAGCAACCGACGGTCCCCTTCGCGCTCCGTGCAGGCGGGACCCGCGACACAGATGTCCCCTTCGTGCACCGGCTCGGACACATCCGCCGTCGTGACGGCAAGCGAGTCGTTGCCCAAGCCGTCCATGCGGGCATAACGCATGTGCCACGTGGCATCGATCTCCCCGGTAAGCCCACCGCTGTCCGCCTCGTACCAGAGGACCCCGAGTGTATCGGGAGCCGCGGAGGCACCGATCGGCATGGCCTGGGAGCCGCTTCCCAGCTCGGGCACCAAACGATCCCACGAGCTGCCGCCGTCCATGGACATGTCGATCAGCACACGGTTCGTCCCGTTGATCGCCTCCGAGCGGATGAAGCTGAGCCGGCCCCCCGCATCCAGGACCAGGCTGGTCAAGGCGGAACCCATGGTGCCCACGAGCGGGAAAGCGTCCAGGGTCTGCCAGGTCTGTCCCGCGTCGCCGGAGGCGAGCAGGAAGTACTCGCCGTCCTCGTAGGTGTAATCCAAAGGCTCCCGGCCGCTTTCGCGGTACCGCATCACGTAGATCTCCTGCCCGTCGGCGCTCACCGCCATGGTGGACTGACCGGCGTAATTGATCGACTCGTCGATCCGCTGCGGCACGGACCAGGTGTCCCCGTTGTCCTCGGAGACCATGTGATAGAAACCGCGGTTCGGCGAAGCCGGGAGATCCTCAAAGGTCGGGCCGCCTATGAGCACCGGCACCGCACCCGGGTCGAGCGCCTCCACGGTCATGTGCACCAATCCGTCCGGGTGCGCACTGATCCAATGCCTGTGCATCAACGCCGGCAGCCGGGGGACGTTCAAAGGCTCCCAATTCTCTCCCTGGTCCGTGGAACGGAACACGTGGTACGTGAGGCCGAAGACGTTCGCCGCGAACACGCTGCCGTCGGGCCCCACGGCGACAAAGCCGTCGTTCGTGCTCTCGCGCATCACCGCCGGCGGCGTGATCTGTGTCCAGTTGCCCCCATCATCCGTGGAACGCCACACGAAGTTCATGTTGCGTGTGCCCTCGTCGGTCTGGGCGGCTCCGATCCCCTCGTAATACAACGTACCATCGGGCGCCACGGCGACCACGGGCTCCCCGCCCGGCCAACGGTCCGAGACCGTGACCGGTTCCTCGAAAAGCGCAGGGGCCGAGGCATCGTCTTCGCCTTCACCGTCATCGGGTCCGGCGAGGCAACCGGAGAGCAGGAGCGCCAGGACAAGCACAAGCCCGTTGCGGGTTGCGGCCACCATGGCGGCGGGCATGGCTTGGGGGTGGTAAGCGTTTGGCCTACGACTTCATCTGCCCGAGCTCAAAAGAGAAACGCCGTCCTGCCCGCGAGTCCATGAAGGGCACGCCCAGGGGGTCGATCGACGGATCCTGGCAAACCGGTTGCAACCCGCCTTCTCCCATCCCTCCCAAATCCCTATAAGAAAGCCCCAAGTCCCGAGGCTCAGGCCCGACCCCGCGGCGGACCCCCGAGACCATGACGCCCGAGAACGACACCGAGGTGCAACTGCCCGAGATCACGCCGAGCCCGGAAGAGATCTCCACGCCCGACCCGCCCGACCCGGACGGCCCGGGACGCGCGATCCTCGTCGCCGTGGCGTGGCCCTACGCGAACGGCCACCTCCACCTGGGCCACATGGCCGGCTCGCTCCTGCCGCCGGACATCTTCGCGCGCTACCACCGCATGGCCGGCGACCGGGTGCTCAT
>CAYVRY010000031.1:0-19215 GCA_964452895.1 uncultured Halobacteriales archaeon
GCGCGACGGAAGCGGCCACGATGATCCTGCGCATCGACGACGTCATCAACTCCAAGGGCAGCGGAGGCGGCGGCGGCGGCGCGCCGGACATGGGCGACATGGGCGGCATGCCCATGGGCATGTAGAGCCGGACGACCAACTTCCTCTTCCTTCTCTTCTTCCTCTCCTCTTCCTTCGTCTCTTCCTTTCCATCCTCTTCCCCGATCAGGATACAGCACCCGCCCCGCGGTCTTGCACGGGGGCGCGCCGTTGCCCCTTTTGTGTGACCTCCATCTGGCGGGACCTTCGCAGTGCTCTCGTCCCCCCCAAGCGGCACCAAGTGTGATACCATGCAAGCAGGCGGACAACCCATATTCGTTCTAGGAGAAGGCTCGAAGCGTGAGACCGGCAAGGATGCCCAGTCGAAGAACATCCAGGCGGCCCGCGCGATCGCGAACACGGTGAAGACCACCTTGGGCCCCAAGGGCATGGACAAGATGCTCATCGACGGCCAAGGCGACGCGGTGATCACCAACGACGGGGCGGCCATCCTCGAGGAGATCGACGTGGAACACCCGGCGGCCAAGATGCTCATCGAGGTGGCCAAGGCGCAGGATGAACAATGCGGCGACGGGACCACGACGAGCGTCGTCCTCGCGGGCGCGTTGCTCGCGGAGGCGGAGGAACTGCTCGAGCAGGGGCTGCACTCCACGCTGATCGCCCGCGGCTATCAAAGGGCCGCCGAGCGGGTCTCCAAGACCCTGGGCGAGACGGCGAAACCGGTGGCCTCGTCGAACCGGAAGAAATGGCTGCGTGACGTGGCCATCACGTCCTTGGCGTCGAAGGCCGCCGGAGGCGCCAGCGACCACCTCAGCGAACTGGTCGTGGAGGCGGTCACCCGCGTGGCGGAGACCGGCGGCGACCAGGTCGTCGTGGACCTGGACCACATCAGCGTCCAGAAGTCGCCCGGCGGCAACGTGGAAGACACCGAAGTGATCGATGGCATCGCGCTGGACAAGGAGCGTGTCCATGACGGGATGCCGGCCTTCGTGGAGGATGCCAAGATCGCGCTCGTGAACCAGGCCTTCGAGATCAAGAAGACCGAGGTGGACGCGAACATCGAGATCACGAACCCGGAGCAGCTGCAGGGCTTCCTCGGTGAAGAGGAGAACCAACTGCGTGCCCTGGTGAACAAGATGCAGGAGGTCGGTGCGAACGTGGTGATCTGCCAGAAGGGGATCGACGATATCGCACAGCATTTCCTCGCTAAGAACGGCATCTACGCGGTGCGACGGGCGAAAAAGAGCGACCTGGAGAAGCTCGCGCTGGCCACCAAGGGCAACGTGGTCTCCAGCATCCCGGACATCACGAAGAGCGACCTGGGCTCCGCCGGGCTCGTGGAGGAGCGCAAGGTGGGCGACGAGACGTTCACCTTCGTCACCGGCTGCAAGAACCCGAAGGCCGTGTCGCTGATCCTGCGCGGCGGCACCCAGCACGTGGTGGACGAACTGGAGCGCGCGGTGACCGACGCGAAGAACGTGGTCGCCCGCACGCTCGAGGACGGCTATGTGACACCGGGCGGCGGCGCGACGGCCGCGGAGGCGGCCATGGACCTGCGCAGCTGGGCCCCGCGCTCCGGTGGCCGCGAGCAGATGGCGGTGGAGGCCTTCGCGGATGCGCTGGAATCGATCCCGCGCACCCTCGCGGAGAACGCCGGGCTCGATGAGATCGACATCCTGATGGCGCTGCGCAAGGCGCACAAAGACGGGCGCTCCGGCGCCGGCGTGAACGTGCACGAGGGCAAGGTCACCGACATGTTCCGCCTCGGCGTGGTGGAGCCCTTGAGCGTCGGTGAGCAGCAGGTGGCAAGCGCCGTGGAGGCCGCCACGATGATCCTGCGCATCGACGACGTGATCAACTCGAAAGGCTCCGGCGACGACGGCGGTGGCGGCGGCGCCCCCGGCGGGATGCCGCCCGGGATGCCCCCCGGGATGGGCGGCGGCATGCCCATGATGTGAGCCCGGCACCCACGGGCCCGGTCTCGTTCCTTCTCCCCCCTTTCTCCCTCAACCTCGTTTTTCGCGCCGGTGAGTCCATGACCCGGCGGGCTTTCGCACTCCATGACCGAAAATTATTAAAGCCAGGCGGAGGACGCTTGTTTGACCCCGGTGGGGTCGAGGGAATGTTCATGACTCGAACGGGCACCGCAATCGGCATAATCATATTCGCACTTTTCCTGATTGCCGCGACGCAACCAGCGACGGCTCAGGTGGAGCAGACTCCCACTGATTTGGTGACCGTCCCGGATGCGGCCACGCCATGGGAGGCCGAAGAAGGCGACGAGACCGAGGCGAACATCAGGGTGGATGTGTGCTGGAGCCAGCCAGGGATCAATGCTCAGGAAGGCAACATCCTGGTGGACATCGAACTCCCGTCGGACACACCGGAGCTGTCCATGCGGTTCGATGACGAGGACGACGCGCAACTCACGTTCGTTCTTCCTCAATATGACCTCGGCCCGCAGGGGGACGACGACGAGGTCTGCGTAGGCGCCCAGACGGTCAACCTGTTCATTGAGCTGCTCCAGGAGTTCGACGAGGAATCCCACACGCACACCTTCACTTTCGAATTCACCACCAGCAACGAGGGCGACACCGGGACGTTCAGTGTCCCCGACGGTGGATCCGATTCCGTGGACGTGGAGATCGTGAAACCCGAGGATGCCATCGGTGGGGATGACACGGAAGAGGAGGAGGAGACGACCACCACGCCGGATACGGAAGAGAGCCCCGCGCCGGCCTTCGCCGTGTTCACCGTGCTCGGCTTCGCGCTTCTCGCGACGCTGCGTCGTCGCCAGTGAACGCACGAGTCCTTGTTTCTCTTCCCGGATCTTTTTCCCGCCCACTTTCCCCCCTGTTTATTTTCGACCTTGTGTAGGCCTTGACGCCCGGAGTATGGTTTCAGTGGCCAGTGCCTGGGTGGGCCACGACGTCCGCTTCCAGTCCGGCGAGTAGAGCGGCTTCCACCATCGCGGTGGTCGCTTCCCCGCCTTGGTCGATGGTCCGCAACGTGGGCTCGTGGAGCACATGGTCGACGGCATGGCGGATCCGGCGCCCGGCCTCGTGTTCGCCAAGATGGTCGGCCATGTAGGCCACGGCGCGCACGGCCCCGATCGGGTTCGCGCGGCCTTGTCCTGCAATGGACGGGGCGGAGCCGTGGACCGGTTCGAACAGGGCGTGTTCCGGTCCCCGGTTCACGGAGGCCGCCAGGGAGAGCCCGCCGGCGAGTTCCGCGGCCAGGTCGGAGAGGATGTCGCCGAACAGGTTCGTGGCGACGATGACCTGGAAGCGCTCCGGTTCGCGCACCATGAGGGCGCACGCGGCGTCCACGTTCTGTTCCTCCACCTGGATCCCCGGGTAGTCCCGCGCCGCGGCGTGGAAAGCTTGTTGCACGAGTCCGCCCGTGGCGCGCAGTACGTTCGGTTTCTCCACCAGGGTGACCCGGCGGTTTCCGTGTTGCTCGGCATGCTGGAACGCTGCGTGGCTCAACCGCGTGATCGCTTCATTGGTGACAAGGCGCAGGCTGACGGCCGCATCCGTGCCAACAGGAAGACCGGGGAAGACCGCCTGCAACGAGGCCGGGACGGGGTGGGCTTCGTGCCCTGAATAGAGGCCTTCCGTGTTCTCGCGGAAGATCGTGAGCTCCATGCGGCCTCCTTTGACGGGGCGCACGTTCACGTAAAGAGAGAGCGCACGCCGCAGCCGGAGGATCGGCGAGACATACCGCCGTCCCTGCCCCTGGAGTGCCGGGGCGAGCTCTTTTTGGGCCTGGGCTTCGCCCTTCGAGGTGACGGCACCCAGTAAGACCGCGTCGGCTTCCCGGCAGGCCGCCAGGGTGGCTTCCGGGAGCGGATCGCCGTTCTCGCACCAGGACCGCCAGCCCACGGGGTGTTTGTCCCATTGCGCGTCAAGGCCGGCGGCCTCGGCGACGCGGCGGGCCACGGCGGTCACTTCGGGCCCGATGCCGTCGCCGGGCAGGAGCGCGATCCGGGGCGCGTTGTTCATACCGGCAGTTCCTCCCGCTTCGCGTTCTGGTTTCTCAGGTGCGGGACCAGTCCCCCGGCGTCCAGGATCTCACGCAGGAAGCCGGGCAAGGGTTCGAACGTGTGCGTCTGGCCCCGGGTGCGGTTCGTGATCGTGCCGGCTGCGGTATCCACTTCGATCTCGTCGCCGGTCTCGGTGGCGTCGACGATCTCGGGGCAGATGATCGGGGCGACACCGTTGTTCACGCAGTTGCGGTAATAGATCCGGGCGAAGCTTCGGGCCACGACGGCGTGCACGCCCAGGTAGTAGAGGCAGGCGACGGCTTGCTCGCGCGACGAACCGCAGCCGAACTGCTTGCCGCCGAAGACGATGTCTCCCGGTTCGACACGTGCGCGGAACTCCGGGTCCAGGTCTTCCAGGGCGTATTGTCGCATCTCCTCGGGCGTCACACAGTGCAGGTAGCGGCCGGGGAACAACCGGTCCGTGTCCACGTGGTCGCCGTAGACGTGCGCGCGTCCCATGTCATACCTCCCGTGGGTCGGTGATCTCGCCGTAGATCGCGGTGGCGGCGGCGGTCTCGGGGCTGGCCAGGTAGACCTGCGAGTCGCGGTGTCCCATGCGGCCGGGGAAGTTCCGGTTCGTGGTGCTCAAACAGACCTCATCCTCTCCGAGCAGGCCTTGATGGGCACCGAGGCAGGGGCCGCAGCCGGCGCTCTGGAAGACGGCACCGGCGGCGGTCAGTCGTTCCACCACGCCGTTTTGCACGGCTTCCAGGAAGACCTTCAACGAGGCGGGGATCACGAGCAGGCGGGTGCCGGCGGCGACCCGTTCGCCGTCGAGCAGTCCGGCGGCGGCTTCCAGGTCTTCCAGTCGCCCGTTCGTGCAGGTCCCGATGACGACCTGGTCGACGTGGGTGCCGGCGACGCTGCTCACACTTTGCACGTTGTCCACGCGGGGCGGGCAGGCGACTTGGGGTTCCAGGCCGTCGGCGTCCACGAACACGGATTCGACGTAATCCGCGCCGGGGTCCGGGTAGGCGCCTTCGACCTTGTGCCCGTGCGCTTTGGCGAGCCAGTCCAGTACGATGTCGTCTTGCGGGGTGAACGCGACTTCGGCGCCCATCTCCATGCTCATGTTCGCCAGGGTCATGCGGCCGCCCACGCTCAGGCGCTGGAACAGGTCGCCGTCGTATTCCACGGCGCGGGATTCGCAGCCGTCCATGCCGAGCCGGCCGACGAGATGGAGGATCAGGTCCTTGGCCCCGACGCGCGGGCTCAGTGTGCCGTCGATGGTGACGTGGACGGTCTCCGGGACGCGGAACCAGAGGCGGCCGGTGGCCCAGACGGCGGCCATCTCGGTGGCTCCGATCCCTTGCGCGTAGGAGCCAAAGGCGCCGTGGGTGGTCGTGTGGCTGTCGGTCCCGACGACGATCATGCCGGGGGCGACGTGGCCGTTTTCCGCCATGATCTGGTGACAGATGCCTTGCCCGACGTCGTAGAAGTTCTCGATGCCTTGCGCCTGGATGAAGTCGCGCACTTTGCGGTGGCCGGTGGCGATCTGCGCCGTGGGGGCGGGGCCGCGGTGGTCCAGGGTGACGACGAGCCGCTCGGGGTCCCAGACCCGCTCCAGCCCGGCTTCCTGGAAGCGCCGGGCGATCAACAAGGTGTTGTCGTGGCTCATGGCCAGATCGACGTCGGCTTCCACGATGCGTCCGGGGCGGACCTCTTGCGAAGCGGCGTGCGCTTGCAGGATCTTTTCGGCGAGGGTCGCGCTGGCCACGCGTTTCGCCAATTGCGGGCACTACTTGAGCATTACCCAACATTCCTACGGATTCCGTAGTTAAACTACACTATCTATGGTAATGGTTAAATAGGCAACCTATTTCCAGCAGCCTAACCCCGGATTCCGTTAAGCGACGATCTGGGGCACCAACGAGGAGTGGCATCATGCAACAGACCCCGAGCCAGGACACCCCCACGCAGACAACACAATCATGCCCCGAATGCCAAGCCGCGGTCACCACGGCCCCGACCATGCTCGGTGAACTGATCGATTGCGCGGACTGCGGTGCCGAACTGGAGACGATCTCGGTGGACCCCGCGCGCTTCGCCGTGGCCCCGGAACTGGAAGAGGACTGGGGCGAGTAGGCGCGACCCTGCAAGACCCTGGAGGAACACCCATGTCGTCGTCGCGCCCACAACTCTTGGACTCGACCCTTCGCGAAGGGGAACAGACCGCCGGCGTCGCCTTCTCCCAGGAGGCCAAGCTTGAGATCGCCCGCGCGTTGGACGCCTTCGGGGTGGACTACATCGAAGTGGGGCACCCCGCGGTCAGCCCGCATGTGGAAGCCACCGTGCGACAGGTGGCAGCGCTCGGCTTGGAAGCGGCGACCGTGGCGCATGCCCGTGCTCATGCGGGCGATGTGGACCTGGCGCGCGCGACGGACGTGGAGTGGGTGGGGATCTTCCATGCAGTGCGCGACGAGGCACTTCGGGACCGGTTCGCGTTGTCGCTCCCGCAGGCCCTTGAACGGATCCGAACCGCAATCGAGCACGCCAAGGCCCACGGGCTGAAGGTCCGTTTCACGCCGGAGGACACCGTGCGCACCAGCGAAGGCAACCTGCGCGCCGCAGTGGTGGCTGCCCGCGAGGCCGGCGCCGACCGGATCAGCATCGCGGACACGACCGGCAGCGCCACGCCGGCCCGGATCGCCGAGCTCGTGCGGTTCGTCGGCCACCATGCCCGTCTCGACGTGCACGTGCATTGCCACAACGACCTGGGGTTGGCGTGTGCGAACGCGCTCGCGGGATTGGAAGCAGGGGCCCGCGTGGTGGATGTGAGCGTCAACGGCCTCGGCGAGCGCACCGGGATCGTGGACCTGGCCACCATGGCCACCCTGGTCGCACGCACGTCCCGGGAGAAACTCCCTTGGGACTTGACACAATTGCCGCGCCTTTGCCAGCGGGTGGCGCGTGAGAGCGGCATCGCGGTCCATCCGTTGGCCCCCGTCATGGGCGCCAACGCGTTCTCGCACAAGGCGGGTCTTCATGTGGCCGCGATCACCCGCGACCCGAGCCATTTCGAGGCGTTCCCGCCGGAGATGGTGGGCCGGACCCGGATGGTGAGCGTGGACCGGTATGCGGGCCTGGCCACGTTGGAGCATAAATGCCGGGAGTTGGGGGTCCACGCCCCGACGGCGATCCTGCAGCGGGCGCTCGCACGGATCAAGAGCGAGGAGAGCCCTCCGTTGGGTGATGAGCAGTTCCTGCAGCTTCTCGAGCAGTGCGGCCCACAAGCCGCGCCGGCGCGCCCGCTTACGGTTTGAAGGCAATACACGATTCAGGAGGCCCCCCATGGTAAAGATCGATCTGGTGTACACAAGTTGGCGCGAAGAGGAACGTCTGCTGGTCGAGCAGGCCGAAAAGACGGGGGTCGCCCTGCAACCGGTGCGCGATGAAGAATTGATCCTGGACCCTGAGGCCCCGGGCCTTGCAGGGGATGTCGCCCTGGTGCGCACGCTCGGTGCGGCACGGGGACTCAGCATCCTGCGGCACCTGCGCGGGCACGGCGTGCAAGCGGTCAATCCATACGATGTGGCGGCGGTGTGCGCGGACAAGCAGGAGACCACGTTGCGTCTGGCGCGTGCCGGGATCCCGGTCCCGGCAAGCCGCGTGGCGTACACGAAGAACGCCGCGCTCCAGGCGGCCAAAGAGATGGGGTACCCGGTCGTCCTCAAGCCCACGGTGGGTTCGTGGGCGCGGCTCGTGGCGCGCGCGGACGACGAAGTGCAGCTCGGCCAGCTGCTGGAGCATCGCGCCGCCTTGGCGAACCCGGCCCAGCATGTCTACTATCTGCAGGCGTACGTGGACAAGTCGACCGGCGCAGGGCACGCGGACCTGCGTGTTTTCGTCGTCGGCGACGACGTGATCGCGGCGATCCGGCGCGTGAGCCCGCACTGGGTGACGAACACGGCACGGGGGGCACGCACCGAGAACCAGGAGGTGACCGATGAGATCCGGGAGCTCTCCCTGCAAACCGCGGAGGCACTCGGCGGCGGGATCCTCGCGCTCGACCTGATGGAGGGCGAAGACGGTCTGCTGGTCAATGAGGTGAACCACAACATGGAGTTCCGCAACTCGATCGCGCCCACCGGCGTGAACATCCCCGGCCGGATCCTTTCCCACGTACAAGAGGTGGCACGCCGATGAACCCGCATGCCCAATGGACGACCGCAAGCGCGCCCGTCGCCGATGAATCGGACCGCAGCGAGGCGATTGAAGACACGGGGGGGCGCGTCCGTTCGGTGGCGGTCCTGGGCGGCTCGGGTTTCGTGGGCGGGGAGCTTTTGCGGTTGTTGGCGACCCACCCGGGTTTCCAAGTCGACGCGGCCACGAGCCGTCAAAACGACGGGCAACCGGTCCATCGGGTGCATCCCGCGCTGCGGGGTTTTCTCGATCTGCGTTTTTCGGATCCGGGGTCCCTGCCGGATGCGGACTTGGTGTTGTCCTGTCTGCCGCATGGCCGCGCCGCCCCCGTGGTGGAACGGCTTCTCGAGCAGGGCAGCCGCGTGGTGGATCTTTCCGCGGATTTCCGTCTCAGCGACCCGCAGGTGTACCGCCAATGGTATGGCGAGGAGCATCCGGCGCCGCACTTGTTGACCGAACGGATGTATGGTCTGCCGGAGGCGGACCGGGAGGGCCTGACGGAAGCGCGATTGGTCTCCGGTGTGGGTTGCGTGGCCACGGCGACGAACCTCGCCTTGCTGCCGCTTGCCCGGGCGGGTCTCCTGCAGGATGCGCGGATCGTGGTGGATGCGAAGATCGGTTCCAGTGCGGCGGGCAGCGAACCGGGGGTCGCGTCCATGCACGCACAGCGGTCGCGCTCGTTGCGGTTGTACGCGCCCACGTCTCATCGTCACGGCGCGGAGGTCACCCAGGTGACGGGGGCCCGCGACCTGCACATGAGCGTACACGGCGTGGAACTGGTGCGCGGCGTCTTGGCCACGTGCCACGTGCTTTTGCCCGATGAGGCACCGCCGGAGCGCTCGCTTTGGCCCGTGTGGCGCAGCGCGTACCAGGAGGAGCCCTTCGTGCGCATCGTCAAGGAACGCCGCGGGGTGAACCGGGGCCCGGACCCGCGCCTGGTGGCGGGGACGAACCTGGCGGACGTGGGTTTCCACGTGGAGGACACGGGCGTGGGCCGCGCGGGTCGGATCGTGGCCACCTGCGCGATCGACAACCTGGGCAAGGGCGCAGCAGGGTCGGCGGTGCAGTGCATGAACTTGATGACGGGGCAACCCGAGACGCGGGGCTTGATCATGGTGCCCGCGCATCCGGCGTGATCCTATGCTTGTTGTAAAACTCGGAGGTGCGGCAGGAGGGGACCCGGACCCGCTTCTCGACGAACTGGCTCAGATGGACGAACCTTGGGTGTTGGTGCACGGGGGCAGTGCCCAATTGGATGACGTGAGCACGCGTCTTGGTCATCCGCCGCGTTTTGTGACGAGCCCCAGTGGGCACACGAGCCGGTTCACGGACCTGCAGACCGTGGAGTTGATCCAGATGGTGTACCGGGGGCGCATCAACAACGACCTGGTGCATCGTCTCGTGCTGCGTGGGGTCAAGGCCGTGGGACTAAGCGGCTTGGACGCGGGGTTTGTGCGTGCGACACGCAAGGAGGCGGTGCGTGTGCAGGAGGACGGCCGTCGTTTCTTGCTGCACGGGGACCACACGGGGCGGATCGACGAGGTGGACCCGTCACTGCTCACCCTGCTCATGGAAGGCGGTTATCGGCCCGTGGTCACGCTGCCGGTCTTGGCGGCGAGTGGTGAAGCGGTGAACGTGGACGCGGACCGGGCGGCGGCGATGATCGCCGGGGCGCTGGGCGCCAGCGAACTGGTGATCTTGTCCAACGTCCCGGGTCTGCTGCAAGACCAGCACGACCCGCAGAGCCTCGTGCGGCGCATTCCGCGTTCGCGCCTGCAGGAGTATGAGCCGCTTGCCACGGGTCGTTTCCGCAAGAAGATCATGGCGGCCCGCGAGGCCTTGGACCAGGGGGTCTCCCGGGTCACCCTGGCGGGCTCGGCGCAAGAGGGCCCGTTGGCTGCGGTGCGTCGCGGCGAAGGGACGGTGATTGAATGAGTGGCCCCGACGCAGACGCTTCCATGTTGGCGGCGTGGGCGGATACGGAACCGCATCATCTTTGTGCGTATCCTCCGCGCGCGTTCATGCTGGACACGGCGCAGGGGACCCGCATCACGAGCCAGAACGGACGCAGCTTCCTGGATCTCGGCGGCGCGAGCCAAGGAGTCGCGATCCTGGGGCACGCCCATCCCCGCGTCGTGGCAGCGATCCAGGAGCAACTGGGGCGTGCCATGCACGTGGCGCAGACGATCCCCACGCCGCAGCGGGCCACCATGCTCGCCCGGCTCCATGCGCTCTTGCCGGGTCGGCTGTCCTCCTCGTTCTTGACGAACAGCGGCACGGAGGCCGTGGAGTGCGCCTTGAAACTGGCGCTCGCGGCGACGGGTCGCTCGGGCCTGGTGGCCGCCCGTGGCGGTTTCCATGGGCGCAGTCTCGGCGCGCTGCGGGTCACCCATCGTCCCCAGTATCGCGCCCTGGCGGGGCCGCTGGTCGACGGCACGCGGTTCGTCCCGTTCGATGACGTGGATGCATTGACGCAGGTCGTCGGCAGCGACACGGCGGCGTTGGTCCTGGAACCGATCCAGGGCGAAGGCGGCGTGAACGTGGCGAGCCGGGATTACCTGCGTGCAGCGCGTGAGCTCACACAGGATGCCGGGGCGCTGTTGATCCTGGATGAGGTGCAGACCGGGCTGGGCCGGACCGGGACCTTCTTGGCCTGCGAAGACGCGGGCGTGGTCCCGGATGTCTTGACGCTCGGCAAGGGCCTGGCCGGCGGTCTGCCCATGGGGGCGTGTTCCGTCACGAAGGAGGTGGCGTCGCTGTTGCCGCCGGGCGGGCACGGTTCGACCTATGGCGGCAATCCGTTGGCGTGCGCGGCGGCCGCGGCGACGCTGGAGGTCCTTTCGAGCCAGCGCTTGTGGGATCGTGCCGCGGCGCTGGGTGACCGGTTCCGGTCGGCTCTGGCTGCCATCGAGGATGAACGGGTGCGTGCGGTGCGGGGGCAGGGGTTGATGGTGGCTGTGGACCTGCGGGTGCGCGCGGGCCCGGTCCTGGCGGCCCTGGAACAGGCGGGTTTCCTGGCGACCGCGGCGGGCAAGACCGTCGTGCGGTTCCTGCCGCCCTTGGTGATCGAGCCGGAAGAACTGGACGACGCGGTGACGGCGTTCCGGGTTGCGCTGGAAGCTTCAAGGCCTCGCGTGGACGTCACCAGGCAGACTCCGTCCCGGGGGGCCCCGGCGTGAACGACGAGGAGCTCTTGCAGAACCTGGTGCGCGTTCCGAGCCCCACGGGCCACGAGGGGGAGGCGGTCGCGTTCCTGCAGGAGCAGGCGCGGGCCGATGGCTTGCAGGTCCATGAGGACGCGGTGGGCAATTTCATCGCGCAGGCCGGCAGTGGGGGACGGTTGTTGATGTTCGTGGGGCATGTGGACACGGTGCCGGGGGAAGTGCCGGTGCGTTTGCAGGATGGCGAGTTGTGGGGCCGCGGCAGTGTGGATGCAAAGGGGGCGCTGGCGGCGGCGTATTGTGCCGCGCGGGCGCTGCAGGACCACCCGGGGTTGCGGGTGCTCGTGGTGGGGGCCGTGGACGAGGAGGGGGGGTCCCGTGGGGTGCGGTGGTTGTCGAGGAAATGGCGTCCGGGATGGATCATCAACGGGGAGCCCAGCGGGGCAGGCGGGCTCACCCTGTGCTACAAGGGGATCTTCCGGGGTTCGCTCCACATGGAGAAGCGCGTGGCGCATGGAGCGGGGCCCGAGCGCAGTGCGGCGGATGCGCTGGTGGACCTGTGGCTCGCGCTGCGCGAGCGGTTCGGTTTTGACGCGTCGTTCGATACGGTCCAGGGCCGGTTGGACACCTTGGAGGCGGCTTCCGACGGGCTCAGCGAGCACGCCGTGGCCCGTTTCCAGTTGCGCCTGCCCCCGGGTGTACGGATCGATGACGTGGAGCGGGACTTTCGAGAGTCCACGCGCCTGCATGAGGGTCGCCTCGAGATCGATGAGCGGATCCCGGCGGTCCTGGCGCCGAAACGTTCGCCCTTGGTGGCGGCCTTCACGAGCGCGATCCGGGCGCAGGGGCACAAGCCGCGGCTGCTTCGCAAGACGGGCACTTCGGACATGAACCTGCTCGCCCAGCGCTATCCCGGGGTGCCCATCGCGGCGTACGGGCCCGGGGACTCGGCGCTGGACCATCGCCCGGATGAACGTTTGGCCCTCTCGGAGTACCGGGACGCGGTCGCCGTTCTCACGCAGGTGCTGCGCCGGTTCGCGCAGGCCGACGAAGCGGACGCGGTGGATCCAATGCACCCTCCGGCCCGCTCCCTGGCGTGACGCCATCGGTTTTTCAGTGGTCGGTCTCCAGGAGGTCGCGATGCAGCGCGGCGGGAGAGTCGCCCGTGCGGAGTCGGGCTTCCAGGTCGCGGCACAACCGGATGGCCGCCTCCACGTCGTCCACCTGGAGCACGACGAGGTCGCCGCCGCGGCTTTCGGCGAGTGCGCGTCGTATGGCTTCCGCCTCGATGGGTTCGATGGTGACGGCGTCGCTCGGGAACCCCGCTTCGAGGATGCCTTGCTCGACCACCCGTGCGGTCTCCCCGGGAGCGCGGCCGCGCGGGTCCGGGTCCGTGATGTAGATCCGGTCGTAATGCGTGGCGAGCGCGGCACCGAAGGCCTTGAGGTCTTCGTCGCGTCGGTTCCCGGTCCCGTTGCCGACATTGATCTTGCGTCCGTTGGTCAACCGCGGCAGTACTGTGGCGAGCGCGTTGACGGCGGCCACGTTGTGGCCGTAGTCCACAAGCACCTTCACCTCGCCGATCTGCATGAGGTTCATGCGTCCCGGCAGTTGGTTCATGGAGGGGTTGAACGTGCACAGACCGGCACGGATGTCTTCCTCGTTGATGCCCAGTGCGTAGGCGACGGCGGTGGCGGCCATGGCGTTCTGGACGTTGAAGAGCGCGGCGCCGTCCAGGGTGAGCGGGATGTTCACCACTTCGGGCCCGCGGAACTCCACGCTGCCGCGGCGCACCATGATGGCTCCGTCGCGCATGGTGATCGCGAGGTTGTGCACGTCGGCGGCCAGGTGCGGTTCCAGGTCGGGGTGGGTCGGATCCAGGGTGAACGGGATCACGTTGCGGGGGATCGCATGCCGGAGTCCCCACACGAGCGGATCGTCCGCGTTCAACACGAGGGTGCCGCCGGGGCGCACGGCGCGCAGCACGACCATCTTGAGCCGGGCCAGGTCTTCCAGGGTCTCGATCCCGCCTTCGCCGAGATGGTCGGCGGCCACGTTGAGCATCACGCCCACGTCGCATGCGTCAAAACCGAGCCCGCTTCGCAGGATGCCGCCGCGGGCGACCTCGCACACCGCGTGTGTGACGCCGGGCTCGCGCAACACGGTGCGCGCGGCGGTGGGCCCTGAGTAATCACCACGCAGGATGACCTGGTTCTCCACTTCCAGGGCGCCGGTGACCGCCATGCCCACGCGCGCGCCGGCGTACTTCAGGATGTGCGCGATGAGTCTCACCGTCGTGGTCTTGCCGTTCGTGCCGGTGACCGCCACCAGGGGGATCCGGCCGTCGTTGGCGGGGAAGAGCCGCTCGACGATCCGGTCGGCGGCCTGGCGGGCAAGAAACGGTTCCAGGGAGGGGTAGGGATGAAGCGAGACGAGCCGGCCGCCGTTTTCCCGCAGCGGGGTCTGCAGGTCCGGTGCCACCAGGTCCACGCCGATCACGTCGAGCCCCACCAGTCGGGCGGCACGTCGGCAGGCCAGGTCGATGGAAGGGTGCATCGTGGCGGTGACGTCCTGTTTGTCGCTGCGGCGTGTCGCGGCGACCACCCGGTGGGCGACCACGAGCACGCGATAGGCGACGCCTTCTGTGTGCTGCTGGATGTAGACCCAGTCGTGGTGTTGCTTCGCGCGACGCGCGGCCGCATCAAGTGCCTCCTCGTCGTCCACCCGGACGGTGATCCCGCCGCGTCCTCGCAGCGGTTTCACGGTGACCGGATAACCGATCCTCGCTGCGATCTGCCGGCATTCGTCCAGCTCATCGCAGGATTCTCCGGGAGCGATGGGGATCCCGCTGTCTGCGAGGATCTCCTGGACGCGTTCATGGTCGTTGGCGCTCTCGTAGCCGAGCCCCGAAAGGCGCCCGGGTACACTGCCCCACAATTGCTCCTGCTTGTGCCCCCACCCGAGTTGATGATGGACCGCGTTGTGCCGCATCACGGGGATCCCGCGTCTCTCCGCGGCCGCGAGGAGGGCTTCCACGGACGCCGAGGCGGCTTCTTCGGCGCGTCGGAGACGGACCGCCTCGACGGCCTTTGCCACGTCGGGTGGCCGGTCGTCGAGAACGGAGGCGATGAGTTCAACGGCTTTTCGGCCTGCCTCTTGTCCCGCCTTTTCGTATTCATAGGAATAGACCACGACCCAGTCGCCGTTGGGCTCTTTTTCGGCATGGATCCAGTCCGTGTTGATGCCGGCGGCTTGTTGCAGGGAGAGGGCCGTGGAGGCGATGAGCCGGCCCGGGTCCGCTTCCTCGACGTGGAGTCCGGCCGCCTTGAGAACGGGCCCCGCCGCGTCCAGCGCGGTCCCGATGCGCAGGGCGAGCCGCCACAAGGGCTGCGGGGCGTGCAGGTTCGGACCGCGCAGGGCGCGTTGGCCCAGGATCTGGATGGGGCCTTCGCCGTTCAACGGTGCACCTCCAGACTGGGGTCGCCATGCGCGCTGGATTGCAGTTCACGGATCTGTTTCACGAGGGCGACGTGTTGTTCGCATTGCAGGATCAATAGGTCGCCGTCCCGGGCTTGTTCGAGGCTGGCTTCGATGTTGTCCCATTCCCGTTCGGCGACCCGGACCGCCGTCTCGGGCAGCCCCGCTGCAACGGCTCCCTGGCGGATCAATTCGGCGGTCTCGCCGGGGGAGCGCCCGCGCGGGTCCGGGTCGGAGAGCCACAGCCGGGTGCAATGGGTGGTGAGCGCGGCGCCGATCTCCCGGAGTTCCTTGGCAAGCCGCTCGCCGGAGTGATAGGCGACACGGAGCACCCGGCTCTCTTCGTGGGGTTTCAAGAGCGGGATCACTTCGTCCAGGGCCCGCAGGGCGTGCACGTTGTGGCCGTAATCCACGAGCACGCGTTTTTTCCCGATGTCGAACACGTTCATCCGGCCCGGGTTCTGCCCGAGGGTCGGGTTGAACGTCATGATCCCGGTGCGGACATCGTCCTGCGTGAGCTCAAGGGCGAAACAGGCTGCAACCGCGGCGAGGGTGTTCTCGATGTTGAAGCGCGCCTTCCCGGCGAGGGTGAGCGGGACGTCCGTGACGTCTGCGATGTGGAACCGGGCCGCCCCCCGCCAAAGTTGGACGGCGTTTGCGTCGGCCACCACGGCGAGGTTGCCGGGGTCCGCCTCCAGGTGGGCTTCCAGGGCGGGGTGTCCCGGGTCCCGGGTGAACAGGATCGTGCGGCCCCGAAGTCCTCCTTCCTTGTGGATCTCCAGGGCGATGGGGTCGTCGGCGTTCAACACGGCGGCCTCTGCGATCTCGGGTGCCGTGCGGGCGAACCGTTGCAGGTCTTCCAGGTCCTGGATGTCGTCAACACCCATGTGGTCTTCGCGCGCGTTGAGCAGGACGGCGACGTCCACCCGGTCGACGCCCATGCCGCGGCGAAGGATCCCGGCGCGGGAGACCTCCATGACGGCATGCGTGGTGGTGGGTTCGCGCAGGACGGCCTGGGCGCCCCGGGGGCCGGTGAAGTCGCCGCTGAGGATGGTCTGGTTTTCCACTTCCACGCCGTCCGTGGTGGCGAGGCCCACGCGGGCGCCCGAGTATTTCAGGCAGTGTGCGATGAGTCGCGCGGTGGTGGTCTTGCCGTTCGTGCCCGCGACGGCGATGATGGGGACCCGGCCGTCGTCCTCCGGGAAGAGCCGGTCCAGGATGGGACCCGCGACGTCGCGCGGCGTGCCATGGGTGGGGGCCAGGTGCATGCGCAGGCCGGGGCTCGCGTTGACCTCCACGATGCCGCCGCCGGTCTGTTCCAGGGGGGCGTGCAGGTGCGGCGCGACGATGTCGATGCCGATGATGTCGAGGTCCACGATGCGGGCGACCCGTTGTGCCATGTGCCGGATGTCCGGATGGATCTCGTCGGTGACGTCCGTCGCGGTGCCCCCGGTGGACAGGTTCGCGGTGGATTTCAAGACCACTTTGCGGCCGGCTTCCGGGACGCTCTCCAGGGTGAGTTCCTGCAGGGTGAGCATGCGTTGGGTGTTGCGTTCCACTTCGATCCGGGTGAGCATGCTCTCGTGCCCGATGCCGCGGCGCGGGTCGCTGTTCTCGATGTCGATGAGCGTCCGAACCGTGCGATGGCCGTCCCCGATCACGTGGGCGGCTTCGCGGCGGGCGGCGGCCACGAGCTCGCCGCCGACGACCAGCAGGCGATGGTCTTCCCCGGGCACGTGGCGTTCCACGACGACGGTCCCATGATGGACCCGGGCGGCTTCATAGGCGGCCTTGAGTTCCTCGGCGTTCTGGACCTCCGTGGTGATCCCGCGTCCATGGTTGGCGTCCAGCGGCTTCACCACGACGGGGTAGCCGATCTCTTCGGCGACGACGAGGGCGTGTTCCAGCGAGTCCGCGCTGCCGCCTTCCGGCACGGCGATCCCGCCTTCCCCGAGGCGCATCTTCGACCACGCCTTGTCCGCGGCGACCTCCACGCCGAACACGCGGGACTGCCCGGTCATGCTCGCTTGGATGTGTTGTTGTCGGTGACCGTGTCCGAACATCACGTGGGATTGGGTGTTCAGTCGACGGTAGGGGATGCCGCGTCGAACGGCTTCCTCGATGATGCTCGCCGTGCTCGGCCCGAACTGGTTCTGCTCCCGGGTGTGTTTGAGCTCCTCGATGATCGGGGCCACGTCCACCTCCTTGCCTTCGATGAGGTCGACAAGGAGCTGTACGGCGCGTCGGCCCGCGAGCAGGCCGCTCGTTTCGTCCCGGTAGCGGTAGACCACGGAATAGACACCGGGTGCTGCCAGGTCGCGGGTCTTGCCGTAGCCCACCTCCATGCCGGCCAGGCATTGCAGTTCGATCGCGATGTGTTCCACGATGTGCCCGGCCCATGTGCCCCGTTCCAGGCGCTGGAAGAACCCCCCATGCACGCCGGGGCTGCAGTGGTGTCCTTGCAGGCTCGGCATGGTCGCCTTGAGGCGGGCGTTGAGACCCGGGAGCCGGTCGCTGGGTTTGGATTCCAGATCTTGGATGTCCAGCGCCATGTAGATGACGGGGAACCGGGCGAAAAAGTTCGGGCCGCGCAGGGCGCGCAGGGCGAGGATCTCCATGGTTCGATCCGGTGATGGGGAACGACGGGATAATCCCTGCGCCTGTTTCCGGAGCCCGGTTCCCACAGGTCCACAATACGCGGGGCTCGCGCGTGCTTCCCGCTCAATCAGCGCTAATGCGGATCATCGGGGTCGTCCAGCGGCTCCAGCTCATCGGGGCGCATGTAGCGCCGCTCGGTGAGGTGATAGCCGTGGCCTTTGGTCAGGGTGTGGACCAGGACGCCTTCTTCGGCGATGGCGGCACCGATGGGGATCTGGGCGATGTTGCTGTAGCGCATCTCGTGGCCGTCGATGACCACCACGACGCCGGACCCGATCGCCTCCAGGTGGACGCCGTGGCGGACGATGACACCGGAGTCCTCGTCCAGCCCGAGCCCGATCATGCCGGGGTGCCCGGTGATCACTTCGAGCAGCCGTTTGAACCGGCCCCGTTGCGTGAAATGGGAGTCCAGGATCGCGTTGCGGATGAAACCCATCCCGGCGGTCATCTGGACGGTGCCCTTGCGCATGGCGAGTTTTTCCTCGCCTTCATAGATCATGGATTGGCCCATGGCCACGGCGCCGGCGCTGGTCCCGGCGATCACGCCGCCGCGTTGGTAGTGCCCCAGCAGGGCGTTCAGGATCTGGCTGCCTCCCAGCAGGTTCGTGATGCGCAACTGGTCGCCTCCCGTGAAGAAGACCACGTCCGCATCGATCACGCGTTGGACGTTTTCCGGGTTGTTCGCTTCATTGCGTTCTTCGACGTCCATGACGCCCACGTTCTCGGCGCCGATCCGTTTGAACGATTCGACGTACTGCAGCGCGGTCTCTTGCGGGGTGCTGCTTGCTGTGGGGATGATCTCCACGGTCCTGGAGCCGTCCTCGGGGAGTTTCATGATGGTCCGCAGTACCTCCATCTCGGCGGATTTGTCCACGTTGCCGCCCACGGCGACGAGGTTCCCCCGCGGTACGATGGTCTTCGCCTGGATCATGGGGACGCCTCCTGCGCGTTCCAGGCCATTTTCAGGTTGCTGCCGCCCGCATGACCGGTGGGGGTCACCAGGATGAGCCCGACGGCCACTTCCGGCGGGAACAGCGCGATCGCTTCAGCGACGCAATGCGCTTCGTCCTTCCCGGCCTCGATCCAGGCATAGACGCGGTCGGCGAGGCGGGCGCGTGCCAGGTGGTCGCCGTCCCCCGTGACGCACACGGCGCCTGCGGGGCCCACCTGCAATCCGCACCCGGGCAGGGGGACGTCCCCGATCCGGCCCAGCAGGGTGCTCGTGGTGCCCCCGGTGGACAGGGCGGCGGCGAACCGGGGGCCGTCGCAGGCCACCGCACCCACCGTGTCCGAGGGGCCGAACACTTGTTGCATGGGGACGTCGTAGTTCCAGTTTTTGCGCAGCTCGGCGGGATCCCAGTCGAACCAGCCGGGTTCCAGGTCGCCGCTGGTCACCATCCGCCGCACGCGCTCGAACTTGGCCTGGGCGTTCGGTGTGAGCGGGTCGTGGTCCTCGTGCCCGTGGGCCCGGGCGTACGCCGTGGCACCGGCCCCGGCGAGCAGGTTGTGCGGTGTCTCATGGAGCTTTGTCGCCACGCGCACCGGGTTCTTCACCCGCTGGATGCACGCCACGGCGCCGAAGCGGCCGTCTTCCGTCATCACGGCGGCTTCCATCTCGATGGTCTTTCCGTCCAGGCGCAGGTTGCTGCCGGTCCCGGCGTTGAAGCGCGGGTCGTCCTCGAGCACCACGGT